>JBCCQM010000103.1:0-27194 GCA_039024335.1 Myxococcota bacterium
CCGCTCCGCGTCCCTTCGGGTCGCTCGCTCCTTCGCGCTCGAAGGGTTTCGAGCCGCCTCGGGTGCTGAGGGGCCCCGGTCTCTTTCCTTGCGGCCCTCTACTCACCGCGACTTCTTCTTTCCCGCTTGCAACCCTTCGGGTCGCTCGCTCCTTCACGATCGCGAGGGTTTTCTCGGGCCCCTTCGCTGGCTGAGGGGGTCGCTCCCGAGGGGGGCGCTCGGCTATTCGCAGTCTTCGCCGGGCATCTCGAGGATCCACTGCGTGACCAGGTCGACGCCGAAGTCGTCGGCGAGAAGGCTCGGCAGCTCCGGCATTTTGATCTCGGGATCCTCGCTCGCCATGCGGAACGGGATGATGCTCTCCTCGGGCTTGCCCGGCCAGATGTCGTAGCGGCGGCCGCCTGCGCCTGGGCCTGCGGCGGCGGGCAGCTTGCAGACGCCGAAGTCGGCCTCGTTCTCCTCCCACGCGGTGAACTTGAGTCCACTCGACCCGCCGGCACCGCCAGCGCGGTGGCAGTGGGCACAGTTGCCATGCAGGTACGCCCGCGCGCGCTCATCGAGCGACGCGTCCCCCGCCGGATTCGCAAACGCTGGGAGGTCGGTCGATGCGGGCACGTCACCGGTGAACAATCCGTTCTCGGCAAGCCAATCGATCTGATTGACCTCGCTCTCGTCCCTGCCAGCGATCGCCCAGGTCGTGTTCATCTGGTGCGTCGTCGGCCCGATGATCAGCTTCCGGTCGTCGCGCTGGTGACAGCTCTCGCAGGTGTTCTGGTCGGGCACCAGGTACAGCTGCTCCGAAGCGTTGCCGGCCTCATCGATCACGTCGACAAACACGTCGGCGCCCGCCTTGATCTGCTCGGCTTCGGTCTGCTCCTCGTTCCAGAGGTAGCCGTAGCTCTGCCAGTCTCCGCTTTCCTCGAGTACGAGAAGCCGCGTCTCGATCACGCGCAGGTCTTCGCCCTCGCCTCGGTCTTGGTCGAAGTAGAAGTTCTTGATGAACACCGAGCCCGCGGGATAGTCCCACTCGTCGAAGTCGGTGAACCCGATGGCCGCGTCTTCGGGAATGATGAAGTAACGACCCTTCTCGGCCGCGTCGGCCCACAGCGGGGCCGACACGGTGTACGGGATGACGCGCTCGTTCGGTTCGAGCTCGCTGAGTTCCCCCTTGAAGAAGTTGTACTCGGACAGCGTTTCGAAGGGATACGCGTCGAGGTCGAGCACCGCGGGTGCGGCCATCTCTTCTTCGGAGGTCTCAGGGTCCCCACACGCGCCGGCGAGCAGCAGGAGCGCGAGGGAGAGGCGGGAAAACGAAGTGTGCGTCATCGTCGTGTCGTCTGAGGCTTAGAAGGGGTCGACGGGCGAGTCGGTCGGCAGCGCCGGCTGCGTGCACGTGTACGGAGCGATGTCCGTGTTCGTGCCGCCGTTTTGCTGGCAGGCATCGGCGTTGAAGAACTGCGACTCCTCGACCGCGAAGCAGTTGGCCAGCGCCTCGTCGCTTTGGTCCTTCTCGGGGTCGAAGCATCCACCCACGATGATCTCGGGGCCCGGCGCGGCGTTGCCGTTGAGCACGAGCACGAGCTGGTCGGGGTCCTCCGCGTTGCCGGAGATCGTGTTGCTGTGGATGTTGTTGCCCTCGGAGTAGATGTCGAAGTCGGGGTCGTTGGCGGCGCCGAACAGCGAGTCGAGGAAGCCAATCATCGCAACGGCGGCGCTCTTGTTGCCGGTGATGGTGTTGTTCCAGATCTCGTTCGTGTCGGTCGCCACGAGCAGGACGCCGACACCGGGCGGAATGAGCCCGACGGTGGTCCCCGGGTCGCCGAAGTTCACGAGGTTGTTGTTCTCGACGATGTTGTCGTAAACGTTCGCCCGCTTGCCGTCGAGGATGTCGAGGCCCGGCAGCGTGATCACGAGGATGCCGTTGGTGTTGTCGTGCGCGTTGTTGTTGCGAACGACGACGTCGGTCGAGTTCTCGACCTCGATCCCGATGACGTTGCCGTACGCCTCGGAGTTCTCGATCAGCGACTTGCCCGACTGGCCCAGGTACACGCCGGCGTCGGCGGCACCGTAGACGACGCAGCCGTCGATGATGACGTTCTCGGACTGCACCGGATACAGCGCGTACGCACCGTTGGTCTCGTCCGCCTCGGCGGCCCAGCCGACCGTGACGTTGAGGAAGCGGACGCCGTCGACGTCGTTGGCGCGGATGCCGTCGCCAGGCGTCTCCACCACGGTCAGCGAGTCGATGGTGGTGCGGTCGCCCTCGATGAGGATGCCGTTGCCACCGCTGTTTTGGTTGCTGAAGTCGAAAACGGTGTCATCCTGACCCGCGCCGCGTAGCGTCACGTCGTCGGCCGTGATCGTCAGCTGCCGCGTGATCGTGAACGTGCCGGGGCCGACGCAGACCGTCTCCATCGGCTGCACGTCGACCAGCGCGGTGATGAGTTCATCTTGCGCAGTCTCGGAGGGCGCCTCGACGTAGTAGTTGCAGCCGTCGGGGAGGTTGGCGACGCCGGTGCTCTCGTCGGCGCCGTCGGTGTCGCCGGAGCCCTCCGTGTCTCCGGTGCCGGAGGGGTCGTCAGAATCGCAGGCGGTGGTGCAGAGCGCGACCGGCAGGAGTACGGCCGCAATGCGCATCAAGGGGGACATCGGAAGGGTGCGTAGGGACATTGGTTCGTTCTCCGGCTGCGTTGCTGACTGACCGACCGGTCAGTCGTTGCTAACAGCTCTCGATCACCGTTACCACAGGTGCGGCACCCCCGCGAAGGTGAGTCTGCACGCATCTAGACCCACATCGGTGCACGAATTCGAAATCCCGCGCTCGCCGCCGCCTGGCCACGATGCATGACCAACGAAAAACGCCCCGACCGCAGAGGCCGGGGCGCATTGAACGCCGGAGTGTCTCCGAGGCTACTGAACCGTGAGGACCAGCGCGAAGACGACGTTCGGCGCGGTGCCAGCGGTGCCGCTGCCCGTCATGCCATTGGCGTCGGCGACGTAGTCCTCGCCGGTGCTCGCGCCACCGAGGGCGACGTACAGACCGGTCTCGTCGGTCATCGCGTCGGACAGGGAGCCGTCGGCCTGCGGGTAGCGGATGGTCGCACCCGAGCCGTCCATCATCGGCGTGACGGTCGCGCCGGCGACGGGGTTGCCATCGGCGTCACGCACGAAGCCGACGATGCCGCCGCCGGTGCCCAGCGGACCGCCCTCGACGCCGTCGAGGCCCATGTTCCAGGTGTCGATCGACGTCTGCGGAACGGCCCAGAACTCGTGGATGCCGGTGCCGACTTCGTAGCCGCCGTTGTCCGACGCAACGCCGGTCGCGGTGAGGAAGAAGTCTCCGCCGCCGACCGTCGCGATGATCGCGATAGGCGAGGAGATGGGGCCGTCGGACTGGAAGTCGAAGGTGCCTTCGGCCGACGAGGTGCCGCCCGCGACGGGCTCGGCGCCGCCGGGGTTGGTCAGGGCGTCGAGCGCCTTGACGATGTTCACGTCCTGGTCGGGGATCGGCGCCAGCGTCGAGAAGTCGTAGACCGTGCCCGTGATGCGGGTGCTGCAGTCCTCGATGACCGCACTGCACACCGCGTCGTCGTCGACGGGGACGTCTTGGAACAGCAGGCAAACGCCGGACTCGCACTCGGAGTTCGCCGCGCAGCCTTCGCCTTCTGGCGCGCCGGACTCAGGCTGGCCGAGGCACGCGCCCGCGGGGCCACCGGAGGAGTCCGGGTCGACGCCGGTCGAGGGCTCGTCGGTGGTGCTCGGCGTGTCGGTGGTCGTCGCCGAGGGGTCGGTGCCGGTGGTCGGCGTGTCGGTGGTTTCTGCAGTGCCACCGGTGCCGTCGGTCGTCGCGCTGTCGTCCGAGCCAGTCCCGTCGGTGCCATCGTCGCCACAACCGCCGGCGATCGCGATGCAGAGTCCAAGTCCAAGCAATTTGAGGGTTTTGTCCATCATGTTTTCGGCAAACCTTGTGATGCGTTGATTCGCGGTCGAGCGAGCCGACGCGCAACGGCGCAGCCGGACCCCGCCCGAGATTCCGCAGAAGGTAGCAGCAGACCCCTGGAGTGTTCAACGCGCCCGGGTGCCAGCTCCCGGCGTAATCACACAACCGGGCTCAGCCGTCGACGACGGTGTAGCCGGCGGGCTTCGTGAACTTCACGTCCGCCGCCGTGAGGCCGCCATTGCGGACGATCTTCGCCAGCTCGAACTGGTTGGTGCTGCCATCCTGGTTCCACACCACGAACGAGGGCACTTTGCCGGTCGCGTCCTCGACCACGAGGATGATCTCTTTGTAGTGCGGGTTTTTCTTCTTGGGGCGCATGCGAATCGCGGTTTGCCCGGCGGTCTTGGCGTAGCGCTTCTGCAGCTTCTCTTCCGCGACTTTGACCAGGAAGTCCTCGGTGAGCTGCTTGCCGCCGAAGAGGAATTTCTCCACCCCCGCAATGTCCGACTTGCCGATATCGCGCGTCGCGACCTGCTTGGTATCGCGCTCGACCGACCACACCCGCGTGCCGTCGACGTAGATGTCCGGCGTGTTCGCAGCCGCGTAGTCCCACGCCATTTTTCCAGGCTTGACCGCCTTGAGCACGCCCTTCGACACCTTCTTCGTGCCGTAGACGCTGTTGCTGTACGTCTGCGTGAACGAGGCCTTCAGGTCGGTCGTACCGTCATAAAAGGACTGCACCTTGGCCAGCATCTTGGACGCAGCGCCTTTGGGGGGCGTCCCGGCGGCCGGCGCAGGATCGGTGTCCGGAGGATCCGCGGCCGCGGCCGGCTCGAGCGGGGTCGGCGGCGGCGGCTCGGCGATTTCCACCGTCGCGGGTGTACAGGTGAGTCCGTAGGAGAGGATGCAGGCGAGGGAACCGGCCATGGTCGAGCGTGGGGAGTGTACAGGGGACCAACGCGGAAAACCCCCGCGCTGGTTTCTCTGGACACGTAAGGCGCCCGAAAAGTTCATCGAGCAACCCGATCCAGGCCCGAGCGAGTAGGTGGATCAGCGCGGGAATGCCCCCGCCCTCCGCTGAGTTGCCCTAGCCCACGCCATGAACTTCGCTGTGATCCTCGTCGTTTCCGCCGCGCTGCTCGCCGTCATCCAGACGGTCACCGAGGAGTGATCCGCGACACCCACGCCCCCGCACCGACAGTGATGTCGCGGTCCTGCGCCGCTGACCCCCGTCGATTCGACCCGCCGAGTCTGGCGCACGCCTTGCACATCGCTCGGTCGGCTTGGCGATGGCGACTTCGACCCTGGACACCCGGCACTGGAACCTGACGGCGGCGACCGTCATCGCGGCCCTCGGGGTCACCGCCCCCGGATGCGGCCCGGCGGTCGAGTTCGACGATGAGCAGACCGAGACCGAGGGAGGTTCCGCGTCTGCGTCCGACACGATCATCGATCCCAGCGAGACCGAGACCAACCCGACCTCGCCAACCTCTCCGACGACGAGCCCGACCGGCCCCACCGGCTGCGACGACGGCGGAATCGTCTGCCAACCCAACGAGGTTTGCGTCGACAACCGCTGCGTCGATGACTGCTATTACGACGGCGGCTACGACTGCTACTGCGTCTACGGCCACTGCTCGCCGCCGCTGGACTGCTATGACGACGAGGACTGCGGCACCGGCTCGCTGTGCGGCGAGTCCGGGTACGGGTACTGCGACTTCGTCCAAGAACTCTCGAACTGTGACGAAGCGCTGAGCCTGGACCCCATCGCCCTGCCGCTGCCCGAAGGCGAGGTCGCCTCCCTCTCGTTCGTCGACCTCGGTGACGAAGGCGAAGCGCTGGTGGTCGGTGCAGACGACGGCGGCAGCGTCGTGCGGGCGGCCGACCTCGAGCCCACGCCGCTGCCTCCCATGGGTGCCCCCGTGCAGGACGCCATCGCGGCCGACCTCGACGGCGACGGCGTCCACGACCTGGTTCTCGCCCTGCCCGACCGACTCACGGTGCTGTTCCGCTACGGCATGGACACCGAGCAGCAGGTCGATGTGGAGGTCGAGGGCGGCGTGACGGACCTCGCGGTGCTCTTCAACGACGGCATCCCGGACCGGCTCGCAATGCTCGATGGCCAAGGCCAGGCGTGGTGGTCTCCGGCGGGCTTCAACCTCAGCTTCGAGATCCCGATCACGGTTTCGAGCTTCGCGTCCACGCTCGATGCCGCGGCGCTTACGGACGTCGACCAAGACGTTCTCCTGCTCGAGACGCCGAACGTTGGGGATCCCACCACGGTCCACACGCTCGACGGTCGAGGCTTCGACATCGGCGAGACGGCGCGCCGAGAGGGACGCCAGATGTTCGCGGCCAAGCACGGCAACGACGACGTCGCGAACGTGGTGTGGGCCACGACGTACAGCGACTGGACCATGCTGGAGGCGCTCGTCGATGGCTCGCTATTCGAGCGGCGGGCGCTGTACTTCGCGTATCCCTACGTGGGCGTCGGAGACTTCGATGGCGACGCCTTCGACGACGTCGCCCTCGTCGGCGGCGGCGGGCTCGCGGTCGTCCGGGGCGACGCCGAGTTCGGGCTTGGCTGTTTCGCGCAGGCCCCCCTGGACAGCGCGCGCACCCGGATCGTCGCGGCCGGCGATTTCGACGGGGACGGCATCGATGAGCTCGCGATCGCCTCGGACGGCGCCGCGGCCACGGTCTACGTCGTATCCTTGACGCCATGAGGCGCGCCTGCCTGCTTGCGGTGCTGGGGACCGGCTGCGTCGGTGCTGCGGTGACGACGGCGGACGGCGGAAGTTCCGAGTCGTCGGGTGGCTCGACCAGCACCGCGGACACCGGCGAGAGCACGGGCGGACCGGTTGCAGAGGCGCCTGTACTCTTCGGCGCGCCCGAGCAGACCTCTCCCGACGCGCTGCTCTACGTCATCGTCGACCAGCCGCTGAGCGCGATCCGGGTGCTGCTCGCCGACGTCGAGCTGCCCTCGGAAACGTTCCTGCAAGCCGACACCCCCGCCGCGCTCTACCGCGTCCCGGCCGACGCCGCTTTGGGCGTTGCGACGCTCCGCGTCGAGCGAATCGACGACCCACGCGCCGCCGCGGAACAAACGATCGAGGTCGTCCCAGCACCCTTCGTCGATCATGCGGCCGAGGCCGGGCTCGGCGTGACGCACGACGCCGCCGGAGCACCGATGGAATGCGCCGAAAGCCACACGGGCCTGGCGTGGGGCGACTACGACAACGACGGCGTGGCCGACGTGTACTTCGGCAACGTGGGCAGCGAGGGTACGCTTCACCGCGGATTCATCACCGCCGAGGGCGTGAAGTTCCTGATGACGACCCACGACGCCGGACTCGCGGGCGTGGACCAGGTCTCGATGGCGTCGTTCGTCGATATCGACGGCGACGGCGACCAAGACCTGTACGTGGGGCGGCGCGGCGAGAACCGACTGTTTCGCAACCGACTCATCGAGACCGGTGAGGCGACCTTTGTGGAGGTCGGCGCCGAGCTCGGCCTGGTCGTCGATAGCCAGCGGACCATGGGCGTCGCGTTCGGCGACTACGACGGTGATGGTGACCTCGACGTCTACGAGGTCAACCATGCCTACTGCTTTCCGCAGTCGGGCTCCGAGGTCCGAGCGCGCGACCATCTCTTCGAGAACGTCGGCGGCAGCTACGTCGAACGGACCGACTGGCTCGGCGATGCCCCGATCCTCGAGTCGGTTGGGTTCTCCGCCGCCTGGCTCGACACCGACCGCGACGGCGACCAAGACCTCATCGTCATCAACGATCACGTAGGCGGCCAGATCGGCTTTCCCAACGCCCTGTGGCGCAACGACGGGCCCAGCGAGGACGGCTGGCGCTTCACCGAGGTTGGAGAGCAGACCGGGGCGGCCGTCCGCGGCGTCAACGGCATGGGCCTCGCCTACGGCGACCTCAACGACGACGGCTACGTCGACTTCGCGTTCACGAACATCGGCCCCAACAAGCTGCTGCTCTCTCGCGGCGACGGCACGTTCGAGGACGTTTCGGCGGCGGCGGGGATCGAGCGCGCCAGCCAGCCGTGGGGGCGCCAGTCGATCACGTGGGCGGTTCACCTGCCCGACATCGACAACGACGGCGACCTCGACCTCTACGTGACCGGAGGACGGATCAAGGGCGACCTTCCGGTGGTCGACGGTCTATTCGAGAACGTCGGTGACCAGCGATTCGAGGAGCGCACGTGGTCCTCGGGCATGGTGGACCCCGAGCACGGCAAGGCGTCCGCGCTGGTCGACTTCAACCGTGACGGCGCGCTCGACATCGTCACGACCGCCTGGGCGAACCGGGTGCGGGTCTATCGGAACTCTGTCTCCTTAGGACATCACTGGGTGACGCTCGAGCTCGAAGGCCGCGGCGGCAACCGGGCCGCCATCGGTGCCATCGTGGAGCTCGAAGCGGGCGGGCGGATGCGGACGTGCTTTCACGGGCAGCGGCCCTCGCTTGGCGGCGGCAGCGACCCGGCCTGCCACTTCGGACTCGGCGATGTGGCCACGATCGACGCCCTTCACGTCCGCTGGCCGGACGGATCCGTCGAGGAGGTCGAGCCACCGGCCGTCGACCAGCGTGTTCGCATTCGCGCATCGCGATAACGGCGCTACCGACGCAAATTTACGTGTCACCCACTGGCGTTTGCCGGATCGACCCCACGAAGCGCCGATTGGCGACGCTTCCACCACGATGCATGTGAACAGATGTAGGATTCTGTCTGTGATGAACCGACGCCTCGCGTTCCGCTCGCTCGCCGTACTCTCCTGCCTGCTCCCGTTCGCCGGCTGTGACGATGCAGCAGCTCCCGAGGACGAGGCGCCCGCAGCCGGTGGCAAGGCCGACGATGCCGACGGGCTCGCGGTCTGCGAAGAGCTTACGGTGCCGACGTTTGTCGACCCGGGCACGGACGACGGCCGGGCGCGCGTCGAAGCGGTCCAGGCCTACGCCGACGCGCTCATCGACTACACCGGCTGCCAGATCGACGCGGAACTCGCAGACGACGGCATCACCGACCACTCCTTCGCGGGCCTGTACGACTTCCGGATCGGCCAGTGCCAACGCGAAGACCTCGACGGCGACGACGACAAGCTCTCCGAACTGGTCGCGCACGCCGAGTACACCGTGGACTTCCTGGCCGAGTTCCACCGCAAAAACTGGGGCCGCCCCGCGATCACGTTCGACACGGTCGAGCTGTGCCCTGCCGACCAGATGGAGGTCGACATGGAGCTCGACCTGAGCACGCCAGGCGGCACCCTGCGCGTAGGGTCCGACTATGGAGGATGGTTCGGCGTCGGCGAAAGCCCCACCTCGGCGCGTGAGATCGAGGACTGGTGGAACGAAGGCCTGCACGTCAAGGCGATGGTCGGCGTGACGCCCGACTGGAACCCGTTCAACAACCGCAACGAGCTTCTCGTGCAGGGAGCCTGGGCGATCTTCAACCCCATCGGCTCGGTCCGCGGGGCCATGCGCAACCGCATCGCCCAGCGGGCGCTCGCATCGATTGGAAACCTTCGTGACGCACTCAGCGGCGACGATGAAGAGGTCCGCAGCGCCACGATGCGCCTGGCGGAAGACGCGGTCGCCACCAAGGTCGATGGACTCGACGACGACGTGGCCGCCTGCCTCGAGGAACTTCCCACCGACCGCATCGTGCAGCTCGCCGAAGCCTGGGAAACGCGGATGAACGACGCCGACGCCTGGAGCGCGGTGGAGCGGGCCGCCGTGGGCTCGGCCATGGACGTGGCCGAGCAGAGCCGAACCGAGGTGGAGATCACCCAAGACTGCGGACTCTTCTCGTTCGGCAACCTCAAGATCATCGACGTCGACCTGCACTTCGCGACCATCGCCCTGGGCAGCGGTCACGAGCGATACGCGCCGTTCCTGCAGTTCTCCGAGGTCGATGAGCTCGACGTCAACGTCGACCAGTCCGGCCTGCTGTGCTTCTACTTGATCGACGACGTCGACGTGAACGTCAGCGTCGGCGCGACGCTCACGTCGATCTCGGTCGATCAGGCCGTCCAGGCCAGCGGCCTCGCCGACGCAATGCGCGACGTCGACATCGACTGCGGCGGCTGAGCGCACGATTTCGAAAACGTGGGAACCTTTCCTACGTGCACCTGCACTCACACTACGGTGGGACTCTCGAGCAGGTTGTGTGTTTGTCTACTCCTCGTTGGCGCGGGATGCGATTCGGGCCCATCGGAGCGCGCAAATGGCGCTTTCGTGCCGCCCTCGGCAGACAAATCAGATGACTCGACGTCATCCGTGCTCGAGGGACTCGACCTGTCCGTCGTCGCGCAGGACCTTCAGTCGCAGGCCGCACAGCCGCTGCCCGCGGACGCCCCGGGTGCTTCCGAGCCCGAGGCCGATCCCCCGACCGACAGCGACCCGCCGTCCGATGATGGCGACGGCGGCGGTGACAGCGGGGATGACGGCGAGACCGAAGACGACCCCCCGCCAGGTTGTGGCGGCTTCGAGTGCGCCGACGGCACCTGTATCGACGCCGGGTGGGAGTGCGACGGTTTCTCCGACTGCGCCGCAGGCGAGGACGAAGCGAACTGCGAGAGCTGCAGCGGGCACACGTGCGGCGACGGTTCGTGCATCCCGGCAGAGTGGGTTTGCGACGAGATCCTCGACTGCGCGGACGAGTCCGACGAGTCCGCATGCGGCATCGCCCAGCCCATGGGCGGTCTCGATCTCACCGGCAGCCGCGGGCCGCTCGCGGTCGACGGCCAGTGTTTCTGGTCCTCGACGCTGGCCGGCGGCGCGGCGGGTGCAGCAACGGCCGAAGTCGCCAGCAAGGCCTGCGTAGGTGGCGGCATTCTCGTTGGCGTCACCACTGCGCCAAGCGGTGGCGGTGCGGTGGGCGGCTTCGGTGCTGCGGCGATCTGCGGCGTCGCTGATGTCACGCAGGCTGACCTCGTGGTGGGCGGCCTGGTCGGCGCACTCGCGGGTGGCGTCGGTGGCATCACCTACTGCGACGGCGGCATCGTCGACCAGGTCGGCAACCTGGTCGACTGGTGGTACGGCACGGAGCCCGAGGCGCTGCCGGTCTACAACCTTCAGTCTTCCTCGGCGGAGGTTCCGGGCTTGGGCGACGCAGCCCTGACGTGCTCCGGGGTGCCCAACGCGGAGCTGTCCTACAAGGACCCGAGCGCCTGCGGCGATGACCTGTTCAGCCTGACCTGCGAGCCCGGCGTGGCCACCGAGGCGCAGTGCGGGGAGTGGCAGGACCTGGCGAATCGGAACCTGCTCTGCCACTGGGCGCGCATCATCGCGGCCAACACGTTCCACGGCGGCACCTCGGACGCGGGCCACACGACCGCAATCCGTGGTGCTCGCAACAACTTCGAGGGCTGCAAGACCCTCATCGAAGACAACTGCGACGAGAGCCACGACCCCAAGGACGAGGACGACGCGCAGGACGACGCCATGTCGCTCATGTGTGGCTAGCCGCCGCCCGACTCGTCCTCGAACCCGGCGCGGTCCATCGCGCCGGGTTTGTTAGTGCGGCGACACGAAGACTTCGCGCGGCGTGGTCCCGCGGCTGGGTCCGATGACGCCACGCTCTTCCATGCACTCCACGATCTTGGCGGCCCGGTTGTAGCCCACGCCCAACCGGCGCTGGATCATGCTCGTGCTGACCTTCTGCGCCTCGGCGACCACTTCGACCGCACGGTCGTACAGCGGGTCGAGGTTCTCGTCGCTCGGGCCGCTGCCGTCCTCGTCGGGCTTGCGCACGACGTCCATGTTGTAGACGGGCTTGGCCTGCTTCTTCACGAAGTCGACGACCTTGAGGATCTCGTCCTCGCTGACGAAGCAGCCGTGAACGCGATTGGGCTGGGTGCCGCGGTCCATGTGCAGCATGTCGCCCATGCCCAGCAGCTGCTTGGCGCCCTTGCCGTCGATGATGGTGCGGGAGTCCGTGTCCGAGGTGACCTGGAACGCGATGCGCGACGGGAAGTTGTTCTTGATCGTACCCGTGATGACGTCGACCGACGGACGCTGCGTCGCAACGATGAGGTGAATGCCGGCCGCACGTGCCTTCGCAGCGATGCGCGCCACGCTCTGCTCCACCTCTTTGCTGGCCACCATCATCAGGTCCGCGAACTCGTCGATGATGACGACGATGTAGGGCATCCGCTCCGGGCAGTCGGGCGTCTCGCCCCCGCCATACGACTCCACCGGGCCGTTCTGGTTGAAGCTGACGCCCGAGAGCGCCTTGCCGTCGGCCATGTCTTCGCCCTGCTCGGCGGCGACCTTGCGCATCTCCTCTTCGGCGAGCGCTTCGAGGCGACGGTCTTTCTCCCACGCCGCCTGCAGCTCCGGCAGCTTCTTGTTGTAGCCGGTGATGTCACGGACCTGGGCCTCGGAGAGCAGCGTGTAGCGACGCTCCATCTCCTGCACCGCCCAGCGAAGCGCGAGCGCGGCCTTCTCGGGATCGGTGACCACGGGCAGCAGCAGGTGCGGGATGCCCTCGTAGATCGACAGCTCCAGCATCTTGGGGTCGATCATGATCATGCGGACCTCTTCGGGGGTCCGCGTGTAGAGCAGCGAGCAGATCATCGAGTTGACCCCGACCGACTTGCCCGAGCCCGTGGCGCCCGCGACCAGCAGGTGCGGCGCCTTGGCGAGGTCGGTCACCCGGATGTTGCCGGTGATGTCCTTGCCCAGCGCGAGCGGAAGCTTCTGCTTCTGGCCGAAGTTCTCCTGGTCGAGAATCTCCTTGATGTAGACGGTCTCGCGGCTCTTGTTGGGCACCTCGAAGCCAACCGTCGCCTTGCCGGGAATCGGCGCGAGGATCCGGATTCGAATCGCCTCGAGCGCCATCGCGATGTCGTTTTCGAGGCTCTCGATCTTCGAGAGCTTCACGCCCGCCTCGGGCTTGAACTCGTAGCGGGTGATGACCGGACCGGGGTGGATCTTGGTGACCTTGCCCCGGATCTTGAACTCGCCCAGCGTCGTGACCAGGCGCTGCGCCTGCTCGAGCACGAACTTGCGGTCGAAGTCGGTCTGCACGGACTCCGCGCTTGCGAACAGCTCCGAAGGTGGCAGCTCGAACGGGCCGTCGGTGAGTCGCACGATCGACCCCGCGCCCGGCGGCGACTTGGGCGGCTTCTTCGGTGCAGCGGCCTTGGCCTTGAACGCCTCGATCGGCTTTTGCTGCGAGGCCTTCTCTTCGGCCTGCTTCTCCGCGAGCTCTTCGGGGCGCGGCGGCGCCTTCTTTCCGTTGGGCGCCGTCGCGGGGCCCTCGGCGGGTGCGACGGGCTCGGTCCGCACGACGATTTCGGGCACCTCCAGCGGCGTCTCCTCGTCTTGGGCGTCCGTCGCCGACGCGTCCTCGGCCGCGGATGTGGCGGCCGTCGACTTGCGCTTGCGGTTGCCGGTCTTGCGAGTCCGCTTGGGCGCGGGCACCTCGAGATCGGTCTCGAGCGCCTCCCCCATTGCGACCGTGTCCGAAGCCTCTTCTTCGGCGTCTTCGTCTGCAGTCTTCGCCTTGCGAGCGGTACGGCGGCGCGACTTCTTCTTGGGCGGGGCGACCTCGACGACCTCCTCCTCGTCTTCGACCTCGTCCTCGCCCTCGTAGGCCTCTTCGTCCTCGTCCCACGCTTCCTCGGCGAGCTCGTCGTCGAGCGCGGCGAGCTCTTCGTCGAGCTCGTCCTCCATGGGACCCGGGTCGCGCTGGGTCCGAATCAGCTCGGCGATCCCCCCGCCGAGGTACACGCCAACGGCGCGCACGCTCCCGACCACGGCGCGTCCCGCCGTGACGAGGTGCTGGGCCGAAAGCGGCGTCGAGGCGATCAGGCCGACGCAGATCAAGGTCAGCGCCACGAGGTAGGTGCCCGCGTGGGCCAGCATGCCGAGGCTGACCTCGCCGACCAGCTCTCCGGCAAGGCCACCGGCGGTGTAGCCGTGGACGCGGTAGGCGGGAAACATGACGTGCAGCAGCACGCAGCCGGCCAGGGTCGCGACCGAGAAGCCGACGCCTTCACCGAGCGAGATTTCCATGCCCTCGCCACGCAGGGCCTTCACGCCCATCCCGAACACGCCCAGCGTGATCAGGTAGGCGGCCATTCCGAAGCTGGCGTACATGCCCGCGGCGACCAGATGACCCACCGGGCCCATCAGCGTGCCCGCGCCGGACTGGTACGAGAGCAGGCCGCCGAGCATCAACACGCCGACCGCGAACAGGGCCACCCCGAGGAACTCGCTCCACGGGCGCGGCAGCGCCTTGCCTCCAGCCGGCTCCCGCGCCGCGCGGGTGCGCGCCTTCGAGCCAGTGTCGCGCTTCGACCGAGAGCTTTTCTTCCGAGCCGCCATTTTCTCCGTAATTCCAGCGACTTGAAGGCGATACGCCCACCGGTCGCACGCCATCGTACTCAACCGGCCCTCGGAGTCAAAGATTCAGCAATTTCGAAGAGTTCGGCGCTCGCGCAGCCTCCGCCGGCGGGACTGCCGGGCCGGACGACGCTCGAATCGGAGGCTGCTACGCTGCGCCCGCTTTCATGAGACGCGCACTGTTCGCCCTCTCCCTGCTCGCGGCCGTCGGCCCGGGCTGCAAGGCCAAGAAGCTGCAAGCCGAGCTCGACGCGACCAACGCGACGCTCGCCGCAACCGAGGCCGACCTCGCCACCGAGCGCTCGAAGAACCAGCAGCTCACCGAGGACAACCAGTCGTACCAGGCCAAGATCGCCGAACTCGAGTCCGAGCTGTCACAGCTGGGCGCGCAGCTCGAGGACCTTGCGAAGAAGCAGGGACTCACCGCGAAAGAACTTGCCGACCTGCGCGCCGAGAAGGCGAAGCGCGAAAAAGAGCTGCTCGTCTACAAGGACCTGTTCGGTCAGCTCAAGGCGCTGGTCGACGCGGGCACGATCGAGGTCGTGTTCCGCAAGGGTCGGATGACGGTGAAGCTGTCCAACGCCATCCTCTTCGACAGCGGCAAGGCTCGCCTGCGTGAAGAGGGCAAGGCCGCCGTGGCGCAGATCGTCCCGGCGCTCAAGTCCGTGGGCGACCGCGAGTTCCTCGTGGCCGGGCACACCGACAACGTCCCGATCCGCACGGCTCGCTACAAGAACAACTGGGAGCTCTCCACTGCGCGCTCGGTCTCGATGGTCACCTCGATGATCGAGGCGGGCTACCCGGGCAACCGCATCGGCGCGGCCGGCTTCGGCGAGTTCGACCCGATCGCCTCGAACGAGGATGAATCCGGAAAAGAGCAGAACCGCCGCATCGAAATCATCCTCATGCCGAACCTGGGTGAAATCCCCGGCATGAAAGAGATGCTCAGCGGCGGCACGAAGAGCTGAGTTCTCGCCCGCTGGGCGCGAGGCCGCGGTCGACGCCGCGGCCTTTTCTCGTGGTTTTTCGCCGCGCCCTCGGAACCTCCTGGCCACGCGGGATGTCGAGGTCTGTATGCGAGCAGGCGTGCCGTGGAGGGCATGCGCGGGGGCGCTCGGTGCCGTCGTGGCGATGGCGTGCGCCGTCGACCCCGTGACGCCGCCAGCTCCTTCGAGCTCGCCTGCGCCGGCCTCCACGCCGAGGCCCCCGCCCGACCCGTTGTTCGACGACGGCGCGAGCTTTGCCCCGCTGCCTCCGCCCTCCCCCACCGGCTGGCGGTCGCGGTTCCCCGCCCCGGGTCAGAGCTACCTCGACTACCTCGACACCATCCCCCGCCGCCCCCGCGAGGGTGCCGACCAGCTGTACCTGCTGCCGCTGGGCGAGCTCGAGATGACCGTCGTCGCCGACGCGGACTTCGTCTACATCATTCGCACGCCGCCCGCCGACGCGATGGCCGAGCTGCTCACGACGTTCTACGGCGTTCCCACCACCGTGCTCCCACCGGTCGAGCTCGACACGCTCGCAGAGCCCACCCGTGTCCATCGAGGGCACGAGCAGTTCCGGGCCCAAGACCTGCTCACCGCCACCGAATCACTCGTGCCGGACGACGCCTACTCGATGACCGCGTTGATGGTTCGCGACGTCTACTTCAACGACGCGCAGGCCTATGGCTTCGGCTATGGGCAGCACCGCGACGGCCAAGCGGTGGTCAGCTTTGCGCGACTCGACCCGGTCGTCAGCGGCCATGCGCGCCCGCACGACATCCTCGATCGCCTTCCGCTGCGCGGCTTCAAGCTGCTGGTTCATGAAGTCGGGCACACCTTCGGCTTCGAGCACTGCACCGAGCATCGCTGCATCATGAACGGCTTCGCCGACCACGAAGAGCTCGATGCCACACCGCTCCACCTCGGGCCGGCGTGTTTGCGCAAGCTGCTGTACGCGACCGAGGTCGATCCCCACGCTCGCTACGCCGCCCTCGAAGCGCTCTACCGCCGACTTCAGCTCGAAGCCCCCGCGCAGTGGGTCTCCGAGCGTCGGCGTCGCTTGGGTACCCGCGCATCACGTGAGCCCGCGCGCCTCGGGCAACCTTGAGTCGTCGCGCGGCGGCGTGGGAGCCTTCGCGCAATGGACACGCCGATCGAAATCCCCGATCGCCTCAACATGGTGACCTTCTTCCTCGACGACCGGCTCGAGGAGGGCCTCGGTAACGAGGTCGCCATCATCGACGTGCCCAGCGAGCGCGAGATCACCTACGCGCAGGTCCACGCCCGAAGCTGCCAGGTCGCCAACATGCTGCGCGAGCTGGGGCTGGGCATCGAGGACCGGGTGCAGCTGCTGCTGCTCGACACGCCCGAGTTTGTGGAGTCCTACTTCGGCATCCTGCGTGCCGGCTGCGTCGCGGTCCCCACCAACACATGGCTGCGCACGAAGGACTACGCCTACTACTTCGAATACGCCCGCCCGAAGGCGGTCATCGTCGACGCGGAGATCTGGCCGGAGGTTGCGCCAGCAGCCGCCGAAGCGCCCTACACCAAGCACTTCATCGTCGTCGACCGAAGCAAGAAGCCCGCCCCCGAGGCCGCGCTCGACTACAACGTCTTGGTCGACCGGCAGTCCGAAGTCGCAAAGACCGAGCCGACATACCGGGACGACTTCTCGACGTGGCTCAGCTCGTCCGGTTCGACCGGCAATCCCAAGTGCGTGGTGCACATGCACCACGACTTCATGTGGAACACCATCGCGTACGCCCAGCGCACGCTCGGCCTAACCCAAAAGGACATCACGCTCTCTGCGCCCAAGCTGTTCTTCGGCTACGCGCTGGCGAGCAACATGCTGTTCCCCTTCTCGGTCGGCGCCCGCATTCTGCTCGCCCCCGACCGCATGAAGCCGCAGCGCTACTTCGAGCTGATCGAAAAGTACGGCGTCACGCAGCTGGTCACGGTCCCGACCAACATCGTGAAGCTGCTCGCGGTCGAGCGCCCCGAACGCTTCGAGCTGGGCTCGCTGACCTCGCTCGTCTCCGCCGGTGAAGCACTCCCCCCTCGCGTGTACCGCGATTGGCAGGAGCGGTTCGGGGTCGAGATTTACGATGGCATCGGCTCGGCCGAGATGTTCCACGTGTACATCACCAACCGGCCCGGCGACGTGAAGGAAGGCAGCCTCGGCCGCATCGTCGACGGGTACAGCTACCGCCTCATCGACGACGACGGCAACCCGGTGCCCAAGGGAGAGATCGGCACGCTGGTGATCAAGGGCCCCTCGGCGGGCGCCGGATATTGGCGCATGCGCGACAAGAGCCGCGCAACGTTCTGGGGCGACGAGGTCAAAGGCGGCGACAAGTTCTACGTCGATGACGAGGGGTACTTCTGGTACTGCGGCCGCGGCGACGACATGCTCAAGTGCTCGGGCGTCTACGTGTCGCCGGTCGAGGTCGAGAACGCGCTGCTCGGACACGAGGCGGTGTTCGAGGCCGGCGTCGTCGGAGCGCGCGATGGCGCCGACCTCGAGAAGACCATGGCCTACGTCGAGCTCGCCGACGGGCACGCGCCCACGAAGGAACTCGAGGAGAGCATCATCGAGTTCTGCCGCGGCAACATCGCCCCGTTCAAGGCGCCGCGCATCGTCCGATTCCTGCCCGAGCTTCCGCGAACCGAGACCGGTAAGATCAAGCGCGGCGCGCTGCGAGAGCTCGCCCGCCAGGAGGTGCTGTGAGCGGCTCCGCCCACGCGCTGTTCGGCCTGCGCTACCCCGAGGTCGCCGACCTGCTCGCCCGACCCGAGCGCAGCGTCGCGATCATTCCGGCGGGCAGCGTCGAAGCGCACGGTCCGCACCTCCCGCTGGGGACCGACACGCTCATCTCCACGGCGATCGCGACGCGGGCCGCAGAGGCCCTGGCTGCGCAGGGCTACGTCGCGGTCCACTACCCTGCGCTGAACTACGGCGTCACCGACTGGGCGGAGGGCTTCGCGGGCACCACAACGATCACCGCAGACGTCATCGGGCCGCTCGTGCTCCAGACCTGCCTGTCCGCGCACGCCCTGGGCTTCGACCACGTCGTCGTCACCAACGCACACCTCGAGCCTGGCCACATCCAGACGCTGCGGGCCGTGACCAAGGACTACGAAGCACGCACGGGGACGCCGCTGCTCTTCGTCGACAAGACCCGCCGCGCACAGGCGCAGAAGCTGACCGCCGAGTTTCAAAGCGGCTCATGCCACGCGGGACAGTACGAGACGAGCATCATCCTCGCGGTCGCGCCTGAGCTGGTCGACACCGAGGCCGCGGCTGCACTGCCCGCCCTGCAGCTGCCCCTTCACGAGCGGATTGCTGCTGGCGCGCAGAACTTCGTGGAGTGTGGTCTCGAGCAGGCGTACTGCGGCGACCCGTCGGCGGCGACGGCGGAAGAGGGCGAAGCCTCGCTGCGTATTCTCGCCCAGATGGTCGTCGACGCCGTCACGGCTGCAGACGCTTAGCCGCACGGCTGCGAGCGCCGACGACGGATCGCAAACGGGCCGAGCAGCAACAAGGCCCACGGGGCACCCGGCGCGTCGCTGTGGCAGCCGCAGCCGGTCTCCGACCCGTCGGCCCCTGCATTGCCAGAGGACGAGTCCTCGGAGCTGCCAGCCTCCCCCGGCGGTACGGGGGTGACGGTGGTTCCGCTCGGCTCGCCCCGCGTGCTCCCGCCCGAAGGGTCGAGGTCTCCCGTCGAACCGCCGGTTCCCATGCTCGCGCTCGTGTCCTCGCCGGACAGTCCGCTACTGCCTGGCGCGTCTCCGCTCGAGCCCATCAGGTCTGGGCCCGTGCTGGACCCACCCGCCGCCGGTTCACACACGGGTTCACCGCCACCGAGCGGCCCGCCTGCGCAGCCCTCATCCCACGTCCCCGCGCCCACCTGAGGCGATACCGGAAATGCGCCGCAGCCTTCGCTCGGGGCGTACATCCCATCGTCATCGTGACAGGGCGTGAGGTCGTAGCCGGACTCGTCCTGCAGCCACTGCAGCTGCGTCGTCAACAAGCCGTACGTCACGCCAACCCCACAGAAGTTGCCCGGCTCTTCGGGCGGAGGGAAGCCTCCGGGGTCGTACAGCCGAGACGCAGCGCCGAACACTCGCCAGGTGCCATCGGGCAGCTCGATCAGCGCCGGCCCACCCGAGTCTCCAAAGCACGCCGACTGGGACCCGTCTGGCCCCACCATGTGGACCTCGTCCTCATCGAGTTCGACGTCGTCGATCGTCTGCGTCGTGTAGCGCTTGGGCCCGACGCCCTCGGCCTCGACCTCGCCGTCGATGACCTGGCCGTACGACGACCCAAACCCAACGATCGTCACCTCGGTCCCGACCTCGAGCAGGTCGACTTCGCAGCCGGCAAGAATCGGGACGATGGGGACGTCCTCGACCGGCTCCGCCAGCGTACACACGGCGATGTCGGGAAAGCCGAGCTGAAAATACTGCGGGTGCCCGACGCAGTCCGCGAAGTCCACGGGCGCCACGCGAGCGGGACCGACGTCGCCTTGCCCCTGCTCGCCGAACGCCACCCCGACGATCGGCCGCTTCGGGTTGATGCAGTGGGCCGCGAGCGTAACGACGTTGGGATGGACCAGCGTGCCGGTACACATGACCGGCGTCTCGTCGTCTTCGAGGATCCCGACCGCGCTGGGAAACTCGCAAAGCCCGGCCTCGGCTCCCCCAACAATCGGCAGCGGCGCCACGGGTTCCGATTGCAGCGCCGGCGGCTGGAGGAGAAGTGCAACGCAGAGCCAGCCGAGCGGCATCACCCGTGCATGCTCCTCCAAGTCGGCTCAGCGCGCACACGCACTGCGACGCAGCGACGCATCCCCGCGCACTGTTGCCATCGTCCCCCACGGGAACCTGGCCGAACCGGTGAACCCACATCCGGCCGACCGGCGCATACGAGCACTTTGCTCGGCCCTCGCGTTGTGCCCGTGCATTTTCGGCGGCCGACCCCATGGCCGGTACGCGACGCCGTCGGCTTTAAGTTGGAACGCTCCTTGCTCTCTTCTTTCACACGGTGGGCGAGACCTTTCGAGGGCGACGGATTCTCCTGGTCGACGATGAGTCGCTGTTCTTGCGAACGACGGCCCAGGCGCTCGAGCACGAGTTCCCGGGGCTGACGGTCCACGTTGCCGCCAACGGAGAAGCTGCCCTCGCCGTCCTTGCCGAGCAGACCGTCGACGTCCTCATCACCGATCTGCAGATGCCGATCCTCGACGGCTACGGCCTGCTCGCGCGACTGGCCAGCGACGGCCCCGACGTGCCCGTGATCGTGATGACCGCGTTCAGCTCCGACGGGGCCCGCAACCTGGTCTCCGAAGAGCTCGCGCTGGACCTCCTCGACAAGCCCTTCGACTTCGACCAGCTCGTCGCGTCGCTGCTCTCGGTCCTCGTCGCACTCGACGAGGCGATGCCGGTGAAGCACGTGACGCTGCCCGGGTTCCTGCAGCTGCTCGAGACCGAGCGGCAGTCCTGCGAGCTACGCACGATTTCACCCAAGCTTGGTCGCCTGCGCGTCTCCAAAGGCGTGGTCGTTGCGGCGACCGCGGGCGGCGTCCACGGTCCGACCGCCGCGTACGAAATGCTCCGGTGGCGCAGGCCACGTTTCGTCGTCGGCGACCTTCCGGTCAACAACGGGGACGACGTCCCGATGGACATGAGCATCTCCGAGCTGCTCCTCGAGAGCGCACGACGCTCCGACGAGGCCGAGCGCATGCCGGTACTCGACGACGATTTCGCATTTGACCAACTCTTGGAGGCGACCCCTGCGTCGTCGACCTCAACCTACGAACAACAACCAACCCAACAACACAGAGGAAGCGACGATATGGCGTCCGTTCAACAAACCATTGATGCAATGTACGACATCGAGGGCACCATCGCGGTGGCACTGGTCGACTGGAGCTCAGGCATGTGCCTGGGCACGCGCGGTGGCGGCCCCGAGCTGAACATCGAGGTCGCAGCAGCCGGCAACACCGAGGTCGTTCGCGCCAAGCAGCGCGTCATGAAAGACCTGGGCATTCCCGGGCAGATTCAGGACATCCTGATCTCGCTCGAGGACCAGTACCACATCATCACGCCCATCGATGGCTCCACCGTGTTCGCCTACTCCGCGATCAGTCGCGCGCGCGGAAACCTTGCCATGGCCCGCATGAAGATCGGCGCCACCGCAAAGCAACTCACCCTTTAGGCGGCCGCATCGTCGCGGACGGGCTCGTGCCGACGCTCGGCGCGAGCCCGTACTGCTTGATCTTTCGGCGCAGCGTGGACTCGGCGACGTCGAGGATTCGAGCGGCCTGCGCTCGGTTGCCTCCGGTGTAGTCGAGTACGCGAAGCACGTGCGTTCGCTCGACCGACTCCAGGCTCTGCGTGGGTGCCGGTACAGCAGCACCCTCGGCACGCTCGACGCTCGCCGAATGCCCGACCATGGTGCGACTCGGACGCAGCGGGCCGTCGCGCATCATGAGCGCGCGTTCGAGAACGTTGCGCAGCTCGCGGACGTTGCCAGGCCATCGGTGCGCTTGCAGGCGGGCGAGTTCACCGTCCGCGAGGTCCTCGAGCCGCAGTCGGGGGTCGAGTGATGCGAGCAACCGCGCGACGAGAGCAGGCAGCTGCTGGGTCCGTCGCCGAAGCGGCGGCAACACCAGCGGCACCACGCCCAACCGGAACAACAGGTCCTGGCGCAGCTGCCCCTTGGTCACCGCATCGGCGGGGTCGACGTTGGTGGCAGCGATCACGCGAACATCGACCGCGCGCTCGTCTGCACCGCCCACCCGACGGATCGACTGGCTGTCGAGAGCGTGAAGAAGCTTCGACTGGAGCTCGCGCGGCATCTCGGCGATCTCGTCGAGAAACAGCGTGCCGTCGTTCGCCAGCTCGAAGAGGCCTGGGCGGGTGCGCTCGGCCCCCGTGAACGCGCCTTTCTCCACCCCGAACAGCTCAGCCTCGACCAACGTCGCCGGCAGGGCCGCGCAGTTCGTGCCCACGAACGGACCCTGCGAGCGCGGCCCTCCGTCGTGAAGCCAGCGCGCAAGCATGCTCTTACCCGTGCCGGTCTCACCGGTGATGAACACGGGCAGCTCGCTGCCGCTGGCGCGGACGATCAACTCGCGGAGGTCGCGATCCCCGCCGAGGCTATCCAAGAAGGCGTCGGGCGCCTCCCGCAGCTGAGCCCTGGACGCGATCTGCCGGTGCAGCCGTCGCGCTTGCACCGTCCGCAGCACCGCCAGCCGGACCTGCTCGAGCTCCACGGGCTTGCTGAAGAAGTCCACGATCCCCAGCCGCAGCGCGTCGACGGCACTCTCGAAAGACGGTTCCCCGGTCACCACGATCGTCTGCGGCGGCACCTCGCGCCGCGCGAGGCGTCTCAGAAGGTCCATGCCGCTCCCGTCCGGCAGGTGGACGTCCACGATGAACAGGTCGAACGCGTCCAGCCGCGGCGACGCGTACACCTCCTGCAGGGAGTGGAAGCGGTGAATCTCCAGGCTGTCCTGCCCGAGGTGAGCGCCGAGCAGCGTCGTGAACATGCGGTCGTCGTCGACGATCGCAATGGTCGCCTTCATCGCGCCCCCGACCGTTGCGCCATCCACACCGTAACGGTCGTTCCTTTGGCGGGCGTGCTCTCGATGCTCAACGAACCGTTCATGCGCGAGACAAGGCTGCGTGAGATCGCCAGACCAAGACCGGTGCCGTTTTCTTTGCTCGTGTAGAAGGCGCGCGTGGCTGCTTCGCGCGTCTTGGCGTCCATGCCACGCCCGGTGTCCTCGACCTGTAGCACCACGCCGCCGTCGACACGTCGGCTGCGTACGGTCAGGACCCGGGTAGGCGCATGTTCCATCGCGTCGACCGCGTTGATGCACAGGTTGAGCACGACCTGCAGCATCGCGCGGGGGTCGCTGAACAGCGCGAGGTCTGGCGGGACCTCGACGACGAACTGCGTCGACGCGTCCTTGAGCTGGCGACGCAGCAGCTTGCCCACGTTCTCGACGATGGCCCGCAAGGCGAACTCCTCGCGGCGTAGGGACTCGGTACCCGAGAACCCGCGCAGCGAACGGATGAGGAACTTCATCCGCGAGACCTCTTCATCCATGTCGGAAAACAGACGGGTCAGGGCGTCGGGCTGCATCGAAGACCAGGTCCGCTGCAGCACCGTGAGCGCTGCGCTGAGGTTGTTGATCGGGTTGCCCAGCTCGTGCCGCAGCGTGCCGAATGCTCCGGCCAGCTCGTTCGCGAGCGCGATCGAGTCGGCGACGGCGCGGTAGCGGCGGTTCTGGGTCTCGTCGACGCCTGTGCACAAGAACGCGGGCGCGGTCGGGTCGTCGTCGACCGGCAGCGGCGCGAGCTGGACCGCCAAGACGGACTCCCGTCCGTGCGGATCTGCAACGACCAAGTCCCCGGCCCACGGCGTGCGCGTAGCGAGGGCTGCGTCGAACTCAGTCCGCGCGACGGCGTCGACAATGCTCTCGGTAAGCGTCCGCGCGGGTGCGCCATGCAGCTCGAACGGGTCACGCCCCAACGCAAGCGCGAGCGCCTCGCTCACGATGGAGACGCGCCCCTGTCGATCGAAGATGCCGAGCACGAGGTTGCTGCTGACCAGGCCGCGAACGAGCGCGTGCCGATGGCGCTGCACGGCCTCGAAGTTGGTGACCTCTTGCTGGACCGAGACGTAGTAGTCGGGCTTCGGGCCGTCGCCGAGCCCGTAGATGTACCACTCGTTGAGGAACGGCTCTCCACTCTTGCGGTAGTTCACGGCGGTGCCGCGGAACTCTCCGCGCGTCTCCAGCGACGTCCGGAGCCGGTCGAGCGTGGACCGGTCTGTATCCTTGCCCTGAAGCAGCCGCGGCGTGCGACCGATGACCTCTTCGCGCGCGTAGCCGGTCGCCCGCGTGAACGCCTCGTTGACGTACACGATCGTCGGCCCTGGCTCACGGAGCTGGGCCGACGTCACCAACACCGACTCCCGCATGCTGTCCAGGATCCGCAGCGGAAGCGTGGATGGCAGAGACAGGGACGGGACCTTCATCAACCTCGATGAGCCCGCGCGCGGTTCGCTTGGCTCTACAACATTCTACGAGGCGACCGCGCAGGTCTGTTACAGGCGTAGCTTGAATTGCCGAGCGCGCGACGCCGCGTCGCAGGTGGAATCCCCCGCGGGGTGGCCCACCTACGGACGACGCGGCTCGGAACTGAGCGCACGGGTTTGTACGAGCGCTCGACGCTCAGCAGAGCGAGCCCGTGTCGCAGCCAACTTCGACGATGAAGTCCACTGGCACCGTCTCGGGCGCGCACGCAGCGTCGCCACACACGGCGAAGTCCACCTCGCCCGTGACTCGCTTGGCGCCCTTCGTCGTGGGCGTGAACGGCAGCGCGAACACGAGGCCGTCGTCGTCGAAGCGCTCAGCGTCGTCCTTGCGCTGCTTGGCTTCGACCAGCTCCACTCCGCTGGGCGCGTCGATGCGCAACGCGACCGGGAACTCCGTGTTCATGTGCCACGGGCTCCTCGGCTCCACGTGCACCTTGGCCAGCGTCTCCTTGCCGGGCGCAGCCTTCGAAGGCGCCTCGACGCGGACCTCGAACTTCGGGCCGTCGTCGGCGGTAGCCTCTGCCTCAGCCCCGACCTTGGCCGCTTTGGGAGACGCCTTCGCGTCGTCGCGCGCGGGCGCATCGCAGCCCACCGCCGACGCTGCGAAGGCAAAGAGCAAACCGGACGTGAGAGCGAAGCGCGTCACCGTAGAGACCAACGTGGTGAAGGATAGGAGGTTACTGCGAGCCACGGAGTGTGTTTTCTCCGAAGACGACGCCATCGGGCGTGACGACCGCGTGCATCGGCCGGTCGTGCGCATCCATGGGGAGCACAGTCGCGACGAGCCCCGGACGCAGGCACACCCCGATCCGCAGCGCGCTCGGCACCGCTGCCAGTGCGCGGTCGTAAAAGCCGCGACCCCACCCCAGGCGCCCGCCGTAGCGGTCGAAAGCGAGCCCCGGGACGAGCACGACCTGCACACTGTCGGGCATCTGCGCGTGGGTCGGCGCTGCCGGCTCCAGCAGACCGAAGCGCCCGGGCGTCAGTTCGCTCCATTCGCGCACCTCCGTCCAGCCCAGCGCCGTCCGGCCCGTCACGGTGGGAAACCAGCGGGCGCGCGGCGCGAGTCGCTCGAACAACGACGCCGTATCGGGCTCGTGGTCCTTGCCCACGAACATCGACACGGCGTCAGCGCGCGCAATGGCAGCGATGGTCGACAACACATCCGTCAACGCGGCGCTCTGCGAGGTTCGCTCCGCTTCCGACAGCGTCCTCCGGCGCTGCTCGGATCGAATCTCGTCCTTGCGGCCGCGCATGCGGACCGGACTACCGCAGCTCGCGGTTGCCCGGCTGCCCCGGGTCGAGGCGGATGCCGTTTTGCCACGCGAGCGCCGCGCGGAGCAGCTGCGTCGCGTTGGTCAGGCCAAGCTTCTGCTTGGTGTTGCTCTGGTGGGTCTCCACCGTCTTCACGCTGATCGACAGCTGCTGCGAGATCTCGCGCGTCCGAAGACCACGACCCATCAGCTCGAACACTTCCATTTCGCGCGTGCTCAGGCGTGCCAGCGGGTCTTCGGCCTTGCCCAGCGGATCGGAGCCCCCTCGGGTCCACGCTGCGCTCAGCGACGGGCTGACGACCTGCTCACCCGAGAGCACCTTGCGAATGCCGTCGAGCAGGATCTCGGGGTCCGAGTCCTTCATCAGGTAGCCCTGCGCGCCGGTGCGAAGCGCTCGGTCTGCGAAGAGCGCCTCATCGTGCATCGACACGACCAGCGACGGAATGACCCGGTCACGCTTGCCGAGCCAGCGCACCAGCTCGAGACCGCTGGTGTCGCCGAGCGCAAGGTCGATGACGACCGCGTCTGGCGTCATCGTCTCGAGCCGCTGCTTGGCTTCCTCGAGCGAGGTTGCTTCGCCAGCAACGACGAGGTCGGTCTGTGCGTTGACCAGCTCCCGCAGTCCCATGCGGAACACCGGGTGGTCGTCAGTAATGAAGATGGACTTCTTGGGGGCTTCGTTCATGGTCTCGGTCCGGTTCGAGGGTTGGCTTCGAAGACGCAGGTGCGTTCAGACAGGGGTCGCTGGGAGGTCCAGCGTGACGTCCACGCGCGTGCCGTGTCCGGGCATCGACGAGATCGTCAGGTCGGCATCCATCGCGCGCGCGCGCGCCCGCATGCTGGAGAGGCCGGCGCCGGCGAGGGTGTCCATGGTGGTGGACATGCCGACACCATCGTCTTGAATGCTGAGCCACAGCCGGCTCGTCGTGCACCCAAGCTCGATGGAGATGTGTCCCGGTCGCCCGTGGCGCGCCGCATTCGACAGCGCCTCTTGAGCGATTCGGTAAAGCTGCATCGCCGCTTCATCGTCGAGCGGCGGCGTGTTGTCGATCGACGTATCGAACGAGAACTTGAAGATGTCGACCTCGGCGGCCTCGGACCCGAGCCGCTCGATTGCGGTGGCGAGGTTCATCGCCTTCACCTCGCCCGGGTACAAGCCGTGCGAGAAGCTGCGCGTCATCTTGAGGCTGCGCTCGGCAAGCTCCGCAATCATGTCGAGCGACTTACGGGTAGCCTCGTCGCTGGTCGACGCACGGACGGCACGGGTGAGAAGCCGGAGCCCACCCAGGTGCTGGCAGAGCCCATCGTGCATCTCCTGTCCCAAGCGGACACGCTCCTGGTCCGCAGCTTCGAGGACGGCTTGTTCGGCGCCCGCCAGCTCGTCGACGTCTTCTTGCAGACGGCGCACTGCCGGGCGAACGACGAACCAGACCTCTGCAGCGAGTGAGGCAAGGAGCAGCCCGAACAGGCTCGAGGAGAATGCCAGCGCGTCGATCGGTCGGCTGCGCTGGGTCTCCATGA
>JBCCQM010000104.1:0-26929 GCA_039024335.1 Myxococcota bacterium
CGCCCGGAATGCAGGCCATGTTCGCCACCTCGGATTCGCAGGCGGCGAGGATGGTGCCATCGGACAGCGAGGGTGGCGCGGGTTCGGGTTCGGGTTCGGGTTCGGGCTCGGGCTCAAGCTCGGGCACAGTGGCGGGCTCGGGCGCTGCGGCGGGCGCGGGTGCAGCAGCGGGCGCGGGCTCGGCCGCCACGGGCTCGACTGGAGCCGGCTCGGGCGTGCGGGCACACGAGGTCGCAACGAAGACCGACAAGAACGCAAACCGCTTCACGCCGCGTTGCATAGCGCTGCGCTCGCCCGCGGGTCAACCAACGCGCACGAACGGCGGTCCCTTCCGTCCCCGAGGGCTTCAGCGTGATGCGGCCGGGTCCAAACCGAACGTCAACGTGACGTCGACCCCGGCGCTCACCTCGAGCCCACCGAGCCGGAACAGGTCGTTCCCCTCTTCGTCGAAGATGGCGATGGCGCGTGCCCCATCCGCGATCACGAACCCGCCGCCGACTTCGAGCCGCCCCCCGACGCGGACCGCCTGCAATCGCGGTCGGTCGATCGCGAACCGGGGCCCGCCGCTCAACCACGCCGCCGCGGTGATCATCGTGGACTGTGCGCCCAGCTCGGACAGCGGAATCCGGTCTCCATCGAGGCGCAGGCTCCAGCCCGTGAAGCCGACGAGCCCTCCCGCGGCGATGTCCGCGTTGCGCAGCGGCCAGACATAGCCCGCCACGCCCGCCACGCGCACCCGAACGAGGTCGTGACCGTTCGCGTTGCGACCATAAACACGCAGCGCCCCACCCGCGAGCACGTTCCGGGGGCTTCGGCCGAGGACGCTCAGCGAGCCGCCGCCAGCGCTGAGTCGCTGGTCGAAGCTCAGCGGCAGCACGCCAAACAGAACGCCGAAGGCGGGCGCGACGTCGAGCGACCACCGTGCGACGACCACCTCCGGCTCGGGTCGCTCCGCTTCGGGCGGAGGCTCCGGTTCGGGCTCAGGTTCCGGCTCGGGCTCGGGCTCGGGCTCGGGCTCGGGCTCGGGCTCGGGCTCGCCGCGCGCCTCGGTCACCGCCCGCTCGACCTCCGCCACCGTCTCGGTCAAAGGCGCGGCAACGTCCTCTCGATCGGCCCGGACCTCTTCGAGCTCGATCGAGGACAGCAAAGAGACCACGAAGCTCGCCGCGAGCCGCTCTGGTTCCGCGTCTGCATCGACCGTGCGAACGAAGGCCCGCCCATCGGCCGTAATCATCTCGACTGCGACCCGGTCACCGGTTCGCGAGACGTGAACGAAGACGTATCGCCCCAGCGCCGCGTTGTCCTGCAGATTCCACGCCCGATCGAGCGCGACGTCCGGAAGGCGCAGCGCAAATGCGTCGTCGAACGCGGCGTCGTCGAGCCCCTCACTCGAGACCAGCGCGCGTTCGAAGCGGTCGGACTCGGCAGCGGGCACGACCGCCAGCGCAGCACACAGCAGCAGGCTCGTCATGGGCACACCGGGGTATCCAGGCAGACCGCAAGGTCCAGCAGCTCGCTGTAGCAGCAGGTCAGGCCATCTTCGGCGTCCTCACACGCGCCCCCGCAGGGACACTCATCGCATTCCTCGGGCGTGAAGGGCTCGTAGTATCGACACACGCCGAAAGCGCACAGCTCGTCGGATTCACAGACGTTGCCACACTCGCCGCAGTTGAGCAGGTCGATGTCGAGATCGGTACATGCACCGTTGCACTCCGCAAGCAGGCCACACTGGTCGACACACTCGTCGTCGATGCAGAACTCGTCTCCGCAGTCGTTGTTGCAGCCGCCACAGTGAGTGGGGTCGTTGATCGTCTGCACGCAGTCCTCGCCGCACCGATCGAATCCCTCCCGGCACTCGCAGAGCGCTCCGTTGCAGACCTCGAGCTGCGGATGGCAGTCGCACGCGAAGACACACGCTCCACCTGTACACACCTCGTCGTCACCGCACGCCACACCGCACGCGCCGCAATGCAGCTGCGTCGTCTCGGTGTCGACGCACTCGCCATCGCACGGCTCGAACGTTGTGCCCTGGTCCGAACACTCGAGCGCCTCGTCGTCGGTGGTGCTGCTCGGGTCGATCGCGTCCTCGAGCGAATACTCGACCCAGCACGCGGCGCTGCAGAGCACCCCGGCGAGGCCGAGCAGTCTCCAGGCGCGCGCCGTCACGGGCGACCGGCGGACCCCGCCTTCGGAAAGCGCTCGCGATGCGCCTGCCAGCAGCCCTCGCGGTCCGGCTGCGGCGCCTTGCGGCACAGGCCCGCGCTGGCCTCTGCGGCGTAGCGTCCTTTGGGGAAGGTGCGGAGGTAGTCGCGCCACAGGCTGCTCAGATCGTCGCCTCGTTGGCGCGCGAGTGCAAACAGCTCCGCGTAGGCGAGCTCCACGGCCTTGCGTCGGCCACCGATCTTCACGATCTTCCGAAAGTCCCGTGCCGCTCCGCCGCGGTCGCCGGCCTTCCACTTGGCTTGCGCACGTCGGTCGAGCGCTTCGATGCGCTCGTCCACGCTCCGCCGGAGGGGTCGCACCGGCGCCAGCGCGTCCGGGACTTCCGCCATCACGGGTGCATCCTCGACCGAGGGCTCGGGCTCTGGGGCTGGCCCGCGCTCCGGCGCGCGGCGAGCCGGACGCGGCCCCGTCCCGCGCTGGGCCGTCGCGCCCTCGTCGTTGTGCTCGACCTGGCCACCCCCGTTCGTCCCGCTGCGCCTCGTCGAGTGCGAGGCTGCCCTCGTCGTCGGCCGCGGCCTCGAACCCCTGGAACAAACTCGGCAGCGCGAACCATCCCACGACGACGGCCGCGACCGCGATCGCAACCGCAACGCCCCAAACCCGGAGTCCTCCGCGGCCGCCACCAAATGCGGGGGGGTTCGGGTCCGCCAGAAGCCGAGGTTGTAGCGACCCCTCGATCCGCGACCGCAAGGCCTCGCAGGCCGCCGCGACGATGGGCGGAGGCTCTCCGAGATCGACGTGGTCCTCGAATTCGGCCTCGCCACCACGCGCGGACAGCCGCGCCATCACGTCGCCAAAGTCGGGCTTGGCTTCGGACAGCTCCGCCTCCAGCGCGATCTTGAGCGAGCCGAGCCCCGGCGTATGCTCATCCATCGTTCGATTCCCCCTCCTGCAGCTTGGCCCGCAGCCGCTCGCGCGCGCGAAACACCCGAACGCGGAAGTTTGCGGCCGTGATGCCGAGGATCTCCGCGCCCGCGGCCGCGGACAACTCTTGCAGGTCGGCCAGAACGAACGCCTCGCGCAGCTTCTCGGGAAGCTCCGCCACGGCCTCGCTCAGCGCATCGGCCTGGCGCTCCCGGCGGATCTGGAGCTCGGGGTCTGGACCCTTGGGCGTCACGCTCTTGACCACTTCCAGTCGGGCATGGGCTCGCTGCCGCCGCGCGTTCTTTCGCCAGTGCCGGCGAACGTGGTTCTGCGCGATGCCCCGGACCCAGGCGAGAAACGACCCCGACGGGACGTATCGCTCGATGTTGGCAAAGGCCACGACGAACGACTCCTGCACGATGTCTTCGGCGAGCGACACGTCGAACACCATGTACGAGACATGCCGCATCAGGTCGGGAAAGCAGGCCGTGTACAGCCGCCGCCACGCCTCGGTGTCTCCACCGCGCGCGCGCTCAGCAAGCACCGCGAGGTGGTTACGCCGCCCCACATCGGGAACGGCACGCAACGTGCTCGAAGACGCTGAATTCACCTCATGTCACCTTCGCCGGGGGCGCTCCATCGTAGCAGGCGAGCGCAGCGTCGTTGTCGGGGTCGAACGCACGTGTCCTTACTCGACCAGGGAGAGTTCCCAGAAGAACTGCCCTCGTTTCGGGTCGTACTCCCCAAAACCGTCTTCGGCCAGGCTGTATCCGTCACCAAAGTCCGTGTACAGCTCCTCGCCGTTCCACCCCAGGCCCACGATGGTCCCCGGCAGGCTCTGGGCGTCCGTGCCCGCGAGCGAGCAGTCTTCCTCCACCTCGGCCTCGACCTCGCCAATCGTGATGCGATAGGCAAACTCGCACTCGGCACACCCCTCGTCGGGCTCGGAGGATTGGGCGGACCAGATCAGAATGCACTGGTCGGCGCCGTCCACGAAGACGACGACCTCGCCCATGGCTGCGTAGCTCTCGCCCGGGACCGCAGCGCCGAATCCGAACCATCCGACGAAGTTCTCCTCGTCCTTGCCGCCTTCGCTGTCGAAGCCCTCCGTCTCCTCGTCGCCGTCCACATCACCGTCTTCGTCGCCGCCGCCCGTCGGCGTGGCGGTGGTGGGCGTATCGGGTGGATCTTCGGTGTCGATGTTCCACGGCGTGGTGTCGCCGGTCGTGCCCCACGAGGAGGCCCACGTCGTGGCCTGCCCATCGGTTCCGCCGGAGGTCGTACCCGCGCCATCGGTCCCGCCGTCGGTCGCCCCATCGGTCGCGCCCGCGCCAGGATCGGAGCTACCATCACACGCCGCCATCGCGACGCAGCTGGCCAGAAGAAGAATGGTTCGCGTGGTCATCAGGCCTCCAGCGCGGTGAACGTTTCGGTGGTGCTCGGGTCGCTGCCCGCGCCTTCGTTGTTGTCGAACGCGGTGCCGAAGCGCTCGGTCTCCACGCCCACCGCCCGCAGCATCGTCAGGCCCGCCTTGGACACCTTCTCGTCGTTGCCGTGGTACCAGAGCCCGCCCTTCATCCGCCCGCCCGCGTGCCCGGCAAACACCAGCGGCATGTCCTGGGTCGAGTGACTCATCGGCTCGGTGTGCTCGCTGGTCGCCAGGATGAGTGAGTTCGACAGCACGTTGCCGTCGCCCTCGGGGATCTGCTCGAGCAGCTCCAGCATGCGCGCGTAGTTGTCGAACGTGAAGTTCGTGACGACGCGAACGTTGTCTTGGAACTCGGGGAAGTGCGCCGCCTCGTGGAACGACGTCTCCATCGTGACCTGGTTGTTCGGGTCGGTGCTCTCGACGTTCAGCTCGGCTTCCTGCGAGAAGTCGTGCCCCGTCTGGAAGACCGTGAACTGATACGTGAAGGCGCGCGACATGTCGCAGGCGAGCGCGAGGGCGAGGACCTGGCTCATCGACTCGCTGCGATCGCGCAGGCGCTGGATGCCATCGACCGTGGGGAAGTCCCCCGGTGGCTGCGACGGGATCGGACACTCGGCGCTAACGCCCTCCTGGAGGCGCATCTCCAGCTGCCGAATCGTGGTGAGGTGCTGGTCGAGGCATGCCTGGTCCTTGCTGCCCAGATCGCGGTTGAGCGCGTTGATGTCGTCCATCACCGCATCGAGGATGCTGCGGCGCGCCAGCAGCAGCTTCTCCGCGTCCGGACCGCTGGCGCCAGGCGTCGCGCCCATGAAGAGGCGCTCGAACAGGGCCAGCGGCGAGTACTCGGGCGTGATGTACACGCCCGGGCCCGTGCTCGAGGTGTAGTGCCCCGCGTTGCCCGGCTCGTTGTTGGCGGCGCCCTCTTGAATGCCGAGCACCAGCGAGTCGAACGGGGTCCGCCCGCTCCACGCCTGCGCGGCGATCTGGTCGATCGAAGGGGTGATCGGGCCGGCGTAGCCCAGCTCCGACTCGCCCTCGTACCACTCGTAGCTGCCGGTCAGGACCGCGTTCTTGCCGTCGTGGTGGGCCTGTTCGGGGAACGCCTGCACCGAGGTGCCCGTCACCAGCGAGCAGTACTGCGAGAGCCCTCGGTCGGCGAGCGGCTTGGTGTGTTCCTTGCCCGCCGGGTCCCACGCCTTCACCTCGCCGGGATTGCCGACCGCGTAGATGTCGTCGATGGCTCCGTCGGGAAAGAAGTGCTCGGGCCGAAGGCCGTTGCCGAAAAAGAACAACCCGAGCCGACACGGAAGGTCGCCACCCGCCGCGAGCGCGGTGCCGTGGTCGTTGAGCATCATGTCCAGCAGGGGCAGGCCTACGGCGACCGTGCCGAAGGTGGTGGCTCCGCGCAGGAGATGACGACGAGAGAACTTTCGAGACAGCTTGTTCATCTACTCTTCTCCTCGCTGGACGGAGGCAAACCGGAACGCTTCGCTGGCGACCAAATCCGCGATCATCAGGCGCTGGTCGTGGTTGGTGTCGAGGAAGGCCTTGGTCAGCTCTTCGATGTAGGGCTCTTCGCCATCTTCTTCGACCCGGCCGAGCACCGAGCGATAGGTCTGGGCGACGACGCAGCGAGCCGCGTCGGGGAAGGTCTTGAGGTTGGCGATGAGTCCGGTCGCGTCGTCGAACGCCTGACCGTCCATCACCCCCGATGCGTCGACGGGCAGCTCGTTGTCCACGGTTCGGAACTCACCCATGGGGCCGTAGTTCTCGAACGCGAACCCGGGCGGGTCGAGCAGCACGTGGCAGCCGCTGCAGGCCGGCTCGGTGGCGTGAAGCTCGACGAGCTCGCGGCGCGTCGCTTCGCCGGGCCCCGCCTCGGGCACGGTCAGGTCGACATCGGCTGGCGGTGGCGGAATGGTCCGGCACAGCACGCGCTCGAGGATGAACTTGCCACGCCGCGTCGGCGACGTCTTGCCGGGGTGACCGTTCGACACCAAGAACACGCCGCTGGTGAGAAAGCCAGCCCGCTGCGGGTCGAGTTCGACCTCGCCCTCTTCAGGCATCGACATGCCGTACAGCGACGCCAGCTCGGGCTGCAGGTACGCCGTGGTCTCATCGAGATAGCTCAGCGCGTCCGCGCCCGGCATCGCGAGGTTGTAGGCCATGTGGTGCCCCTCCTCGCGCATCGCCGCGTACAGGGCCGGCGTCGCCTCGGCGCGCGGGTAGTTGGTGAGCGTCAGGCGGTCGATGCTCAAGTGCTCACGCCAGAACCGGAAGACCGCGTCGATGGACTTGGGGTCGTCGAGCATGCGCAGCGCGTGCTCGCGAACCGAGGCTTCGGTGGTCAGCTCCCCGTTGGCTGCCGCGTCGAGCAGCGCCTTGTCGGGCCCGCGCTCCCACAGCACGAACGCAAGCCGCGAGGCCATCTCGTACCCGTCGAACTTGCGCGTGTCGGGGTCGACGTCCAGCGGCGTGCCCAGCTCGACCCGGTACATGAAGAAGGGCGACTGAAGGATGGCCGCCACGGTGAGTTCGGCTCCTTTGACCGGATCGCCGTCGTAAATGTTCGACAGCGACGCGAGCAGGTCGGTGTACTTGGTCAGCTCGGCCTCGGACATCGGCCGCCGCCACGCCCGAAGTCCAAAGTCGGCGACGAAGTCACGAAGGCACGCATCGGATGCCGACGACGGCGCGCACGACATCGCCTCGAGCGGCGTGGGCGAGGCTCCAAAGGCTTGAGCCGCCACGTCGAGCGTGATCAGCTCGAAGCCTTCGAGGTCGGTCGGGCCGTAGCAGTCCGCGGCGGCGCTCACCGACGTGAAGCTCGCCCGGACCTGGTCGGCGGGCAGCGACCGAGAGATCGCGATCGGCCCCTCGAACAGCTGCTCCATGATGTTGCGGTACTCCCACGACCGCACCTTCTTGAGCCCCGAGGGCGCCGGTGTCCCCATCGCCTGGAGGCCGGGGTCGTCGGCAGGGTCCTCGGTGGTCGTTCCCCCATCCCCACCATCGGTGTCGGCGCCGCTTCCTGCGTCGTCTCCACACGCGCCCATCACGGGGGTCGCGAGCAGAGGAACGACGAGCAGCCGGCGCACGGTGCGTCGCGCGAGACATGTCCAGTCCACAACACCCCATTCCCGGCGCGCACCGACCGTTACACATTTTCTTGCGACCGCCTTCCTGCAAAGACCCGGCGGAGCTGCGGTCTTTTTCGCCTTGCCGCCTCGCCTACCGAGTGGTAGTCACCCACCAACCGAGCGGTAGTCCATTGCCTTCCCAACGGTCAGAGAGCGCGGAAACGCGCAAGCCGAAGCCCGAACCCCGCGGAAAGCAGGGCATGGCGAGCCAGATTCTCGCGCAGGCCACGCGACTCTTCGCCGCGCGTGGGTTCGTGGGCGCGTCGCTTCAGGACATCGCCAAAGCGGTCGGCATCCGCAAGCCCTCCCTCCTCTATCACTTCCCGTCCAAGGACGAGCTTCGCCGCTCCGTCCTCGAGCAGATGCTCGAGCACTGGAACGAGGTCGTACCGCGCATGCTCCGGGCCGCCACGTCCGGAGAAGCGCAGTTCGACGCGATCGGCGAAGAGACGATCAAGTTCTTCAGCGAAGACCCCGACCGCGCCCGCGTGCTGCTGCGCGAGCTCCTCGATCGGCCCGATGAGATGGCGCCGCTCGTCCGGCTCCACGTGCAGCCGTGGACGGGCGTGGTGTGTGACTACATCCGCAAGGGTCAAGCCCAGGGCCGTGTCCACGCCGACGTCGACCCCGAGGCGTACGTCAGCTCGGTCATCAATCTGATTCTGTCCACCATCGCCGTGCACGCGGTCGTGGGCACGCTCATCGAGCCGCCGACCTCCGAAGGAGACGGCGAGCCAGCACCCATCTCGCCGCGCCTGCTGGACGAAGTCCTGCGCGTGGCTCGTTCTTCACTCTTCGTGTCACCCGCACCCCAACCCGCCCTCGCGACGGAGACTTCCTGATGCCCAACTTCTTCACCGACAACGACGACCTTCAGTTCTACTTCGAAGAGGGTCTCGACTGGGACGCACTCGTCAAAGCCACGGAGCGCAACCCCAACGACGAGGGCGCCCCGGCAAGCACCGAAGAGGCGGTCTCCATCTACCGCGACATCGCCGAGATGTTCGGGCAGTTCGTCGCCGACGAGGTCGAGCCGCACGCGCTGACGATGGACCACGCTGGCGTCGAGCTGAAGGACGGCGAGGCCGTCGGCGCGCCCGAGTTCGACGAGATCTTCGAGAAGCTCAAGGGGCTCGACATCCACTGGCTGACCATTCCGCGCGAGTTCGGCGGCATGAACTGCCCGCTGATCTCCTACTTCATCAACGCGGAGATGATGGCGCGCGCTGACGTTTCCGTCGGCACCCACTATGGGTTCCACGGCGGCATGGCCCTGGCCATGCTCGTGTTCTCGATGCACGAGGGCTCGACCAAGGTGGTCGACGGCGAAATCGTCGAAACCCGCTTCCAGAAGGAGATCGAGGAGATTGGCGCGGGCGATGCATGGGGTGCCATGGACATCACCGAGCCCGACGCGGGTTCGGACATGGCTCGCTTGCGTTGCTACGGCGAGCAAGACGAAGACGGCAACTGGTTCGTCACCGGCCAGAAGATCTTCATCACCTCCGGCCACGGCAAGTACCACTTTGTCATCGCGCGAACCGAGACGGCGGCCGACCCCGACGACCCGTTCGCGGGCCTTGGTGGACTCTCGTTCTTCCTCGTCCCCGCGTGGCACGAAGATGAAGACGGCAACCGCGTCCGCACGGTCACCATCGACCGCTGCGAAGAAAAGCTCGGCCATCACGGCTCGCCCACCGTCGCCCTCACGTTCGAGCGCTCGCCGGCGCAGCTCATCGGCAAGCGCGGCGAGGGCTTCCGCTACATGCTGTTCCTGATGAACAACGCGCGCCTGGGCGTCGCGTTCGAGTCGCTCGGCGTGATGGAGTCTGCGTACCGCAAGGCCAAGGCCTACGCCGCCGAGCGCCCGTCGATGGGCAAGACCATCGACAAGCACGAGATGATCGCCGACTACCTCGAGTCGATGCGCTCGGACATCGAGGGCATCCGCGCGCTGGCGATGTACGGCGCCATGCAAGAAGAGGTCGGGCAGAAGCTCGAGCTCAACGTCATCCTTCAAAACGGCTCCGAGGACGACCGCAAGAAGGCCAAGAAGATGCGCAACGAAGCGCGTCGCATCACGCCCCTGCTCAAGTACATCTCCTCGGAGAAGGCCGTGGAGCACGCCCGCACGTGCATCCAGATCCACGGCGGCAACGGCTACACGGTCGAGTACGGCGCGGAAAAGCTGCTGCGCGATGCCATGGTATTCCCCATCTACGAGGGCACCAGCCAGATCCAGGCGCTGATGGCCATGAAGGACACGCTGGGCGGCATCATGAAGGCGCCCCAGAACTTCGTCCGCCAGCTCGCCCAGGCCCGGTGGCGCAGTCTGTCGGCCCGCAACCCGCTCGAGCGCCGCGTCGCCAAGCTTCAGTGGCTGTCCTTGGATGCGCAGCAGCTGCTCATCCGCAAGACCGCCGCCGACAAGATGCGTACGCTCGGCGACCTGCCGATGTCCAAGTGGAGCCAGGCTTTCTTCAAGGACTGGGACCCCAAGCGAGACTTCGCGTTCGCCATGCTGCACGCCGAGCGGCTCACCAAGCTGCTCACTGACGTCGCGATCTGCGAGGTGCTGCTCGAGCAGTCGAAGCAGTTCCCGCATCGCACTCCGGTGCTCGAGCGCTACCTGCGTCGCGCCGAGCCGCAGTGCCGCCACATGCACGACCTCATCCACAACACCGGCGCCGAGATCCTCGAGATGCTCCAGCAGGACACCGGGGCGGCCGAAGCCGCGGAGTAGCGTGATGCCCGTCTCCACCAAACACGTCCTCTCGCAAGGTCCGGTCATCAAGACGCTCGCCGGCGTCGCCTGGGCCGCGATGCGGCAAAAGGACGCCAACGGCGGCGAGTTTCCGACGCCTAGCGAAGAGGTCATTGCAACCGTCGACCCCCTACCCGCAGACCTGATCAAGGACTACGTGCGACACGTCGGGGGCGACCCGTCCGCGTACAAAGGTTTCGTCCCCGCCCACTTGTTCCCGCAGTGGTCGTTCCCGCTGGCGTCCAAGACCCTTCGCGGTGTGCCCTACCCGCTGCTCAAGGTGCTCAATGGCGGATGCCGGCTGCAGATCAACGAGCACATTCCCGCCGGCGTTCCCATGCAGGCTCGAGGTCGCCTCGAGAACATCGACGACAACGGCCGCCGCGCGGTCCTGCATCAGCGCGTCATCACCGGGACCGAGTCCAATCCCGAGGCCCTCATCGCCGACCTGTACGCGATCGTCGTCCACGACAAGAAGACCCGAGCGAAGAACGGGATCACGGGCAGCCCTTCCGCCAAGAAAAAGAAGGAGAAGGCCCGCGTTCCACACGAGGTCGAGGAGCTTGCGCGGTGGAGGCTCTCCCCCACGGCGGGTCTGGACTTTGCCAAGCTCACCGGCGACTTCAACCCGGTGCACTGGGTTCGCCCGTACGCGAAGGCGTTCGGCTTCCGCAACACCATCCTGCACGGCTTCAGCACGATGGCGCGCGCCCTCGAGGGCGTGCAGCGCGGCGTGTTTGCGGGCTCCGTCCACGCCGTGAAGACCTTCGACGTGCAATTCACCGAGCCGCTCGTCCTTCCTGCGACCGTCGGCCTGTACCTCGCCGACGACGAGGGCGATGGCCATCGCATCTTCGTTGGAGATGCGCCCGGTGGTCCTGCGTATCTCACCGGCACCTTCTCGTAACCCGCCCGACGGCGGTGGGGTTTGACCCGTCGCCCGCCCGCGGCTTCTCGCACCCGGTGTTCGGCACCGGCAGCTTCGACGATCTCACATGAGCGACTTCCTGCTTCACAACGATCCTGCCCGTAAGGTCATCAAGTCCCTGGGACTGCCCCTGCCCGTTCCGCCGAAGCTGCGGCGCGCGCGAGGACCCATGGAGGCGCGCCCGCTGCACGATGCGCGCGTCATCGTCGGCGCTGCGCCCGGCGGCGCGCTGACGGCAACGCTCGCAGGCGTGCTGACCCGCGCTGGGGCGTCGTGCCTCGTGACCGATGGCGCGCTCGAAGCGGCCTTCGCCGGCCCCGGTGAAGCCTACGGCCGTCCGGCCACTCGCATCACGCCCGGCGATGAGATCGACGGCGGGCGCGTCCACGCCTTGGTCTTCGACGCGACGGCCATCGGAACGCCCGCCGACCTGCGGGCGCTGTACGACTTCTTCCACCCGCTCGTGAAGCAGGTCGCCCCCAGCGGCCGCGTGCTGGTCCTTGGCCGCCCGCCCGCGACCCGCCCGGGCGTCGAAGCGTCCGCAGCTCAGGCGGCGCTGGAAGGGTTCGTCCGCAGCGTCGCCAAGGAGCTCGGGCGTCGCGGCTCCACCGCACAGCTTCTCTACGTGGAGAACGGCGGGGAAGCGCGCATCGAAGGGCCCGTCCGCTGGCTGCTCTCGGCCCGCTCGGCGTTCGTCTCGGGCCAACCGCTCACCGTCAGCGCGCGTGCGGCCTCCGCCGGCGACGTCCCGTGGACTCGCTCGCTCGAAGGCAAAGTCGCGCTCGTCACCGGGGCGGCCCGTGGCATCGGTGCCGCCACCGCGGAGCTGATGGCCGCCGAGGGGGCGCACGTCGTCTGCCTCGACCGACCCGGCGACGCCAAGCTCTGCAGCCAGGTCGCGCACAAGGTCGGTGGCTCCACCCTGCTTGCCGACGTCAGCGACCCGGACGCCCCTTCAACCATCGCGAAGGAACTTGCCGAGCGATTTGGCGGCGTGGACATCGTGGTCCACAACGCCGGCGTCACCCGCGACAAGACGCTCGCGCGCATGAAGCCCGAGAAGTGGGATCAAACGATCGACATCAACCTCTCGGCGATCGTCCGCATCACCGACGCCGTGATGTCTGGCCCCATGCGCGACGGCGGCCGCATCGTGCTGCTGTCGTCGGTGGCTGGCATTGCGGGCAACATGGGCCAGACGAACTACGCAGCCTCGAAGTCCGGCGTGATCGGCTACATGCAGCAGCTGAGCAAGGCGGCTGCAGGCCGCGGGATCACGGTCAACGCCATCGCACCGGGCTTCATCGAGACCCGGCTGACCGACGCCATCCCGGTGATGATCCGCGAGGTCGCGCGTCGACTCAGCAACCTCTCGCAGGGCGGCCAGCCCCGCGACGTCGGTGATGCAATCACGTTCTTGTCCACCCCCGGCTCGCTCGGCGTGACCGGCCAGGTCCTCCGCGTCTGCGGCGGCGCCCTGGTGGGAGCGTAAGCCTCGAGCCCCGGCTCACTCCTTGAAAGGAACCCATCATGTCCAAGACTCTTCGTCGTGCAGTCGTCGTTTCCGGCATTCGCACCCCCTTCATCAAGGCCTTCACCGACTTCCTCAAGATGGACACCATTGCCCTCGGGGCAGCGGCCGTCGACGCCTTGATCACCAAGACCAACCTGTCCCGCGGCGACATTGACGGGATCGTCTGGGGAGGCGTCATCCTCCCGCAGGCTGCGCCCAACGTCGGTCGCGAGCTCGCGCTGGACCTCGGCCTGCCCCCGTCGGTCGAGGCCTACACCGTGACGCGCGCCTGCGCGACGGGCATGCAGTCCATCACCAACGCGGTGGCGGCCATCGAGCGCGGCGACGCCGACGTCCTCATCGCGGGCGGCTCCGACTCCACCTCGAACGCGGAACTCAAGCTTCCGCAGAAGGTCGTCCACACCCTGGGGCCCCTAGCCATGGGCAAGAGCACCCCGATGGACTACGTCGGCGTGCTCAGCCAGCTGATGCCGATCAACGAGATTCTGCCGAAGATGCCGAAGATCGCCGAGCGCAGCACCGGCGAGACCATGGGGCAGTCGGCCGAGAAGATGGCCAAGCGTAACCAGATCACCCGCGAGGCCCAAGACGCGTTCGCCGTGCAGTCGCACCACCGTGCAGCCGCCGCCATCGCGTCGGGGCGCCTGCGCGAAGAGATCACGCCCGTGACCACCCCCGGTGGCAAGACCGTGACCGCAGATGGCCTCGTCCGTGCCGACACCAGCGTCGAGAAGCTCGCGAAGCTGCGCCCCGCGTTCGCCAAAGACGGCACGCTCACCGCCGGCAACTCCAGCCCGCTCACCGACGGCGCCTCGGCGGTGCTCATCATGAGCGAAGAGAAGGCCAAGGCGCTGGGCTACACGCCGCTCGCCGCCTTCACGTCGTGGAGCTACGTCGCCGTCGACCCCACCGACCAGCTGCTCATGGGCCCGGCGATCGCGATGCCCAAGGCGCTCGACCGGGCCGGGCTCTCCCTCGACGACATGGACTACGTCGACATCCACGAGGCGTTCGCCGCCCAGGTCCTCAGCGTCCTCAAAATGATGGGCAGCGACGCCTTCGCCGAGGCCCGCCTCGGTCGCGAGAAGGCCGTCGGTGACGTCGACCCCGCCAAGCTCAACGTGCATGGCGGCTCGGTCGCCATCGGTCACCCGTTCGGAGCCACCGGCGCGCGCATGGTCACCACCATGGCGAACGAGCTGCACAAGACCGACAAGCAGCACGCGCTGCTGGGCATCTGCGCGGCGGGTGGCCTCGGCGCAGCCGCGGTGCTCGAGCGCGTGTAGATGGCCGCCGGCTCCGCGAAAGCGCGCCTCACCGAGGAGGCGCGCTGGTTGCTCTCGGCGTACGACCCCGAGTTCGAAGAGCTCGCGGGCGCCGACGTGCCGTACGTCGAACGTGCGGGGTCGCGGAGCATCCGGCTGCGCGGCGAGTATCAGCGCTGGATGCAGGACGCCCGTGGCTGGGGCGTCGCGGCCTCGCGCGTCTACGACGAGTCAGACGATCCCTATCGAGAGGGCGAGCGCCTGCGCGTCGATCGAGCGCTCAAGGATGCCGCATCGGCCGTGATCGAAGGCGTCACCAAGCAGACGCCGGCGACGATCCGTGCCGCGCTGGCGGCCTACGTTCAGGGCTGCTAGCGACGTCGGGAACCGGCCGCCGGCTCACTCGCGTTCTGCAGCCGAACTGTGGTCGTGGACGATCTTCCACGCGCCGTCGACCTCGGTGAACACCAGCGAGAACACCCCGCCTCCCGCCTGCGGTGTGTCCGTCAGCGCCCAGTGACCGAGCACCACGGCCGAGGTTGCCGACAGCCCGGTGATGTCGAGGTCGGAAAACTCGAGCGTGCCCATCTTTGCGTCGCCGTCGACGTAGCGAGCGCGGTAGGCCGCCAGAGTTGCGTCGTACCCCCGCCGAATCTTCGCCCCCGAGGTGAAGACGACGTCGTCAGACGCGTGGTAGCCGGTCATGAAGGCGTCGATGTCCCCGGCGTTCCAAGCCGTCTGCTGGGCCTGCATGGTGGCCCGAATCGCCGCGGCGTCATCGGGGGTGAAGGTGTCGGCACCACATGCGGTTAGCACGAGCGCGGCGAACAAGGCCCCGTGCGCAGCGGAACGGCTCATCTGCGGAGCATCGCCCGCCGCGCGTCGAAGGGGAAGTCGCGATGCCTTGGGAACGTGACGCAGTCCTGCTACCGTCGAAGCAATGCCGAAGTGGCGATGGCTCGTAGCCGGGACCTTCACGACCTCCCCCAGCGGCCGCAAGGTCAGTGTCTCCGGAGAGCGCTTCGCAACCGTCATGAAGTCGCTCGGCGTGGACGCGGCCGTCACGCTGCCAACGACGCTCGGCGAGTCCGTCTCGGGCCCCGTCCCGGTCCAGTTCACGCGCCCGCGGATGTTCCGCGTCGATGACGTCGTCGACGCGATCGAACCGCTTCAAAAGCTCGCGGCGCTGGCCAAGGCGCTCACCAAGGAGAGCGACCTCGCCCCCGAAGTGGTCAAGGCTCGCGTCGAGCGGATCGTCGGCCCGGGAGGGTTGGCAGAGCGATTCGGCGTGGTCGCCCCGGCACCCGAACCCGACCCGGAGCCCGAGCCCGAGCCCGACCCGGAGCCACAGCCGGCCACGCCGACCCCTGCCCCAGCACCGACCTCGGGCAACGTCGACGACATCTTCTCCAAGGTGGAGCTGCCGGGCGCCGAGCCCGAGGTCACGGCCAAGTCCGGGCTCGACGCCTTCGTCAGCGCGATGCGGGGCCCGAAGGGACGACCGAAAGTCGTCGACACGCATGCGCGCGTCGACGCGGTCAAGCAGATCCGTACGACGGTGGCCAGCGCGGCGATCTCGATCCTCGGGCAACCCACCGTCGCCCGGCTCGAAGCGTCCTGGCGCGGATTGAAGATGCTCGTTGCAGCGTCTCCGGGACACGAGCACCTGGGCATCGACCTGGTCGACGTCGATCCGGATTCCCTGCTCGAGAGCCTGGAGCGCGCGGTTCGTGCCGACGATCCGCTGCGACCCAACGCGATCTTCGTCGGACTGGTGCCGCCGCCCTCCCTGCTCGAACAGCTCGCCGAGTTCGCGGAGTCCCGCCGGGTGCCGATCGTCGTCGGCGTCTCCAAGACCCTGACCGGTCCGGCGTGGCGTACCGAGGACCCGCACGTCGCGCCCGATTGGACAGCCCTGCGCGCCCGCACAGCCGCGGACTGGATCTGCGCCGCCGCCAATCCCGTCGTGCTCGCGAACGAAGACACGGCCGCAGGCCCGCGCGTCGTCCACGGTTCGGCGGCCTGGGGTGTTGCGGCGATCCTCGCCTCCGCGCTCGGCCGAGCTGGCGGGCTTCACTCGTCGATCGGGCCTTCGGGAGCCGTCGTCGCGCCCGCCGCCCACGATGTGGACATCGGTTTCAGCGAGCCGCGCACGATCCCGACCCGGGAATACGCCGATGTAGACGCCCTCAAACGGGCCGCAGAACACGGCGTCGTCCTTCTGGGCAGCGCACCCGGCAGCGATCAGTTCTTGGCGTCCTCCGACACGATGGCGGGGCGCGGCGGCCTGCTGGAACGGATCCAGGTCGCCGCAGAGCGCGGCTGAACACTGTCCCCGCCCCCATCGGGTAGGTCCAACACCTCCAACGGGGGCCTCGCCGCCCGAGGTGCGCGCGCGCGTCGCGGCCCGCATCAGCGCCGCTTTCATCGCGGATTCAAACCTGCCGATAGACCCTTCCCAAGGTGCTCGCGTTCGGGCTTTTGAGATATGCTCACAGGGTCGCATGACTGATCCCAATGCCATGTTGGCGACGCCAGAGGGCCTCGTTGGCCACACCCTCGCGGACCGCTACCAAGTTCAGAGCCTCCTCGGCGACGGGGGCATGGGGTCGGTCTATCTGGCCGAGCACGTGACGCTGCGGAAGCGCGTCGCAATCAAGGTGCTCCACCAAGAGCTGTGCCGAGACCAGACCCAGGTCGACCGCTTCCTCCAGGAGGCTCGGGCGGCATCCATGATCGGCCACGAGAACATCGTCGACATCGTCGACTTCGGGCCCGTGCCCGGCGGTTCGGTGTTCTTCGCGATGGAGTTCCTCGAGGGCGAAGACCTCGCGGACCTGCTGCGCCGCGAAGGTCGACTGCGGTGGGCCCGCGCCAAGGGCCTGATCCTTCAGATCCTGCGCGCGCTCTCGGCCGCGCACGGCAAGGGCATCATTCACCGCGACCTGAAGCCGGCGAACTGCTTCTTGGTGAAGCGATCCGACGGTCGTGACTTCGTGAAGCTGCTCGACTTCGGCATCGCCAAGGTCACCGACCCCGAATCGGGCGACGGTGGTGGGCTCACGCGCACTGGGGCCGTCTTCGGCACCGCCAAGTACATGGCGCCCGAGCAAGCCTGCGGTGAACCGGCCGACAACCGCACCGACGTGTACGCAGCGTCGGTCTGCTTGTACGAGTTCCTCACCGGCACGGTCCCGTACGACGGCGACAACTTCATGCGGGTGCTCAGCCAGCACCTGACCGAGCCGCTGACGCCGCCCACCACCAAAGCTCCCGACGCAGACATCAGCCCGGCCGTCGAGGCGATCATCGTCAAGGCGCTCGCGAAGAAGCCCGAAGATCGCTATCAGTCGATGGACGAGTTCGCGGCAGCGGTCGAGGCGATCGGTCCCGACGGCAACCTGCTCGCGTCCGCGTATGACGGGCCCATGGCCGTCAACGCCGCCGTGGCGCAGCCCAACGAGGGCGCGGGCTCGACGATGTTCCTGCCCGACGCCGGCCGTCCGCCGAGCCAGCCTCCCGCCGAAGCGCGCGGCGGCACGATGATGCTCGACCCCAACGCTGCGCCGGCCGACCTCGAGTTCGGCACGGTCAAGCTCGGGGCGCCGCACGGCTGGGATCCTGGGCAGGGTGGTCAATCGCGTCCGCCGTCCTCTCCACCGCCGGCGGCCATGGGCGGCGCTGCCATGGGCACCAACCCGCCCAGCGGCGCCCACCCGGCCACCAATCCACCCATGCCGGAGACGTCGCCCGCGACGGCTGCGCCCGTGGGCGGAGGCGACTACACGATGTTCGCCACCGAGAAGCGCTCCACGGGCAAGTTCGTGGCGTTGCTCGTCGGTGGAGCCCTCATCGCCATCGGCGGAGGCGGGCTTGCGGCCTGGCTGCTGCTTGGCGGTGAAGACGACGACAAGGACAAGGTCGTCGCGGTCGACAAAAAGAAACCCGACAAGAAGGACGCCGCCGACAAGCCGGAGCCCGAGGAGACGCCCGAGCCCGCCAAGGAGCCCGAGCCTGCGGGTCTTCAGATCGGCGACGGAGAGCCCGAGCCGGTCGCCGAGCCCGAGAAGGCGCCGGAGCCAGAACCCGAGCCGGAGCCCGTCGCGAAGCCCGAGCCCAAGCCCGAGCCGGCAGCAGCCACACCGAAGCGACGAACGCCGCGAACGCCTAAAAAGCCCAAGCAGCCGAAGAAGCCGAAGGTCAAGGACAAGCTCACCGCCGCCGACGCGTCCGCCGGCTTCAAGAAAGCAGCGGGCGCCGTGAAGCAGTGCAAGGGGGCCATCTCCGGGATGCGCGTCAAGATTCGCGCCGACGTGGGCGCGAACGGGGCCGTGATGTCCGCTCGCAACATGAGCAGCGGGGTCCCCAAGCGCGTGAGTGATTGCGTCGCGAAGGCGGTGCGAACGAGCGCGAAGTTCCCCGCGACCACGAAGATGCAGTCGGTGTCCCACACCTTCACGATGTAGTCCCGCGGTCCCCTGGCCCGAGCGAGACCGCATGTACGAAATCCGGCTCACGTCACCCGACGGTTCGTCTCGCAATGAGGCGTTCCGCAACAACGTGCTCTCGATCGGGCGTGACGGAACCAACGATGTCGCCATCGCCGGCGGCGCGGTGTCGTCGAAGCACTGCCGCTTCGACCTGACCCCCCAGGGCGTCGTGCTGCACGACCTCGGCTCGCGCAACGGAACCTACGTCAACAATCAGCGGGTGGTCCAGCCGGTCTCCGTGCGCCCCGGCGACCGAATCTTCATCGGGAGCTTTCTCGTCGAAGTGGTCGCGGCCTCGGCAGCGCCATCGGCCATGGCCTCGGTCGAAGCCCTCAACAGCGGCGGGTCTTTGCTGCGCGACCCGGGTCCCAACCGGAAGTACCGCGATCTTCATGGCCGGTACCTCCGGTACGCCGAGCAGTGGGAACGCGATGGCCGTCCCGCCGCTCTCGCCCTCAAGCCTGATGAGCTCAAGCGGGCGCAGACCTGGCTGGGGGTCGCGCAGCCCGGCATGCTGCCCGAGGTCACCCGCCTTCAGCGTGAGTTCATCGAGGCCAGCGCCGGCGTCGTGAAAGCACAAGGCCTCAGGCGCACGCTCGGCATCGTGGGCGGCGTCGTCGGACTCGCGGCCATCATCGCAGCCGCCGTCGCGTTGTGGCCGGAGTCAGACGATGCAGACGCCCCACCCGAGGACGCTGCGGCTGCGACGACCGGCGCTGCCGAAGACGACGACGACGAGGACGAACTCGGAGGCTTCGACGAGGTCAGCGACCACGACCACGACCACGACCACGGAGACGACGGCGCCGGTGCAGCCGCGGGCTCGGACGACGAGCTCGGCGTGGTCGACAAGCCGATCGAACACAAGCTCATCCCGTTCGAGACGCTCGAAGATGTCGCCCGTCGCTACGACGTCGGCATCGATGAGCTGGCAGCGTGGAACTTCCTCAACCCCGACGACCCCAACATCCAAGAGGGCAAGGTGCTCACGGTGAAGTCGCCGGGGCGTCGCCCCCTGCCCCAGCAGCGCATCACCTACGCCGTCGAAAAGGGTGAGACGGCGTGGAGCAAGCTCGCGAACCGCTTCGACGTGCCCGTCACGAAGCTGCAGGCCTACAACCCCGATACCGAGCTCAAGGCCGGCACCGAAGTGGTCATCTACATCGACCCGGTACCGCACAAGCCACGCCTGCCTCGGAACGCGATCCCCGAGTTCACCGTCGACAAGCGCGCGACGTCGATCGGCTTGCCGAACTCCGGAAGCCTCGTCAACGGCATCCAAATGCCCGAGAGCCCGCTGTACACGCGCAAGTCGCCGCGGCTGATGTACGGCAGCTCCCAGACCATCTCCAACCTGCAAAAGGCCATCGCGACGTTCCGCCAAGACGTCGACTACGAAGGCGCGCTGATCCTCTCCGACATCAGCAAGCAGGGCGGCGGCAAGCTCCCGCCGCACAAGTCGCATCAAGCGGGACGCGACATCGACATCTGGCTGCCCACGATCAAGGGCGTCTACAAGAAGAAACACCTGGGCAACGGCAAGGTCAAAGACCGCCGCCCTCTCTTCGATGAGGTCGACTGGCACGCGCTGTGGGGTCTGGTCCGCGCGCTCATCCGAACCGGCGCCGTCCAGTACGTATTCTTGGACTGGCGCTACCAGGAGTTCGTGTACCGGGCTGCGGTCGAGATGGGCGCCACCGAAGAGGAGCTCGACGAGTGGATTCAGTGGCCTCGGCGCCGGACGTCCACGAAGGGCATCTTCCGGCACTCCCAAGACCACCTCAGCCACATTCACGTGCGCTTCAAGTGCGCGCCATGGGAGCCCGACTGCAAGGGCGCCGTCGCCAAGCCCTAGCGAGGGCCTCACGCTCAGCCGCAGGGGCGCCGGAAGGAGGCGTCGCCGAAGTAGGTCTCCCACTCGTCGGGGGTCAGCGAACGGCCAACGCGTTCGCAACCGATCGCGGAGAGACGGCTGGCGGTCAGCGGCCAGGCCCTGGCAGAGCGGTCGTAGCTTCCCGAGATGACCGTCGAGCCATCCTCGCTCACGGCGATGCTTGCGATGACGTCGCCGTGCCCACGAAGGGCCACCGCGGCATCGACGACGGTGGCTTCGTCGCTGAGGCTGAGGTCGTAGACGCGGATTGTGCGATCGTTGCTGGCGCTGACGAGGTACCGACCGTCGGCGCTGAAGCGGAGCGCCGACACGCGCTGCTCGGCCCCGCGAAGCGTCATCACGCTCTTGCGGTGCGGTCGCTCGCCTCGCAGGTCCCAAAGCCGAACCGTATTGTCCTGGCTGCCCGTCGCAAGCCACTGACCATCGGGGCTGAAGGCGATCGCGTCCACCGGCTTCTCGTGCAGCACGATCTCGTTGGCCTTGCCGCTTTTTTCGAGGTCCCACAAGATCGTCGACGCGTCCTTCGCCGACGATGCGGCCCAGCGACCATCGGGGCTGATACCCACCGCCAGCACGTCGAGTCCGTGCGCACGCTTGAGCCCCTTGGCCGAGCCCGGAATGTCGGCCGAGCTCAGGTCGTAGAGCCGCAGCTGCTTGACCCCCGCGACGACCAGCGTGGACCCGTCGGCCAGCGCGAAGTCGACGAGTTCATCCTTCTGCGAGAGCTTCACCGCCGTGCTCGCCGGGTCCTGCGTCAGCTTCCAAACGTAGGCCGCATCGATGGAGAGCGACACGAGCCGCGTGCTGTCTTTCGAGAACCCGAGCTTCGAGATCCCGCGGCGATGCTTGTCGAGCGACACCGCAGCAACGCTCGGATCGGGTTTCGTCAGGTCCCACACCCGAATCGCGCCGTTGCTGTCGCCCGTCGCAACGAACTGACCATTGGGCGAGACGGCCACCGCGGCGACTTGCCCCGTGTGCTTGTCGAGCGTAGCGATCAACCCCGCGCGACCGGGACGCGTCAGGTCCCACACCTTGGCCGTGCCGTCCGCGCTGCCGCTGACCATGCGCGTACCGACGGGGTTGGTCGCGACCGCGAGCACCTGCTGCGTGTGGCCCCATCCTACGGCGGACGCCCCAGGAGGCTGCGCGGAGGCGGCGGGCCACTGACGCACGTCGCCGGTGCTCGCGCCCCCGAGGATGAACTGACCGTCGGCAGACAGCGCCACGGCCGTTGCCTTGCCACCGGGAAGCGGAAACGCGGTGCTGTCCTGCTCGTGGTCGCGCCGCTCGAGGTTCCAGGACCGGACCGTGCCGTCCGCACTGGCGGTCGCCGCGATACGGCGACGAGGCGAAGCAGTCGGGTCGACGTCACTCACCGCGACGAGGTCGGTGATCGGCGCCTCGTGCAGGTCGAAGGTGGGCGCGCTGAGGCTGGGATCCTTCGCTTCGAGGTTCCAGATCCGCAGCTTGTGGTCGTCCCCGGCGGTGATCGCCAGCGTGGAGTCCGGGGTGATCGCGACGTGGGGCACCGGCCCCTCGTGGCCCTGCAGCGTACGCGCCGTGAGCGAGGGAATCCGTCGCGAGGGATCCCATAGCCGTGCCACGCCGTTGGAATGCCCGGTGATGACCCATCGCCCGTCCCCAGAGATGTCGATGTCGAGGGTTTCGGCGGGCTCCTCTTCGGTACCGCCTTGCAGCACGGTGCGCTTGCCCGGTGCGCCCTCGTTCGCCTTCCAGATCGACGCCGTCCCGTCCTGGCTCGCGGCGAGTACCCGCGTGCCGGTGGCGTTGATCGCCACCGCGCGAATCGGGCCACCGTGCCCGTCGAAGCGCCGCGACTTCGGAACCGGGCTGCTCGCGTTCCACACGCGCACGCTGCCGTCGCTCGAACCGCTGACCAGCCACCGACCGTCCCGGCTGAGTGCGAGTGACCCAACCGACGTCGTGTGTCCGCCCAGCGAAATGTAGGCGCTCATCACTTCGTCGGAGCTGAGGTCCCAGCGCAGGATCTTGCCGTTCTCCCCGGCGGTGAAGAGGAACTTCGAATCGAGGCTGACCAGAAGGTCCGACACGCCCCTGCTGTGGCCTCGAAGCACCGTCGGCCGGCGGCTGCCCTCGCCGGTGCGATTCCACAGGCGAACGCTTCCGTCTTTCGACGCGCTGACGGCCCAGCGCCCGTCAGGCGTGTAGTCCAGGGCGGTGATCGACTCGTCGTGGCCGCGCATGGGCTGACCGCGGAGCTTGCCGATCGCCTCGCGGAACGCGGCCTCGACCGGCGTGGCCCGGGCATCCGGCGCGAGCTCGCTGAGCCCGGTCGTGGCGATCAAGGTCGCGAGCGCAGGGTCGTCGTCTTGAACGTTGGCCGCTGCCGCCACAGCGGCGTCCGCCACCTTGCTGCCGGTCCGCCGCGGCTTCGTCTTCGGCTTGCCTTCGTCGCCGTCCGAGCCTCCCGAGTCAGCAGACGCGATCTCGTCCTGCCCATCGTCGTCACCGCCGACGATCTGCACGATCTTGATCGCCCCGACCACGCCAATGCTCAAGACGAGCCCGCCGATCGTGACGTTGCGGATGATTCGCATCTGCCGAGCGCGGCTCGACGCAAAGATGAAGTCGCGGTGCTCCTTCTTGGGGACCGGGGTTTTGCCCCGGCCCGACGCCAGCCACGTCCGTGCGTGGGTGAGCTTGTCTCCGCGCAGAAGCTGCTTGCGATCCTTGCCCGAGGCGATCCACTCCCGCGCGAGCGAGTCGAGCTTCTCCCACTGGCGTGCCCAGTCCGCGTCCGACGCCACCGCGGGGCGGGCCGCGCTCGAGGTGCTGCCAGGCGGCATCGACGGCGCGCCGGTGGATGAAAGCGACCCGGCGCCCGATGGAGGCATCGACGGCGGCGTCACTGCCGGGCCCCCGGTGGCGAACGCCGGCGGCACCACGCCGGTCGCTTGGCGCGGTACCGCGGCTGGCGGTCGCGCGGCCGCAGGCGGCATCGACATCGGTGCGACGCTCACGACGGCCCCGTCTTCGACGATTCGGACCTCGTACATGGCGATGATGACCTCGTCCGCCGACGTAATCGTCACGGGCTGGGTCACCTTCTGCCGGTTGACGTAGGTCCCGTTCGTCGAGCCCAGGTCCTCGAGCACCACGCCCTGCGGCGTCCGCGTGAACCGGCAGTGCCGGCTCGAAATGCCCTTGCCGCCCAGGCTCAGCTCGCAGTCGGACGCGCGGCCCACGTGGACCTGCGCCTGATTGAACGTCATGAGCCGCGGGGGTGCCCCCTGTTCGCTGACCGAAAGTCGAAGCATTGCGCCGGCAGCCTCGGTTGTAGCGCCCCTCTCCCCGATAGGGCCAGGAATCGACGGCGCGAGGGGCAGAAACCGGAGTGATATGCCGGCATCGCCGTTTCCTTTTGACTTCCAGGGCGACGATTGGGTAGTCCAGAGGCGATCTATGCGCGGTCTCAGCTTGTCGACCCTGACGTTGGGCGCCCTCCTCGCGACGCTCTCGGCCTCTTCCGGATGCGCCAAGCGGACGCCGTTGTCGCCCAAGGAGCTCGAGCGCGTGCAGACCGAGGCGGGCGTCGACCCGCTGCGCGTCTACACGGAGCGCAAGCTCATCACCCTGTACGACGAGGCTTCGGTCGATGAGGCGTTCAACGTCAACAAGACCATCACCGAAGAGTCGGACAAGGTCGTCGACAAGCAGGTCACCACCCGCAACACCGCGGGCTTGATCCTCAAGATCGACGAGCTCAACGGCAAGCCCCTCTTGTTCGTCACGTTCGACCCGGCCTGCAAAGACGAGAAGTGCGCGTACCGCTTCGTCGAGACCGAGGACCAGCGCTACCGGCTGATCGCGCTGCCCGAGCGCGAGGGCTACAACAACGCCCGCGCGTACCGCTCGTGCGTCTGGAAGAAACGCAAGCTCGGCACGGGCAAGCTCGCGTCTCTTGCCGAGGCGAACGAGGTCTACTTGGTCAAGAAGAACAACGGCAAGATCTTGACCATGACCCTCGAGGTCAAGAAGGTCACCAGCGACCGCACCCAGACGCGCACGCGTCGTAGTCGCGGTATCGACTAGGCCGTCTCCCGCGGTCAGGCGCAAGCCCCGGGAGGGGCTTTGTCGACAGCGCGATCAATCACTCCGCAGCTTCGGCGGCAGGCTCTTCGGGCTCGGGCTCGGGCTCGGGCTTGACCACGACCGAGCCGTGCTCGTTGATCATCTCCTCCCAAAGCCCGCGCTGGGTCGTGATCGCGTCCACGCCGACGTTGAGCGCCCGAGAGACGTTGGCCCGGCGGAAGACCTTGGGGGGCTCGTCCGGCTGCGTCGGGTCCTTGTCCTTGATGGTGACCTGCTCGTTGATCACGACCTCGCCCTCGTCGAAGTCGACCGAACGAGCCACCTCGAACTTCCGCTCGATCCCGTTGTCGAGGGTCACGGCCTTCTCCTCGTACAGCACCACCTCGGCGGGGCCGAGGCACGTCCCATCCTCCATCTTGAGCGGCTTGTCCTTGAACGTGTCGCCTTCGAGCGGGAGCAAGCGGACGCGACGCGAGCACGACTTCGGGTCGTCAGGATCGCAGCGACGGCTTTCGACGACGAGGACCTGCTCCGACCCGAGTGCTTCGAGGTGCATCGCGGCGCGATCTTCTTGGGCGCGGAGCGTGCCGATCGCTCGCACGGCGACGCCACGCGAGGTCCACTCGGTCAGGCCCACCGGGCCGACCGCTTCGCCGTTCTCATACGCACCCGTCTTCACCCACACGACCTGCTTGCCGTCTTCGGTCGCCGCGATGAGGAGGTCTTCCTCGGTCATTGGGCGCTCGGGCAGCGCCGCGGGAGGCTCGTCACCGACCAGACACGCGTCGACCGCTTCGGGCTTGGGCTCGACGGCACGGCCGCTGCAGTCCTGCACGGGGCGCTTCACCTGCATCGTGTTTCGGTCGAAGTTCCGGAGCATGATGAGGAACCAAATGTCGGCCGGTACCGCACCGGCCGACACCTCCTCGGCCTCAGACCCTGCGACCTCGGCTTTGCAGATCGGCAGGTCGGACGACTGCTGCTTCTTGCAGCCGGTCAGTGCGACCGCCGACAGGGCGAGAACTGCGAGCCAGCGTTGCGAATGGAAGCGTCTCACGGCGGCGCAGTGTAACAGCCTCGCGCCGGGCCCGGTCAGAGGCCCGCGCGAACCTCAGCCACCGCTCTCGCCACCGACCTCGGCGTAGGCCCGCGCGAACTCGGGTCCGAACACCACGGCCGTCAACGCCTGGCTCTCCTGGGCCAGCGACTGGTGCAGCTCCATGTACTTCTTCCAGATCGCGGCGCCGCGTGTGGGCCAGCCCGAGGATACGCCTCGCTCGATCTCCTGTGGAGACAACCGGGCCAGCAGCCCGCGCACGCCCTCCATCAGGCCGTTGATGAGCGCCACCTGGTGGATCATCAGGTCCGCGTACACCCCGACGAGTTCCTGCGTTCGCTGCGAGCCGCCGGCCTTCCAATCCAGGAGGTACGCGAGCACGGCCTCGGCGGAGCCTGCGGCGTGCAGCGCCGTGTACTCCTTGATCGTACGCACGCCCATCTCGCTGCCGAACTGCTCTTGGCCCTTCTGCAGCTCCACCAGCGCCTTCGCGCTGGCCCGCAGGACGTCCTCCACGCAGGAGACGAAGCGCGCTTCCTCGGCAGGCGAGGATGGTGGAGGGTCGCCGGGGCGCAGCGACGAAGCAAGCCGCTGAATCGCTTGCGACGAGCCACCGCCGCCTGGCGACGCGGCACCTGCGTCGGGCATGGCTCCCGCTTGCTGCGCAAGCTGCTTGAACTCGGCCTCTCCGGTCACGTCCGGAAACTCGCGCTGCAGGATCGAAAGCGCAAAGCCGTGGGTCTCGGGCGGCATCGTCTGCAGCGCATCGACCAGCGCGCGCTGCATCGAACTCCAAGCCTGACGGTACGCGTCGTAATGCGGCCGAAGGCGATGCACCGACTGGTGAACATCTCCCATGTCCACCGCCGCCGTACCGGCCGGCGCAGGTGCTGAGGCGGGTGCTGCCGGGGCGGGGGCAACGTCGGACATCCCCGTCGGGACCGACGTCGGCACCACAGGCGCCGGCATCGCGGGCGATGCATGCACGGCCGTCGGGGAGTGCGCAGCCGCATGAGACATCGGAGGCGCCACTGGCTGCGCCGGCTCCTGCCCCTGAACCCTCGCTAGTTCCTGCCGAATTCGCAGCTCCAGCTTTCCGATCGTCAGCGACACCTCGCCGACGACGGGCACCGCCTCGCCCGCCTGCACGCGACGCCCGTTGAACAACGTCCCGTTCGTCGACCCCAGGTCGAAGAACTTCGCCCCCTGGTCGTCGAAGCGAACCACCGCGTGCCAGCCAGACACGAACGGGAACGGCAGCGAC
>JBCCQM010000105.1:0-26917 GCA_039024335.1 Myxococcota bacterium
AGCACGGCCTGCACGAGCTTGCCTTGGCCGTGCGGGTGCTGCAGGTGAAGCCCTCGCAGCACGCCCTTGGACGACTTCGACAGGTTGTCCTGTACGAACGCCTCGGCGATGCCCGCCTCGGCGTATCGCGACGCGGAGTACGTCTCTTTGAAGAAGCCGCGCGCGTCGCCGAACACCTTCGGCTCGATGATGACGACGCCGGGTATCTTCGTCGTGACGACGTTCATCCGCGCGACTCCGACGACGCGGCGAGCCGCGCGAGGTACTGCCCGTACTCGGTCTTTTTCAGAGGCTCGGCGAGCGCGGCCAGAGCCTCCGCATCGATCCAGCCAGAGCGGTACGAAATTTCTTCGGGACATGCGATCTGCAGGCCCTGCCGCTGCTCGATCGTCTGAATGAAGTTGGCGGCCTGCATGAGCGCATCGGGGTTGCCAGTGTCGAGCCATGCAAACCCACGCCCGAGGCGCTCGACGCTGAGCTTGTTTTGCTCGAGATAAAGACGGTTGAGGTCGGTGATTTCGAGTTCCCCGCGCGCCGACGGCTTGAGGTTGGCCGCAAGCTCGCAGACCTGCGCGTCGTAGAAGTACAAACCGGTGACCGCCCAGTTCGACTTCGGCTGAGCGGGCTTCTCTTCGAGGCTCAGGCAGCGCCCGCCCTCGTCGATTTCGGCCACGCCATAGGCGGTCGCATCCTTGACCCAATACCCGAACACGGTCGCACCGTCTTCGACGCCGGAGGCCTTGCGCAGCAGCTCGGGCAGCTTCGCGCCGTAGAAGATGTTGTCACCGAGCACGAGCGCACAGCCTTCACCCCCGGCGAACTCCTTGCCGATGATGAATGCCTGCGCGAGGCCGTCGGGGCTGGGCTGAACCGCCCACTGGATGTTCATGCCCCACTGCGCACCGTCGCCGAGCAGCCGCTGGAACATCTCCTGCTCGTGCGGCGTGGTGATGATGAGAACGTCTTTGATTCCCGCAAGCATCAGCGTGCTCAGCGGGTAGTAGATCATCGGCTTGTCGTAGACGGGCATGAGCTGCTTGCTGATGCCCTTGGTCAGCGGGTGCAGCCGGGTCCCGGACCCGCCCGCGAGAATGATGCCTTTGGTGATGCTCATGCTTCGGCTCCGTCTTCGGCTTTGCGGCGCTCAGTCGCGGTGGGTGTAGTTCTTCTCGATCCAGTTGCGGTACTCGCCGCTGCGAACCTGGTCGATCCACGCGGCGTTGTCGAGGTACCAGTTGACCGTCTTCTCGAAGCCGGTCTCGAAGGTCTCCGCCGGACTCCAACCCAGATCCGCCTCGATCTTCGAGGCATCGATCGCGTAGCGCATGTCGTGACCAGGACGGTCTTTGACGTACGTGATCAGCGACTCGAGTTCGGAGACATCCTTGCCTTGCCGCTTGGCGACGAGCTTGCAGATGATCTTCACGACGTCGATGTTCCGGACCTCGTTGTTGCCGCCAATGTTGTAGGTCTCGCCAACCTTGCCCTCGTTGACGACCTTCCAGATCGCTTCGCAGTGGTCGGTCACGTACAGCCAGTCCCGGACGTTGAGCCCCTCGCCGTAGACCGGCAGTGGCTTGCCTTCGGCCGCGTTGAGCGTCATCACGGGGATGAGCTTCTCGGGGAACTGGAGCGGGCCGTAGTTGTTCGAGCAGTTGGTCACCTTGACCGGCAGCTTGAACGTGCGGTGGTACGCGCGTACGAGGTGATCGCTGGCCGCCTTGGATGCCGAGTACGGGCTGGAGGGGTCGTAGCGGGTGTCCTCGACGAACATGCCCGTGTCCCCGAGCGAGCCATACACCTCGTCGGTGCTGACGTGGTGGAACAGGCCGTTTCCATCGCCCCAGCGCTTGCGCGCCTCTTCGAGCAGGTTGAACGTCCCGACGATATTGCTCTCGATGAACGCGCGCGGTCCCTCGATCGAACGGTCGACGTGGCTCTCGGCCGCGAAGTGAATCACGACGTCGGGCTTGTGTTCCTCGAACCCTTCAGCGACGGCCGTAGGGTCCGCGATGTCGAGCTGAACGAAGCTGTAGTTGGGCCGGTCCGCGATTCCCTCGAGGCTGGCCAGGTTTGCCGCGTACGTGAGCTTGTCGGCGTTGATGAAGTGATGCTCGCCGTGTCGCGGCACCAGCAGGTTGAGGAAGTTCGCGCCGATAAATCCAGCGCCTCCGGTCACCATGATCCGCATGCAGTAAACCTCGGAGCGGTTTTAGCTGCCGGAGGTCGAACTCCGCAATGGCCGGAGCGAGGAACTTTGGGGCACCGCCCTCTCAGAAGGATTTCACAGCAGGTCGACGAAGGCGGCCAGTGCCGCTTGGTCGTCGGCGGACAGCGGCGTGCCCTCGCCGGCCCCATGCACTGCGTCCGTCCCGATCCGAATCCCCTGCAGGACGGCCGCGACGGTCTCTGCGGACCCGTTCGTGAAGTATGGCCGCTTCGCCCAGAGGCTGCGCAGTGAGGGTACCCGCGCCCCTTCATCGTGCACCAGCGGCTCGATGCCCGTTCTCACCCGCTGTGCGGACGCCCAGAGTAGGTCGCCAGGTCCGAACACGTGGGCGGCCCATCGAGATGACGACGCGGCGCTCTCCGGGTCGTCCGCGACGCGGCGCGGCTGATGACACGACGCGCAGAGTGTCTCGAAACGCGACGCTCCACGATGCTCCAGTTCCGTGAGCTGCGCGCGACCCAGGGTGGACGGATTGACCGGATGCTCGAAGGCCGCAAGGAACGCAAGCATCGCGCCCCGAAGCTGGGTCGCAGTGAGTTCGCGCGCCGAGGTGAGATGCTCGAGCCACGGCACGTCATCTGTCCGCAGGTCGAACCATGGGTCCTGCGGAGTGCCTCCGTTGGCGACCCGGAATTCGTTGTGGATCATGTCGATGGTCGATCGATCCAGCGCGCGAGAGAAGTGCGGATGGTTGCCGACGAGGCCGCGCAGCGTCTTGGTGGCCGCGTACACGTCATCACGGCCGGTGTAGTGGACACGGCCGTCGACGGTCCCCTCGAAGTGGCAGGTCTCGCAGGTGAAGCGGCTCGCGCGGCCCTCGGTCTGCCCCTGCGGAGCGAGCAGCGTCGTGGTCACGAGCGCCTCGCCCAGGGCGACCGCCTCGTCACGCCCCGCAGAGGGAACCGCGACCACCTCGGAACGCTGCGGTTCGACGAGCACCCATGCGTCGAGCAGAGGATTCGCAGCCAGCAGCGGCAGACTGGACGCATCGAGTGCGGTGAGCCCCGCGGGCACGGAACGCCGCGCGGTCAGATGCCCATCGTCGGCGTGCAGGGCCACGAGCGCGTCACTTCCCGCGCCGCTGACCCAAACCTCATCGCCGGACCAGGCGAGCCCTTTGGGCGTGACCACGCCGTGCGCGGAGACGTTGACGGCCGCGCGCCGGGTTGCTCCCTTGGCGGACACGTCGACGAAGAACACGAACGAGTCGATGTAGCCAAACGTGCCGTCGCGTCGCTCGAGCGCATGGTCCTCGACGCCTCCGAGCACCAGCTCGAGACCATCGTCGATGGCCCGCGCGGCCATCGACCACATCGGCCCGTCATGGCGGACCACGACGACGCCGTCGACGTCGGGTCCGCGAGCGGTCAACGGATAGGCACGGACCTCATGCGCAAGCATGCAGTTGGCGAGCAGCCAGCGTCCATGGACCTGGACGTCCAGCGCGCCCGGACACGCGTCGACGACATTCGTCGCCCCGTCGGAGGACAGCGCGAGCACGCGACCGCGGTGGCGGTCGGCCAGGAAGCGAACGCCACGGGGGCCATGCGCAACGGCTCGCAGTCCCGCGGCCTGCACGTCGACCTGCGCGACCAGCTCGAACGCCCCTTGGGTCAGACGATAGGTCCGGACCGCGCCGTCCAACTCGCCGACGACGTCCACCTGCGTGTCCCGCCATGCCCAGCCCGTCGCGCCTGCGGGGGCGTCGTGACGCGCAAGCTCGGCACCCGAGCGGTCCAGCAAAACGAGCGCGCCCGGATTCCGCAGCAAGCCGACGATGCGATCACCAACGCGACGCACGGCAAAGGGGTCGGGACCCGAGGCATCCGTCCATCGCCCCGGCGGGCGGTCACGCAGCGCGCGCTCTTCGTCTCGCAGCTGCGCGAGCGCCTCGATCTGGGGGGCGTTGGCGACCTCGAGCGCGCTTGGGTCGAGGTCGTCCGCGGCCGGGGGCGAGGGATCACAGCCAAGCACCAGGACGACGCCCAGCCACGGCGCTCGCGACACTACCAACCGCCTTCGTCTTTTTTCTCCGCCTTGGCGTCGTCTTTCTTCGCCGCCTTGGCGTCGTCTTTCTTTTCCGCCTTGGCGTCGTCTTTCTTTTCCGCCTTGGCGTCGTCTTTCTTTTCCGCCTTGGCGTCATCTTTCTTCTCCGTCTTGGCGCCGTCCGTCTTGTCGTCGCAGGCCGCGACGCCAGCACTGAGAGAGAGGGCGAGGGAGATGGGAAGCAGTCGCTCGAACATGTCGTAGTTCCTTCGCGCGATGCATCCGACCGGTCATTCGTCGCGGCGATGGGCAACGAGCGCCCGGGTGACCGCCTGCATCAGCGCCGTCGAATCATAGGGTTTGAGCAGCAACCCGTCGACACCAGCCTTGCGCAGCGCGGCCTCGCGTTCGCCGTCGACGTACCCGGAGCTGATCAGAACCGGCAGGTCTGGATCGAGAGCGTGCAGCCGCTCGAACGCCTGTTCGCCGTCCATCTGCGGCATGTCCAGGTCCATGATGACCAGATCGACCCGGTCGGCGTTCGACGCGTACTGGTCGACGGCTTCGGCGCCGTCCCGCGCCTCGAGGACGTCGATCCCGGCGTGCTCCAGCACGCGCTTGGTCGCCGCCCGCACCATGTCTTCGTCGTCCGCGAGCAGGATGACCCCGCTGAACGTGCTCGACGTCTTGGAGGTGTGACGGGCGACCACGTCGGGTACTTCGGGGCCGCACGGCAGCAACACTTCGAACGAAGTCCCACGCCCGGGCATGCTGTCGAGTCGGACGTGTCCGCCGTGATCCCGCACGATCGCGTGCACGGTCGCAAGCCCAAGACCGGTTCCTTTGCCCCGCGGCTTGGTCGTGAAGAACGGCTCGAAGACCCGGGCGCGCACGTCGGCCTCCATGCCGATGCCCTCGTCGACCACCCGCAGCGCGGCCACGTCTCCGGGCGTGAGGAGGTCGGTCCCTGCGAGGTCGGCCTCAGCGAAGCGGACGCGCTCGACCTCCACCCGCAGCACGCCGCCGCCGGGCATCGCGTCCCCGGCATTGATGCACAGGTTCATCACCACCTGCAGCAGCTGCGATGGATCCCCGACGATGTTGGCGCCCGGCTCGACCGCGGTCTCGATCTCGATCGAGCGATGCAGCGTCCGCCGAAGCAGCCGCTCCGCGTCCGCGACGACTTTGGCCAGGTCCACGGCCTCGTGCCGCCGCTGCCCGCTCCGCGCGAACGCCAGCAGCTGGCGCGTGAGGTCGACGGCCCGTCGCGCCGCGGTCTCGATGTCGGCCAGCGCGGTGCTGAGGACCTTGGGGTCGCTCGTCCCGATGTCTTGCAGGTGGGTGGTGTTGGCCAACACGACGCCGAGCAGGTTGTTGAAGTCGTGCGCGATGCCCCCGGAGAGCTGGCCGAGCGCCTGGAGCTTCTGGGCCTGAATTCGCTGGTCTTCGAAGCGGTCCCGGTTCGCGAAGAGCAGCACCGTTCGCGAGCCGACCGCGATCTTGTCGCCGAAGTTCAATCGCTGCGACTCGACCCGCTGGCCGTTGACGAACGTGCCGTTGCGGCTGTCGAGGTCTTCGATCGTGTACCCATCAGGCCGCCGAACGACGCGGGCGTGGCGACGCGAGACGCCATCGTCGAGGATCTCGATGGGGGAGTTGGAGCCGCGGCCAAGCTCGAGCTGGGCGCCGACGATGTAGCGACGGCCCGGGGCATGGCCGACGAGCACGACGAGCTGAGCATCGTCATCGCCGCTCTCCTTCACGCCGAAGTCGAGCGACGGGGTCCGCCGGATCCTCAGCGTCGAATGCTCGAAGCTCTCGCCCACGCCCGTCGAGTGTACGAGAACGCCTGAGGGTGTGACATCGTCCGACGCGCCCTATTTCGGGACGGCGGGCCGCTTTGGGTTTGCGCCAACGTCCAGTGCTACCGTCGGCGATCGTGGCGGCGCGTGGGTTCATCGGTCTCCTCGCTGTGTGCAGCGTGGCCTGTCAGTCGCAGCACTGCGCCGACGAGGCGCCACCCCCCATGTCCGAGGTGGACACGCCCGACGTCGGGTCCGTCGACGGCTCCGCACTTCCGGACGCGCGGCCTGCGGCGACCACGATCACATTCGGCTTTGCGATCGGGGCCTCGCATCGCCGCTCGGTGAGACTCGAAGACGCAGCCTTCACGCGCATCGAAAGCATGGGCGACCGTCGAGTGTCGATCACCTACGACGCCGACGCCTCCACGCTCGACGATGCGTACGCGACGCTGCGCGCGCAGAGATTCGACGGCCTTCGCACCCACATCCGCACGCCCCCGCGCGACACCGGCACCTTCCTCCAGCTGCGCGCCGGCGGGCAGCGCCACGTCATGAACGACACCGGAAAGTTCGAACCGGAGCCCGCGTCGAAAGCCGCGTATGCCGCGTGCGTGACGGCACTACAGCCCCTGCTCCCCAGCGAACCTGGCGTGGCCGTGCCGCTGCGCATCGAGGTCGCGCCCGCGGTGACCGAACGCGTCGACGTGCGGCTGGACCTCGGCCCCGACCTGCGCAGCGCCGCCTGGCAGGACAAGGATACCGGCGTCGTCCACGTTGGGACCCGCCGCCCCGTCGAGGTCGTCGCACGCGTGGGCCGAGACTCCGAGCGGATTCTCGTCGACCTCTCCACGCACGCTGGGGTGACGATTGGAGCACAGGCGACCATGACCCTGCTCGAGGGTCGTCCACCGTCCGTCGGCGGCGACGTCCCGACCGGGCTGGACCGGCGTACGAAGGCCCGCTGAGACCGGATCCGCGGGTCGACGGCACGCGGGGCGTCTGCGACACTCGCGGTCCGGGACCGCCCGCCGTGACGATGGATTCGGACGCCAACACCCTCGCCCCCACCGACACCGACATGCCCCCGGACGCACCTACCCGCAGCGACGACGACGCGCCCAGCGTCTGCACACCACCCCACCCGCCCATACGCGGCGAGACGCCCGCGGACCTTGCCGGCCCGTTCGACCGCCTCGGCCCCGCGACGTACCTCAACCGCGAACTCACCTGGCTGAACTTCGCGTGGCGCGTGGCCCAGCAGGCCGTCGACGAGCGCACGCCGCTGCTGGAGCGCGTGAAGTTCTTGGCGATTGTCGGCTCCACCCTCGACGAGTTCTTCATGAAGCGAATCGGGGGCCTCAAGCAGCAGGTCTTCGCCGAGGTCCACGACAAGACGATCGACGGACGCACGCCCGCCGACCAGATCTCCGCCTGCCACAAAGAGATCCGGGCGCTGGAGCTTCACCTCGCACAAACCTGGAAGGACCTTCAGAGCGACCTCGACTTCCAGGGCATCGGCGTCGTCGACTACAACGGGCTCAGTAGCGACGAGCGCGACTCCCTGCGCGCGTACTACCTCGAGAACATCTTTCCGCTGGTCACGCCGCAGGCGATGGACCCGGCGCATCCCTTCCCGTTCATCTCGAACCTATCGCTGAACCTGCTCGTCACGCTGCACCAGTCGGACGACTCGACCCCGCTGCTCGCGCGCGTGAAGGTCCCCGTCGGCGCGGGCATCCCCCGGTTCCTGCGGATCGGCAGCGACAACCGGTTCGTTGCGCTCGAGACCGTGATGGCGAAGAACCTCGATCTGCTCTTCCCGGGCATGATCATCGACCGATGCACCGTCTTCCGGGCCACTCGCAACGCCCACACCGAGGGCGATGAAGACACGGCCGACGACCTGCTCGCGCTGATCGAGTCCGAGCTGCGCGAGCGGAAGTTCGCGCCCATCGTGCGACTGCAGATCTCGGCCGACATGCCGCCGCTGCACCGCGGCCTGCTGGCGGACAAGTTCGGCCTCGATGAAGACGCCGACCTCTTCGAGGTAGGCGACATGCCGCTGGGCGTGAAGGACCTGTTCGAGATCGGGGGCATCGACCTGCCCGAGCTCAAGTACGACTCGCACCGGCCGATCGACCACCCGGAGCTGATCGACCCCGACCGCAGCATCTTCCACCAGATTCGCGACGCCGGCTCCATCTTGATTCACCACCCGTACGAGTCGTTCTCGACCTCGGTCGAGCGCTTCTTGCGGGAAGCCTCCATGGACCCCAAGGTCCGCGCGATCAAGATGACGCTGTACCGGACCTCGGCCGATACCGCGGTGGTCGAGCACCTCATCGACGCCGCCCGAAACGGCAAGCAGGTCGCGGTGGTGGTGGAGCTCAAGGCGCGCTTCGACGAGATGGCCAACATCCGCTGGGCGAGTCGTCTGGAGGAAGCGGGCATTCACGTCAGCTACGGCGTCGTCGGCCTCAAGACGCACACGAAGACGATCCTCGTGGTGCGGCGCGACTACAACCGGTTGCGCCGCTACACGCATATCGGCACGGGGAACTACCACGCCGGCAACGCGCGGGCGTACACCGACTTGGGGCTGCTCAGCTGCGACGACGATCTCGGCCACGACCTGACCGAGCTGTTCAACTACCTGACCACCGGCTACCAGCCTGCACGCCACTTCAAGAAGCTGCTGCCCGCCCCGAAGGTGCTCAAGCCCGCGATGCTCGCGAAGATCGAGCGCGAGATCGAGTGCCACGAGGCCCACGGGAACGGCCTCATCCAGATGAAGTGCAACGCCCTCGAAGATGCAGACGTCACCGAGGCCCTGTATCGAGCCTCACAGGCGGGCGTGAAGGTCGACCTGATCGTTCGGGACACGTGCCGCATTCGCCCCGGCGTGCCCGGGCTGTCCGAGACGATCCGCGTGATCAGCATCGTGGGCCGCTTCCTCGAGCACAGCCGCGTGTTCTACTTCCACAACAACGGCGACGAGGAGTACTTCATCGGCTCCGCCGACATCATGAACCGGAACCTCGAAAGCCGCGTCGAAGCGGTGGTGCCCGTCGAGCGTCCGGCCAACCGAAAGACGCTGCGCCTGGTGCTCAACACGCAACTCGAAGACCAACGCTCCGCCTGGGAGATGCGCTCCGACGGCAGCTACGCGCAGCGCGGCGGTGGCGGCAGCGGCACGCACGAGGACATGATCCACTGGGCGGAGGAGCGCCAGCGCGAGGCCAACCGCTTGCTGCGATCGCGGCCCAAGGGCTTTGGCGGAGGTGACGGACGATGAGCCACATTCGACTCGAAGACCTCGACCACCCCGCGGCGCCCTCGAAGAAGGACTACGAGGCGCGCCTCGAGGCGCTGCAGCTGCAGATGCTTCGAATCCAGGCCGCGTACCGGGCCCAGAAGCGTCGCGCCGTGATCGCCATGGAGGGTAGCGACGCCGCGGGCAAAGGTGGCGCGATCCGTCGCCTCACCGCGCTGCTCGACCCCCGCGGCGTCAACGTCGTCGCCGTCGGTGCGCCCACGCCTGCGGAGCAGGGTCGGCACTACCTGTATCGATTCTGGCGCGACCTTCCCGTCCCCGGCACGATCACGATCTTCGACCGGTCCTGGTACGGGCGCGTGCTCGTGGAGCGCGTGGAAGGATTCTGCGAGGAGGCGGCCTGGAAGCGCGCCTACTCCGAGATCAACGCGTTCGAAGAAATGCTCGTCGCCGACGGCGCGCCCGTGGTGAAGCTGCTGCTGCACATCACCCAGGGCGAGCAACTGCAGCGCTTCGCCGACCGCCTCGCGGACCCGGTCAAGCGCTGGAAGTTCACCCGAGACGACCTTCGCAACCGCAAGCAGTGGGGGGCATACGCGGAGGCGTTCGAGGACATGCTCGCCAAGACGCACACCAAGAAGGCGCCGTGGACGGTCGTCTCCGCCAACGCGAAGCGCCACGCACGGCTCGCCGTGCTCGAGGCGGTCACCCAGCGCCTGGCCGAAGGCGTGGACCTGTCGGCCCCGCTGGCGCCGCATGACCTCGTCCGCGAAGCGACCACGGCACTGGGCCTCCCGCTGCCGCCCGACATTGCGCCCTCGCCCACCGCCGCGGCAACGCAGCCCCCCGAAGCGTCGCCCAAGGCGAAGAAGAACAAGCCCAAATCCAAGGGCTCGAAGGGCAAGCGCAAGAAGTCGAAAGGCGGCGCAAAGCCCCAGAAGACCGACAAGAAGGCGAAGAAGAAGTAGCCTCGCGCTATTTCTTCTTCTTGCTCTTGGACTGCTGCGTGGGCGCAGCCGAGGCCCGCTGCGACTCGATGTAGCCGCTGACGCTCGAGTCCGCCTTGCGAGCCCGCGCAAAGAAGGACTCCGCCGCCTTCTCGTCGCCGCCCGCGAGCGCGCACAGCCCCAGTCCGGCGAGCGCACGCGCGCGAATCGACGCGTCGCTGACATCGGTGAGCGTACCGTACTGCGAGCGCGCCGTTCCGCACCGACCGGCTCGTCGATTGGCGTGGGCGCTCGAGAGGAGCTTGGCGGGGTCCGGTGCGTCGGCCTTCTTTTTCTCGTCGGCGGGCTCGGTCCGCGGCAGCGACGGGACGCCCCCGGGCAGCGCGCTGCCTTTGGGCAGCGGCCCGCGGTTCTTCTTGCCGCCCGACGACTTCTTCGACGGCGCCGACTTGGGCTTGGCCTTCCGGGTCGCGGGCGCCGGGGCGTCGTCGTAGACGACCTTGTCCGCAGTCTCGGACTTCGCCGCGGCTTCCGGTTCGGGCTCCGGCTCCGGCTCGGCCGGCGCCTCTTCATCGGCGGCGGCCGCCGATGCAGGGGCTCCGCCGCCAAGCGCGGAGTCGCCGGCGGCGCTGCCCCGGAGTCGACCGCGAGCCTCACCCTCGAGCGCCTCGCGACGGACGTCGTCGGCGTCCTTCGCCGATTCGGCGGCCGCCTGCAGCGCTTCGGGCTGCTCCAGCAGCCCCCCAGGCTTGCGCACCGCCGCCGCGTCGTCGGCCTTGGCTGCATCCTTTTCGCCCCCGCCGTTGGCCGACGCGACCGTTGCCGGCGCTTCGTCGCTGCTCAGGGTGCCGCGCACCATCACGAGCATGAGCGCTGCGCTGGCGCCCACGGCGAGCATGGGGATCCAAACGCCCAGCCGCTTCCACCATGGCGTTTCGTCTGCAGCCGCCACGGCAGGCTCCACCGCCTGCGGCGCGGCGTGGGCTTCCGCGAGCACGCTGGCGAGGATGCCGTCGGGGACGTCGACGACCGGCAGGGCCTCTCGCGAGAGCGCGAGCAGGTCTTTGTAGTCGCTGAGGCGGTCGGTGACCCCAACGTCGTCTTCGAGCTCGGACGGAATGCCCGCGAGCTCCAGATCCTCGAGCGCGTCCTCGAGCGCGTCGAGCTGGGCGGGAGAGAACTCGGCCATCAGCCCTTCCCTCCTTCGGTGGCCCGCAGGTCGCCCAACTCGCTGCGCAGCTTCTCCAGCGCGTACCGCATACGCGACTTCACGGTGTTCTCCGGAATGTCGACGGTCTCGGCGATTTCGCGGAACGACAGGCCCGAGACCTGACGAAGCAAGAAGACCTCACGCTGCTCGACGGGAAGCTTCTGAACCGCTTCGGCGAGCCGGCGCCGGATCGTCGGAGCCTCGGCCGCCTCGTCCGTGGGCACCGTGTTCGAAGGGATGCTCGACACCATCGCCGAGCCCTCGCCGTCCTTGCCCTTGCGAGGGGCGTCGAGCGACTGATGCTTGCGGAACTTGGCCCGGCGGCTCTCGTCGACGCAGAGGTTTCGCGCGATCGAGTACAGCCAGGTCGTGAACTTGGCCGAGGCCTCGTAGCGCGCCTTGGCCCGAACCACCCGCAAGAAGACCTCTTGCAGCAGCTCCTCGGCGCGGGCCTGGTTGTGAACGCTGCGAAGCAAGAAGTTGAACACGCCTCGCTGGTGACGCGAGACGAGGATCTCGAACGCACCCGCGTCTCCCTTGCGGAACGCCTGCATGAGCGCCTCATCGCCTTGGGCGTCGGGGGTCGAAGCGTGCGCGCTGGAAGAGGCGTCCATCGAGGGGGTGCGGCGCATCCATCAAGCAGACGGACGCGGTGCGCAAAGTGTGCAGCGGGGTCGGGGCTCGCCGCAAGCGGGCAAACGAGCAGCATCGGCTCCGCTGCGTGTGCGAACCCCACGGGCCCCGTAGGACGCACTGAGAGCCCGGCCGCAGGCGGGTACGGACGCGCCTGCGGACGCACAGCGCCCCGGCACGTCCCCAGGTGGGGTACGCAGCTCGTCATTCCGGCAGATGTGCCCGAATACGAACGACGCCGAGGTTCGGTCTGGCGTCAATCTGTGGTCTCGGCTGCCGACGGCATGGCTGCGCGTGCTTTTGCGCCCGACCGCGCCATCGCCCATCTCAGCACGAACGCAGGCACCCAGCGGATCACGTGCATGAGCACGCGGTTGAGCCGGCCGGGAAAGACGACGGCTTGGCCGCGGCGGAACGCGCGAAGAGCATCGTCGGCGCAGGGCCCTGGCTCGATGCGCAAGAAGCCCGGCGAAGAGACGCCGGTTCGGTTCGAGGCGATCTCCCGAAACTCGGTGGAGACGGGCCCGGGGCAGACTTCCGTGACCGTCACCCCGGCGCTGGCGACCTCAGCCCGCAGCGCGGCCGAGAATCCGCCGATGAAGTGCTTCGAACCCGCGTACGTGGCGACGCCAGGCTGCACGATCCGGCCGAGCACCGAGCCGACGTTCATCACGCCCCCGTGACCGCGCGCGACCATCCCCGCGACCAGACGCTGCGTCAGGTACACGACCGCGGTCACGTTGACCGCGACCATCCGCTGCAGCTTGGCGAGGTCGGCGTCTTCGAGAAACGACCGGTCGCCGAAGCCCGCGTTGTTGATGAGCACGTCGACCCCGCCCTCGTCGTCGAGCCGGTCGCACAGTGCGGCGACGGCCTCGAGGTCGGCCAGGTCGCAGGGCGCCACGTCGACGTCGAGACCGATGCGAGCCCGCGATAGCTCCTCAGCGAGCGCGTGCAGACGGTCTTCGCGGCGCGCGACCAGCACGACGCGACGCGCCTCGCCGCACACCCGGCGCGCGAGCTCGCGGCCGATGCCAGACGAGGCGCCGGTGATGAGCACGGTCCCCGAGAGGGGTGGCCGATCGCTCACGACTGGATCATCACGCCCGATGCGGTGAGCACGTGCTCGGTGCGGGTGCCCGAGACCTTGCCCGGATCACCACCGCCGTCCTTCTCGAGGTGCTTGACCTGCGCCTCGGTGAAGGTGCGCGAGGTGAGCGTGCCTTCGACCTGGACCTTCTTGCCGCGGCTGTCCATCGGGACCGAGAAGCCGTGGTCCTTCATCAGGACGCGCGCCGAGACGTCGCCGTCCTTGAGGACCATCCAGCAGCCCTTCTTCTGGCAGACCGCTTCGACCTCGCCCGACACGAGCACGTCGCCTTCGGGCTTGCTCTCGATGGCCTTGGCCAGCGGCACGGCGTCGGTCAGCGTGAACTTTGCGCCGCGGTGTCCGTCGTCGGCCTGGGCGAGCGCGCCCTCGCCCTCGTCGCCGTGCGGGCAGCCGGGCTCGGCGTCCTTCTCATCCTTCTCGCCCTCGGCGTAGATGCAGCCGTTCTCCTTCTCCTCGGCATTCGCGTCGGCTTCGGCCTTGGCCGCGACGGGAGCCGCCTCGGCGGCTTTGTCCGCGGCGGGCTTGGCCGCGGCTGCGTCAGCGGACTTCTCAGCCGCGGGCTTGGAGGCGTCGCACGCCGCGACGGCGAGAAGGCTGGTGATCAGCGCGAGCTTCTTCATCGGACGGGAATGTTCCCCGAAATCGCCGCCAGCGCAATGCGACCGCGCTCACGCGGTGCCCGCCGATATGAAAACGCCCCGACGCGCGCTGCGTCGGGGCGGCAGACTCTGCTCGAAGACGCGCGACGCGGTCAGCCCGCGCCCCCACCGGCCGAGGCGCTTCCACCCGCCGAGCCGCTCGCGGACGCGCTCGCGCTGGCTTTGACCGAGACCGAGACGTCCACGTTCGCCTTCACGCTGCCCGCGGCGTCGAACGCCGCCTTGAACGGCGTCGCGACGCAGGCGGTCAAGCGCGCCCCAACCTCGGGCGCCGCCTTGAGCTTCTTGATCGTCGCGCTCGCGCCATCGACCACGGCCTTGATGTCGCCGCTGACCGAGAGCGCCTGGTCCTTCATGCCGATCGCGATGTTGAGCACCGCCGGCAGGTTCTTTTCGAGGGCGGCCTTGTACTTCAGGGCGAGCTCCGCATTCGCGGCCCCGTCCATGCGCAAGGCGATCCGCGGCGGAGTACACACGACCTCCGCCTGCACCTGGGCATCGCAGTTGGCTTCACACTCCGCACTCGCTTTCGGCGGGGTGATCTCGCCCTCACACGAGGGGGCCTTCATCTCGACGGAGCACTCGCCGCGGCAGGTCCCCTCGCAGGAGGCCGAGCCGGACATCTCGCAGCTTCCGCTGCACGATCCGCCGCACGAGCCCGACGCGTTGGCCGTACACGAGCCTTTGCACGTGCCCTCGCAGGCAGCGCCGTCGACCTTTTTTCCGTCGCACCGCCCGGCGCATTCGCCCCCACAGGTGCCCTCGAACTTGGCGGAGCAGCTGCCCGAACAGGTGCCCGAGCAGCTGGCCGCGGCAGCCATCTCGCAGGTCCCGCTGCACTCGGCCTCACAGGTGCCCGAGAGCTTGCCTTTCTCGCACTCCACCTCGACGCTGCCCGGCTCGAGCGAGGCATCGCACTCGGCAGCGCACGAGGCCATCGCATCCATGGAGGCAGCGCAGTGGGGCGGCTGCACGTCCAGGCTCACCTTGAAGCCCGCCCCGAGCTGCCCCTTAATGTCGGCCATCGCCTGGAGCGCGGCGTCGCAGGCTGCCTTGCCGTTTGCAAAGCTGCCGCCGGCCCCGAGATCGGTCGCGAGCCCACCGCAGGCAGCCTTGAGATCGGCGTCGAGCTTGGCCGCGAAGCCGTCGAGGCTCACCGCCGCCATGACGCCAGCACGCAGCTTCGCGCCGACGTCGGCTTCGATGCCGAACTCCTGCGCCCAGTCGACCTTGGCGATTGCGGACACCGAGCTGACGTCGGGACAGTTGGCCGCGGCGCCTGCGGCGGCGCCCGCGATGGCCGCCGGCGAGGCGGATCCGGCCGAGAGATCGCAGGACGCGACGGCGAATGCGGGAGCGAGGATGGCGAGGGCGAGGGCGGCGGAACGAAGACGCGACATCGAGCTTGGACCTATCGCAGCGAGCGTATCAGGCGTACCGGGGCGTTCGGCTGCTTCTTCGGTGTCGCCTCGGCATCACGCCGGGTCCGGCCGAGTGGCCGTGTCTGCCCTTAAACCCGCTTAAGCTGACGAGTCTGCCGAAGCGCGCGCGACCGAAACGCGACACGATCGGGAGGCCCCCGGAGCCCCGACGTCCCGGCGGGCGTTTATCCTCCTTACCGCGTCCGATGCCTAACTTCGCTCTTGCCCGCCCCGCTTCGTCCCTGCTGCTCACGCTCGCCCTGCTCAGCGCCTGTGCCGCGTCGGACGACGACGCGCAGACGGAGCCGCTGGCTCGGGTTCACGTCGCGCCCGCGCAAGCCGGAGTCGCTGCGGCTGCGTCCATCGAAGACGACAGCCTCACCTTGTACGTCTGCGGAAGCGGCAGCACGCTCGACACCCACACGCGGTGGTTCTTCTCGCTGCCCCTGCGGGGCGACGACTCCTTCGAAGGCACGGCGGAGGGCTGGCAAGCCGCGGGTGAACGCGACGGCGACTCGATCCGCGTCACGCTGACCGATCCGGACGGTCTCGACACCACGCTCGACTTCGATGCCGCCACGGGCACCGCGGGGCTGTACACGTTCGACAGCCCCGGCTGCATCACGGGCCTGGTCGCCTGGGACGACGCCGACGCGGCGGGCGGACTCGGGGTTCAGGGCGCGTGGTGTGACGGCGCCGGCGCGTTCGGCCAGGTCATCATCCTCGCCCCCGACGCGTTCACGGCCGATGGCGGCGAGGGCCGCGTCGAAGACCGCGACGACCTCGGCACCTTCACGCTTCGCCCGTTCTGAGCTCGGGCTTGGGCAGCGCGCCGGCCTCGTCGGTGGTGGCGACCGCGTCCCCACCTCCGAACCACGCCTCGGGCATGCTGCGCGCGACGAGCTCAGCGACCGAGAGCGTGTGGACGCCCGCCTCGGCCGAGAACGCGTCGGCGAACGCCCACCGCCGCTCCGATCGGGCGAGCACGAGCGCGTCGTCGAAGCGCCGCCCGAACGCCATCGCGACGCGGAGGTTGGCCCGGTCCACGCCCGAGCCGACCACGATGACCGGCTCGACCGACCCGGCCTCGACCGTGGCTTCGATGCGCGCCCAGACCTGCGGGTCGAGCATGTCGCCGTCGAGCACTTCTCGGTCGTAGCCCCCCGTGAACCCGACCTGACGGGCAAAAACGCCGGCCTCGCGCGACGCCTCGAGGTCGACGATGACCACCCGGGCGAACGCCCCGGCCGCCCGGGCCTGAAGCTGCGCGAGCACCGTCTGCCCGAACCGCCCGAACCCCGCGAGCACGACGGTGTCCGCGGGCTCGGTGCGGCGGAAGTGGTCGAGGATCTGCGTCTGCACGAGGTGCGTCGCCGCGATCTCATGTCCGTTGAAGACCCGGCACGCGTGGGCCAACGCCGTCGGGGCCATCGTGCGCATGAACGCGAGGTCTGAGACGTGCACGATGAGCCGCTCACCCAGGGTGCGATCGTGCTCGAGGATCTTTGCGGCCGCGTCGAGGTTGGTGAAGTCGTCCTCGGTCAGCAGGACGACGCGACGCGCCCTCGGCAGCCCGAGCCGAGCCAAGACGGGCAGCGCGGTCACGTCGCCGACGTAGGTGTGAACGCCGAACGTTTCGCGCAGCGCGTCGGCATCGGCTTCGCGGGCGGGATCCACCACGACCACCACGCGCACGCGGGCGTCGTGGGCCCGCAACCGCTCGAGGTACAGCTCGGCAAGTCGCCCGCAGCCGGCGACCACCACGTGGCCCCCTGCCCGTCCGATGCGCAGCGCCTCGGGCTGCACCAGACGCATGACGGCTTCGACGACCGCGCTCGCCGTGACGAGCGGTGCGGCGAAGTACGCGGCCCACAGCAGGACGCGAGCCCACGCGGGACCGCCGATCGGCGTCCCGAGGTCGAGCCCGCCGAACAGGAACAGACCCAGCGCGTAGTACAGCTGCGCAAGCAGCCCCGCTTCGGGCACCCCCGCGCGCTCCGACACTCCGACTCCTGCGGCAAACCCGACGAAGCCGACGACCGCGACCACCCCGAAGACCACGCCGCGCCACCGAAAACGACGCCAGTGCGGCAGGCGATCGACGAGAGCCATCGGCGCGATGGTGGCATGGCGCGGCGGCCTCCGGGCACCGCAGGCTTTGCGTCAGGAACCGACGCGCGCCCTTTCGGGGGGGCCCGGGCGGTGGAATACTGAGGTTGGCTGCGCCGTCGGGCAGCAGTGCGCTGGCCGCAGACCGAGTCGGGCCGTCGGTTCGTAGAACGCGCCCGGGACTATTCCGCCTCCCCCCTCGGTCCCTCTCCCGACGCTCCGGCGCTCTCCCCCCCACCCCGTCCCCTGATGCAACCGCCCGTTTCGCCCACGCCGCGTCCCGTCGCGCCCCAGCTGCGCCGCTGGGCCAGCGCCTCGAACACCCGCCGCGCGGCCGAGGAGCTGCTCGCAGGCGCGGCGGTCGTGGCCGCCGCGAGCCTGGTCGCACTCGGACTGGGCCGGCTGCCCACCGCCGCCACCCACCTCGGACTCGACTGGACGGGCGCCGCCGGTGCGCTGCAGGTCGCCGGCTGGGTCGTCATCGGCGTCGCAGCCGGGTCCATGGTCGCCCGCGCGATCATTCGGTACCGGCGACTGCGCACCGACGCCCGGCACATGGCGCGCCGGCTCGACCATCACCACGAGACGCGCGACCTCTTCTCCACCGCGCTTGCGGTCGAGGCCGGCGGTGCGCATGGCAACGCGGGGCTCGAGGCGATCGTCTCCGGGCGCGCTGCGACCCAGCTCCCCTCCGTCGCCGCGCCGATCAACGGCTTCGAAGCGCCGCTGCGGGCGTTTGCGGCGGTGGGCATGGCCGCCGCGTTGGTCGCGTTGCTGCCCACCAACGCCGCCGCAGACCCTGACGGCGTCGCGACGGCGGCCGAGGAAGAAGTCGTCACCGCCCCCCCGCTGGACGAAGAGACCCTCGAGGCGCTCAAGGCTCGTGCAAAGGAGCTCGAACGGCTCGAGTACACGCCGGGCCTGGCCGACGACGCGAAAGAGCAGCTCGCCGATGCGCGCGCCCGACTGGAGCAGCTCGGCGACGACCCCGACCGCAGCCTCTCCGAGCTCGCCCGGGCTCAGCGCGCCCTCGAAGACCTCGAGCAGCGGGCCCGCACCGGAGAGCTGCACGACAAGTCCAAGCTCGAGCGCATGAACACCTCGGAGCTCGCCGAGCAGATGACCCGCGCGATCGACCGGGGCGAAACGGACACCGCGGCCGCTATGGCCGAAGAGCTCTCGCGGAGACTCGACGAGGCCGAACAGCCCGAGCTCGACCGGGCCGCGCGGGCGCTCGAGCGGGCGCTGCGACGCTCCGAAGCCGCCGATCAGGCGTCCGGCCGAACCCCCGACGCCTCCAAGGCCTCGGGCGACCCCGGTGCCGAGTCGTCACCGCGCACCGAGGGCAGCGACGGCGGACCCCGCGGAAAAAGCGGGTCGCGGCGCGAAGAGGCCGGCGGCGAGGCCCCGTCCCGCGCCGAGTCCGAGTCCCGCGCCCGCGAGCGCAACCGGGTCGAAGAGCTCGCCGAGAACCTGCGCGACGGCGACTCCGGTTCCGCCCGCGCGGGCCTCGACGACCTCGCCGAGTCCATGCGCGACCGCGCCGGCAGCCAGAGCCTGGAGCGCTCGCTCGGCGACGCTGCCGAAGACATCCGCCGCGCCCGCGACCGCCAGCTCTCCGAGATGAACGGCGAGGGCGAGGGTGAAGGCCAAGGCGAGGGTGAAGGCCAAGCCGGCGGCGAGGCGCCTGGCGAGGCACCCGGGGAGACGCCCGGCGGCGCCCCCGGAGAGGTCCCCGGCAGCGAGCCCGCCGAGGGCGACGGCCCCGGCAAACCGGGTGCGCCCGGCAGCGGTGGCGACGGTGGGAAACCAGGCGACGACGCCCCCCGGATGGCAGGACCCTTGGGCGGTCGCCCGGGCGGCAAGCCTGGACCCGGCGGCGGCGACGGAGTCGAAGACACCAAGGGCGGCTCCAAGACGCTGCCGCAGGCGAGCATGCACGGCGCCGAGCGAGTCCAAGCGCGCCCGACCGGTCCCGCCCAAGGCTCGGTCCGCGCGATCCGTCGCTACTCCGAGGGCTACCGCGACAGCCGCGACTACAAGGACCTGCACGACAAGTACGAGTCGATCGCCGAGTCTGCCGTGCGCCGCGAGGAGATCCCCCTCACCCGCCGCGACTACATCCGCAGCTACTTCCAGGCCGTGCGCGGCCGCTGAGCATCATGACCACCATCAGCGAACAACAAATCGTGCAGGCCCAAGAGCGCCTCGGCGCCCTCAAGGCGGAGATCGAGCGCCGCGTGTTCGGCCAGAGCGACCTCGTGCTGCAGGCCATCGTCGGCCTGCTCGCCCGCGGCAACGTGCTCATCGAGGGGCAGCCCGGCCTGGGCAAGACGCTGCTCGTGAAGGTGATGTCCGAGGCGCTCGCCCTCGACTTTTCGCGCATCCAGTTCACGCCCGACCTCATGCCCGCCGACATCACGGGCAGCCAGACGCTCAGTCACGACGAGCACGGGCGCGCACAGCTGCAGTTCCGCGCCGGCCCCATCTTCGCGAACATGGTGCTCGCCGACGAGGTCAACCGCGCCACGCCCAAGACGCAGTCCGCCCTGCTCGAAGCGATGCAGGAGCACTCGGTCACGGTTGCGGGTCAGCGACGTGCCCTGCCCGCCCCGTTCATCGTCGCGGCGACGCAGAACCCGATCGAGATGGAGGGCACCTATCCCCTGCCCGAGGCTCAGCTCGACCGCTTCTTGCTCAAGCTCGAGGTGCAGTTCCCCAAGTTCGAAGACCTGCGCGAGATCGGCCTGCGCACCACCGGCTCGACCGAGAGCACCACCAACGTGGTAATGAGCCGCGAAGAGCTGCTGTCCCTGCAGGCGCTGACGCGCGAGATCGTCGTCGCCGGCCACGTCGCGGAGTACTGCGCCCAAATCACGATGGCGACGCACCCCGACTCGCCGCAGGCACCCGAGCAGGTCAAGCGCTTCGTCCGGTACGGCGCGAGCCCGCGGGCCATGCAGGCGCTCATCCTCGCGGGCCGGGCGTACGCGCTGCTGTGCGGCCGCGCATGGGTCAGCGAGGACGACGTGCGAGCCATCGCCCACCCCGTGCTGCGCCACCGCATGATCCCCACCTTCGACGCCAAGCTCGAGAGCGTCACCAACAACGACCTCGTCGACGTGTTGCTCGCGTCGATCGCCCCCGTACGCGCCGCCGGATGAAGGTCGACCGCACCGGGCTTGCTCGCTTCGCGCAGCTGCGGCTGCACGCGCCGAGCGTCGCGACGTCGCTGCAGCAAGGCGACCGCCGCTCCCCCTTCTTGGGCCGGGGCGTCGAGTTCGCGGACTTTCGCGAGTACGACCCGGGGGACGACATTCGCCTCATCGACTGGAACGTCTACCTGCGCTTGGGCCAGGTTCTCGTCCGCCAGTTCAACGAAGAGCGCAGCCTCTCGATCAAGATCTGCCTCGACGTCAGCGAATCGATGGCCTTCGGCACGCCGCGCAAGGCCGACGTCGCCGCGGAGGTCACTGCGGCCCTCGCCACGATCGCCTTGGTCCACCGCGACCCGGTCACGCTGATCTGCTTCGGCAGCGATCGACCGCCCGTCCGCGTGAAGGCGGTGAACCTCGACGGCATGGCGGAGGTCGTCCACGTGCTCGAGAAGGTCGAGCCTGGCGGACGCGGTGACGTGTACAAGCAGCTCGCGCGCCAGATCGCGGGCGGCCGCACCGACCGCCTCTTTCTGGTCTCCGACCTGCTGTGTGAGCCCGAAGAGCGCGAGCAGCAGCTTCGCCTGCTCGCAGCCTCGAGCCTGCACCCCGTCCTGGTCCACACGTTGTCCGCCGAGGAGCTCGAGCCCGACCTGCGGGACATCTCGCGGGTCGTCGATGCCGAGACCGGCGAAGAGATCGTGCTGCGCGATGGGGCCGAGGCCGCCGAGGCGTACCAGAACGCGCTGCAGGACTGGCTCGTCGCGATCGAGACGCGCTGCCGCACGCTGGGGATCCGCTATCTGCGGGTCCCGCCCGGAGAGGGCCTTGCCGCCTTCGTCGAGGGGGAGCTTCGGCGCGCGCAGGTCGTCGAGAACGCCGCCGGAGGCAACCAGTGAACGCGGCCACGCCTGTGTTGTTCGGCCTCGGGCTGCTCGCCGTGCCGGTGGTCGCGGCGTACCTTCACCGCCGCAAGCGCCGGACGCAGACCGTCTCCAGCGCGCTGCTCTTCCGCGCAATCGCGGGCGAGAACACCCCCACGAAGCGCGCGCTGGCGCGGCCCCGTCATCTCGCGTCGCTCGTGCTCGTGCTGCTCGCGCTGCTCGCCTTGGTGTCGGCTGCGGTCGACCTGCGCAGCGACGACGCCAAGCCGCGCGACACCATCATCGTGCTCGACACCTCGGCCAGCATGGGGGCCACGACGCTGGGCAGCGACCGCACGCGGCTCGACGAAGCCGTCGACGCGCTGCAGGACGCGGCCGCCTCGCTCGGGCCGGGCGATCGGCTCGCGCTCATCACCGCCGGTGCGCAGACCACCGTGCAGATCGGCCTGACCGAGGACCATGCCGCCGTGCTCGAGCTCGCCCGCGTGGCACGGCCCGGCGGCAGCAGCGACAGCCTCACCTCCGCCATGCAGATCGCGGACGCGATGGCGAACTCGGACACCGCGGGGATCGTGCTGCTCACCGACGGCGTGGGCGCATCGCTCCCCACAATGCGCAACAGCGTGGAGCTCGTCGCGGTAGGTACCGCAGGTCCGAACCTGGGCATCAACGCGCTCGCGGTCCGGGAAGCCGATGCGCTCGGCTTGGCCGAGGTCTTCGTCTCGATCGCCTCCAACGTGGGGGCCGAGCGCGAGGGGGAGCTCGTGATCGCGGTCGACGACACGATCGTCGACGTCCTGCCCGTGAGCGTCCCCGGCCGCAGCGGCGTGGAGATGCTGCAGCGCTTGGCCCTGCCCGAGGGCAGCCGCGTCACCGCGACGCTTCAGAATCACGGCGACGACATTCTCGCGCTCGACGACGTGGCGAGCACGCCGCGCGCGGTGGGCGAGCGGGTGTCGGTGGTGCTGGTGACCCGCTCCCGCGTCTCGTTCACCGCCGAAGCGCTGCGACTGCATCCTCGGGTCGATCTGCGCACGCTCGGCCCGTTCGACACCGCCCCGACCGACGCCGCCGACCTGCTCATTTTGGAGACCGACTACCGCGCCGGCGCGCTGCCCCCGGCGCGGGCCGTCCTCGCCATGGGCATCGATCCCGCCCCGCTGGGTGTGGAGGTCTCCGGTCGGGTCCCTGCTCCCGAGATCATGCGCTGGAGCTTCGACGACCCGTTGTTCCGGTTCGTCGACCTGGACGCGATCGAGCTCCCGCGCGCCGAGACGCTGCGGCTGCGCGAAGGCATGCGCTCCCTGCTCGACTCCGAGCAGGGCCCGCTCGCGGTCGGACTCGAGCGTGAGGGCCAGCGCGTGGTCGTGTTCGGCTTTGCGCCGCACGACTCCGACCTGGTGCTGCGGGTCGGCTTCGTGAACTTCATCGCCAACGCCGTGGAGTGGGCCGCACCGGCGGCGCCCGACGATCCTGCGGCCGGCGTGCCGGTCGTGCTGCCGGCCAGCGAGTCCCTGCTGGACCCCGTTCGGGCCGTGCCGGGCGCGCTGCAGGGCAGCTTCGGCGACAGCCCGCTCGAGGACACGCCGCTGTGGCGGCTGCTCGCCGGCATCGCCCTGGGCCTGCTGCTGATCGAAGGCCTGCTCCCGTGGGGCGCCCGGGCATGGACGTGGCTGCGCGCGCGTCGTCGCAAGGAGGCCGCATGAGCGTGTTGTCCTGGTTTCAGTCTCCAGCGTGGCTGCTGCTGCTCATCCCGGCGCTGGCGTTCGTCGTTGCGGACGCGGTGCGTCGCTGGGGACCGACGCGCCCAGCCGCACGCGTGGCCGGGGCGCTCGTGCGGTTCGTGGTGCTGGCCGCGGTGGCGATCGCCCTTGCCGACCCGCGCTGGTACGAGCGCGACGACGTCTCGCACGTGGTCTTCGTGGTCGACCGCTCGGCGTCGATCCCCGACGCTGTGCTCGACGAAGCGCTGGCCTCCGTCGACGCCCTCGCCCGCGCCACGCCCGAAGGCACGCGGCGCGGCCTGGTGCTGTTCGACGCCGCGGCCGAGGTCGCCGTGTTCCCGGGCGCCGACTGGGCGATCCCCGGTCCACCGCGCACCGTTCCCGTCGACGCCACCGACATCGATGCCGCCCTCGGCCTGGCGCTGGGGCTGATCCCCGCGGCGGATGGCGGTGAGATCGTTCTGCTCACCGACGGTCGACGCACCCAGACCGCCTCGGCCACCGCCGTCGCGCAGGCCAAGGCCCGCGGGGTCGCGATCCACACGCTGCCCATCGACCCCTCCCAGGACGACCCGGCCGTGGGCGCGGTCGTGCTCGCCAGCGACGAGACGCGACCGGGCTCCACGCTGCAGGGCACCATCGAGCTGGATGGCGCCAGCGAAACGGTTCGGGGCACGCTGAGCGTGACGCTGGGCGGCAAGGAGATTCACACCCAAACGGTCGAGCTGCCGGCGGGCTCCACCACGGCGGTTCCGTTCACCCACGAGCTCGATGCGAAGACCGACCCCGGGCCGGTCGACGTGCAGGCCACGTTCACCCCCACGCGCGCCGACGCCGACACCAGCAACAACGTCGCCAAGGCCACGGTTCTGGTGGGCGATCCGCCTCTGGTCCGGATCTTCACGGGCGAAGAACACGACGGCACCGCGCTGGCCCGGGCGCTTCGTGCCGAACGCATGGACGTGCAGGTCGTGCCCGTCCAGACGATGCAGCCGCAGCACGAAGACCTCGAGGACGTCGACCTCGTCGTCCTGGCCAACGCGCCCGCAGCCTCGATCGGGGGCGCCAAGGCGCTACAGCCTCCGTTCCTTCGCGACCTCGCGCGCTACGTCGACAACGGCGGCGGCATGCTCGTGCTCGGCGGGCCGCAGGCCTACGACATGGGCGGGTACGGGCAGTCCGAGCTCGACCGCGTCCTGCCGGTGAAGATCGACCCAGTCGACCCCGAGATTCAGGCCGGCGCGACGATCATCATCATTCTCGACCGCTCCGGATCGATGTCGGCGATGGTCGGCTGGTCGAAGACCAAGATGGAGCTGGCCGACGAGGGTGCGGCGGCCTCGATCAACCTGCTGCGGCCGTTCGACAGCGTCGGCGTGATGTCCGTGACCGAGACGGTCCGCTGGGAGGTCAAGACCCAGCCCGTCCGCGACCCGGCCGCGCTGCGTCGCAAGGTCATGCGCATTCGCGCCGACGGTGGCGGCATCTTCGTCTACACCGGGCTCGAAGCCGCCTACGAGGCGCTGCGCAAGGTCAACACGCCGCTCAAGCACGTCATCTTGTTCTCCGACGCGGCCGACAGCGAAGAGAAGGTCAAAGGCATCCCCTTCGGCACGGGCCCGGGCTCCACGTCGCAGGACCTCGCGCGCAAGTTCAAGGCCGCCGGCGTGACCACGTCGGTGATCGGCATCGGCACCGACGACGACGTCGACACGCCCTTCCTCAAAGACCTCGCCAAGGCCGGCGGCGGTCGCTTCTACCTGACGGCCGACGCGACCAAGCTGCGCGGGCTGTTCGTCGAAGAGACCGAGCGCCTCGTCGATACGTCGCTGCACGAGGAGCCGTTCCGCCCCTCTCTCGCACGCCGCCACCCGATCGTCGACGGGGTCGACTTCCGTCGCGCGCCCAAGCTCGGTGGCTACCAGGAGCTCGAAGCCCGGCCCACCGCCGAGGTGGTCCTGACCGGACCGCAGGACCACCCGATCCTCACGACCTGGCGCTACGGCCTCGGTCACGTCATCGCGTGGGCGAGCGACGCGGGCCCCCGGTGGGCGGAGTCCTGGCTGACGTGGCCGGGCTACAGCAAGCAGTGGACGCAAGCGGCTCGGTTCGCCCTGCGCTCGCGTGCCGGGGACGAAACCGCCGTCGAGGTCGACGTCGCCGGGGGCCACGCCCAGCTTCGAATCGCGCGGCGCGACGAAAAGGGCCTCACCCTCGACGAGGGCACCATTCGCGCCCGCATCAAAGGGCCGGGACCGCAGGCAGACGTCGCGCTGGAGAGCCTGGAGCCGGGCCTGTGGGGCGGTCGCGCCCCCGTCGAGCAGGGCCAGGTCTACACGGTCGAGGTGCTCGGCGATGACGACGCCGTGCTGGCGACCCACACCTTCGCCCCGCCCCCGTCGGCCGAGCGACGCTACCGCTCTGCCGATCAGGCCTGGCTCACCGCCGTGGCCGAAGCCACCGGCGGCGACGTGAACCCCAGCGCAATCACGCCGACGGCGAGCGCAGGGGTGACGACCGACGTGCACCGGCTGTGGCCCTGGTTCTTGGCGCTGGCCCTGGTGCTGCTTCCGGTGGACGCCCTTCTGCGCCGCACCGCTCGCGCCGTTTGAAGGCTCACTCGCAGGCCGCGAGCGCGGCCGGCTCCTCGTCGACCATGGCCGCCTGGAGGCAGTCGACCGCCGCGGAGTAGGGCTCGGCCTCGGGCGCGCCTCCCCACGCCTCGACACACGCGGCAGCCGCCTCCGCCGAGGGGTCCAACCGCGTCGACACCGACTGAAACGTCTCGTTCGTGGTGTTGCACCCGTAGACGCCGTACCGCCCCTCGGGAAGCGGCAGGTAGTCGCTCTTCCCGCCGTACATGTCGTCGGTCGAGAACAACACGAACGCGGGCCGTGCTCCGGCTGCGAATGCATCGAGCGTGCACTGCAGCGCCTCGATCGACCCCTCGGTGGGAGGACCCTCGAACTCGACGTCGTAGTCGTTTCCAAAGGCGCCGCAGTCCATCGCCGCAGCCTCGCAGCCCAAGAACACCTCGAGCGGCTCGAAGCAGCCCTGGTTCTCGGGCAGGCTGCCCTCGGCGAGCGGCTCGAAGCAGCTGCAGTCCTCCGCCGCGCCGGTTGTTTCGGAGACCTCGCCCGTGCTCGACTCCGCGCCGTCATCGTCGTCGTCGACCTCGCCGGTGCTCGCCCCGCCCCCTTCGACGGGCTCGGCGGGCGCGTCGTCGCACGCGGGCAGGATGAACAGGGTCAAAGCAGCAAGGTAAGCGGGATAAGCTCTCATGCCCCCTGTCATGCCCGGCCGCCGGGGAATCCTTCACGACCGCTTCACGGCCTGTGCAGGTTCGACCCCGACGCGCGGTTTGATGTAGCCTGCCGCGATGGATTGCGTGACGTTTCACGTCAACGGGGAGCCCGTGACGGTCCGCGATGTATCGCCGACAACGACGCTGCTGCAGTACCTGCGCGGCCCCATGGCGATGCCTGGCACGAAAGAAGGCTGCGCCGAGGGCGACTGCGGTGCCTGCACGGTGGTGGTGCTCGATGCCGACGCCCCTGGCGGCCCGCGCTGGCGCGGCGTGAACAGCTGCCTGCTGCTGGTCCCGCTGCTGCACGGCAAGCACGTCTTCACCGTCGAAGGCCTGCGCGGCGATGGCGTCCACCCCGTCCAAGAGGCGCTAGTTCAAAAGCTCGGATCGCAGTGCGGCTACTGCACGCCCGGCATCATCATGTCGATGTTCGAGGCCTGCTACCGGACCGACCTCGATGCG
>JBCCQM010000106.1:0-26801 GCA_039024335.1 Myxococcota bacterium
CCAGGTCCAGACTGACAAGCCCGCGCTGCTGCTACCCGAGGCGCGCCGCCGCAAACTCCAAGAAGAGTCGCACGCGTAGCGGGGTGAAACGACCGCGGGTCCAGACCATCGCAGGAACGAGGGGGGCGAGTTGCCACCCCGGGAGCACGGGCTTAAGGTCGCCGGATTCGACGGAAGCGTCTGTTTCGGGAACAATGGCAAAGCCTGCTCCGGCTCGGACCATCGCGACCACGAACGATAAGTCATCTCCGACGAATGCGACGCGCGGCTGAAGCTCTACCACGCGCTTACCTCGATGCAACGTCAAGACCTGTCGCTCGATGAATCTGGGCATGATCATGTCCCAGTCGTGAAGGTCACCAATGCGCGCCGAACCGCCGCGGAACTCAACGTAGCTAGGCGATGCGTATAGGCCCAGTCGTAGCGCGCGAAGCCGCCGAACCATGAGGTCCGGCGTGTCACGAACGGTGCTGAAGGGGCGAAAAGCAACGTCGTACCCTTCCGAGAACGATGTGGACATCCAACCCGAGAAGTCGACATCGAACTCGATGTCCGGGTACGCCCGGCGAAAGTCGGCGAGCATGGATGCGAAGGCCGGACGAAGGACGACGTTGCTGGGTGCCGCGATGCGTAGCGTGCCCTGTGGCACCGCGGTTGGAAGCTCGGAGGCGAGCTGCTGGAGCTGCTCCAGCGGTTGTTTGCTGCGAGCGAGGACAGCGTCGCCAGCCTCGGTGACCGAGACCGTCCGAGGGCCGCGAACGACGAGATCGACCCCCAACGATTCCTCGAGCCGCCGGACGTGACGACTGACCGTCGACGTCGGAACGCCGAGCTTCCGCGCCGCCTCGGCGAACGAACCCAAGGCCGCAACCCGTTGAAAGGTGCGTAGGTGGTTGAGATCCATCGACTTGTTCGTTGCAGAAACGCTCCGGACAGTTGCACGTGACGACCTTTCGCGCAACGACGTGTGCACGTCATCGTGAGCGCGATGGACCTCTCCGGTTCCCCGGCCGCCCCTGCTCGAGCCACGCTCGGGCTACTCGTTCTGACCTTTGCAATGCTGTGGGTTCCGGTCGGGCAGCATGATTTCTTGGTCGAGCACTGGATGAAGCTCGGGACCTTCATGGCGCCGTTCCTACTCTTCGTCGCCGGTGCATTTCGAGAGGAGGACTCGGTCGACCCGAAGCGAGACGTCCGGGCGCTTTCTCTCGTGATGCTCGTCGCGTACATCGTGCATCAGTTCGAAGAGCACTGGATCGACCTCTACGGCAACGTGTACGCCTTTTACGACAGCGTGAATCGGCTCCTTCAGAGCGTCACGGGCACCGACACAAACGCACTCACGCCCGAGGGCATCTTCGTCATCAATACGTCGTTGGTCTGGTTGGTCGCGGGTCTCGCCATCGCGTACGGCCCGCGCCGCATCTTTCCCGTCCTCGCGATGGCGTCCATCATCGTCGTGAACGCGTTCGCACACATCGTGCTGGGCATCGCCAAGTTCGAGTACAACCCGGGGTTGTTGACGTCGTTCTTGGTCTTCGCGCCCGTCGGAGGCTACGTCTACTGGCTCGCGTTGCGCGATGACCTCGCATCCCGTCGAGACGTCGGGTTGAGCATCGCGTGGGGCGTCGTTGCCCACGTGATCATGGTCGGCGGATTGATCGCTGGCAACGTCAGGGGGCTATTTCCCGAGTCGGTCTACTTCGCGGTGCTCATCGGTTGGTCCATCGTCCCGGTGTTCGTGCCGTCCACACGCGAAGGTAGGCGATCGTTCGCGACGAGCCCTCCTCGAAGCTGAGCAGCGGCACGTACTTGAGGTAGCGCTCTGTCCGGGAGAGTCGGAGCCCTGCCGGGCCGCGAAGATCGCAAACGGGGGGTGACATTTCTTTTCTCCGCCCCCCGTTTTGCCCCTGCCGGCGATCGAAATCGATCACGCCGGTTGGCTCGGGGCGGTTCAGGGTGAGAACCCCGTCCAGCGCCACCCCTTTCGGAGCGCTTCAGAGCCCGGTGGAGTGTCGTCGGCGGAACGCGGAGGCGCTTGGCGACCTCGCGGATTGAGTGCCCCTTGTCGAGCAGAGCCTGTGCTTGGCGAACATCGATCGATTGGCGATGACGGCCGATGACGACACCCTGTCGACGAGCTCGCTCGAGGCCGGCCTCCGTTCGCTCTCCGAGCCGGATGCGCTCCTGCTCGGCGACCCATCCGAAGATCGCGATCCGCAACGGGCGGACTGGGCCTCCGGTGTCGAAGCACGACTCGTTCACGCTGATGACGTCGACCCCGCAGCGTTCGAGGTCGAGGACGGCCTGGAGGTTGCCGACCATCGAGCGCCCGAACCGATCGAGCGCCCAGACGACGATGACGTCGAACTCCCCCCGGTGGGCGGCCTCCATCGTGGCGTCGAACTCGGGGCGAGCCTTCGCGGCGCTGACCTGCTTTTCGAACGAGGCGACCTGGCGGAGTCGACGGGAGCGAAGCTCCCGCTTGATGTCCCCCGCTGGCTGTCGAGCGTCTGCTCCTCGTTGCTACATCCTGGCCGTACTACGACCGCGGAGCGCCAACGGCGATGTGAGGTGGTTTCGCACGAATATGGGCGACACTCTTGAGAGGGGCGGGAGCTGGCATGGACGAAGAAGGAGGGCAGACACGCGGAAGCTGGACAGGCGCAGTCATCGCCCTCACACGCTGGCGTGGCGTTCACCTCCGTGACTTGCGCGTGCGCTCGTGCTGTTCGCCAGTTTCGATGTAGTGTTTGAGTTCTTCGAGGTTGGTGCGGAGAAGCCTCCCCATACCCAACCGCATCATGGGTCCCATGACGAACCCGGCGATGCCTCGGGTCTCCATCTTCACGGTCATCGTCAACCGCGTCTGCTCCGCGCCGAGTGGTTCGATCGTCCAGCGGTTGGTCGCGTGGGCAACGAACCCGGGCATGGCGTCCCCGGTGATCGCGTAGGTGAAGGCCCGTTGGGCTTCGTCGAACTCGAGGAGCGTCTCAGTCGTCTTCCCTTGAGGCGTGCTGCAAACGCGTCCGGCGGGTGGTCCGTCGCCTGCGCGGAGCGCCTCTGAGCGCGTCACCGTGCTCGCCCAGCGGTCGATGTGCTCGAACTCGCCGGCGGCGATGGACCACACGCGTTCGGGGCTTGCGTCGATTTCGATCGATTCTGACTTCTGCATCGTCGTGTGCACTTTCAGTTAGGGGGCGGTGGCGCTGACGAGCCATGCGCCCGCGCGCCGGGGGGTGGGGTCCTCGCCGCGATAGGCATCGGCCACAGAGCGCACCACCTGCGCCACGGCGGCGTCGTCTGCGTCGCGCAGGTGGGCACCGACCGGTCCCATATCCACGATGAACTCGGCCGCGCGTTCGGGCGTGGGGCCGACGGCGAGTACCGGGGTGAGGGGCTCGATCCGTAGCTGCGTGAAGCCGGCATCGGCTAGGATGCGACGCACGCGGGCGGGGTCGGCAAGGGAGAATGCTCCAGGGCCGTCGGGTTCGGGTGCCTGCTCCGAGGACAACGCGGGCAGGTAGGGCTTTGCGGCGACGACGCTCGTCCACATCCAGGGGTTGTGGTCGAGCGGCTGCCAGCACACGAATACGAGCCGTCCGCTCGGACGAAGCGCATGGCGAAACCGTCGGAATGCCTGGACGGGGTCGTCAAAGAACATCACGCCGAACCGCGAGACGACCAGGTCCCAGCTGGCCGCGCCGAGGGGGTGTTCTGCCGCGTCTGCCGCTTCGAAGCGAAGTTGTGCGGCATCGTACGGTCGTCGCAGCCGCGCGACTTGCAAAATCACGTCCGAGACATCAAGGCCCAGGACGTGCCCGCGCTCGCCGACGGCCTCCGCGAGCGCCAAGCTCGTCGTCCCGTGCCCGCAGCCGACGTCGAGGACCCGTGCACCTGGGCGCGCGCCAGCCTGCGCGAGGAGGGCGTTGCCCAGAGGCGCGAGCACGGCGTCGATTTCCTGCCATCTCTGCACCCACTTGTGGGCGGTGGGGCCATTCCAAAACTCGGACTGTTCGCTGTTGTCCATCGGCTTGGGTGCACCGTAGGAGCCCACGTCCGAGCGGCCATCCGAGACTTCGCAAGTCGCACCCGCACGAACGCGAGTTGGACGTACGCTGCAGATCATGGCCCTGGAGGATTGGGACGACCTGCGGCTGGTCCTGGCCGTTGCCGCACACAAGACCCTCACCGCGACGGCGACTGTGCTCGGTGTCGATCAATCGACCGTCACGCGGCGGCTCCGGGCGTGTGAGGACCGATGCGGGGTCAAGTTGTTCGACCGGCTCCGCGGCGGTATCGAGCTCACGCCGGCGGGGAAGGCGTTCGTGCGCGCCGCCAGCGAGGTGGAAGAGCGTTTGTTCGCGCTCGAGCGAGAGCTGTCCGCGGAGACGTCCGAGCTCAGTCCCGTCCGCGTCACGCTGTCGACACCACTGGCCGCACTCTGGATCGACGACTTCGTCCAACTCGCACGTACGCGGCCGGAGCTACGCCTCGAACTCGAGGTCGGCGATGCCTTTCGTGATCTCAATCGGCGCGAGGCCGACGTCGCGCTGCGGCGGGCCAAGAATCCGCCCGAATACCTTGTGGGCCGCCGGCTCTCCGAGATGGCCGAGGCGTTGTACGGCGCTCCTGGACTGCTCGAGCTCCCGCTCGACCAACTGCCCTGGGTCGGGTGGGAGCCCGACCTCGAAGGGAGCGCCCTCGAAGTCGCTCGACGCGAGTTCTCCCCCCGGCAGTCTTTCACCCTGTATGCGAACTCGCTGCTGGTTCTCCTAGATGCGGCGCGGAAGGGGCACACGGCGATTCGACTCGCGTGTGCGATCGGCGATGCGGACCCGGGCCTGGTTCGGCTTACCGAACCGGTGATGAGCGATACGCCGCTGTGGGTGTTGACCCACCCCGATCTTCGGGGCAGCCCGAGCGTCAAGCTCGTCATGGAGTTCATCACGACGTTGGTGAAGTCGAACACCGACGCACTGCTCGGGCGACGCTGATCTGCCAGCTGGCCAGCTCGCCTTGCTCGTGCCCTTCTTCCGCCCACATTGAGACCCCGCGCTTCTTCGCGACACGGATGCCGGCGGCCTGCCGCTCGCGTCGGTACTTGAGCGTGGGGGCGACCCTGTCGGTGAGCTTGGCGTGGGGAAGGGGCTGGCCCTGATGGTCGACTTCTACGGCCACGAGGGTCGAGGGCGTGAATATGGACGAGGATGGGGACATACTCCCCGTCCAGTGGGCGCAGACGGCCGCCGGCGCTCACGGCGCGCTCCCAGCTTTCTCGCTTTGGCGAAGGCGGTCCGCGATGCGCTCGCGAAGCGTGCGGCGCAGCAGGGTTTTTTGGGGACCCGTCTACTAGCGCGGGGCGATCGAATCGTACGTCCAAGCCTGTTTGAAACGTTGAAGAACGTCCTCATATCCCTTGGCTCGGACCGAGGGCCCGGTTGGCGTTGTCCCCTCCCGATCGATGCAGCGGTCACGCTGTTTGGATGCACGCGCCGCTTCATCCCCGAGTGCGCTGGCGCGTTCGAGCACCTTCTTCGCACGGTCGTCGTGGAGCAATTCGTATGCACATGCGAGGTCCAGCAACACCCGCCAATCTTCTGCGTTGATCTGGGTTGCTCGCTCCAACAGCCGCGCCCCGTCCGCAAAACGTCGAGCACGCAGTGCCTCTCGACCCGCCGCTCTCATGGCACCGCTGGCGATATCGTCGGCGTCGATGAGTTGAAGCTCGAACTCATACAGGACGTCAGGGGCGACTGCCCGCACGACGACCGCGAGCCGCTCACCATCGGGCGAAGCCGATACCAAGTCCACGAAGAACGGAGCCTCCGGGACAGATTCTTGCAACGGGATGGCGACGATGAGACTTCGGGACGTGGCAGCGGAGCCATTCAATCGCCCACCGAACACAATCTGTCTCGCGGCATCCCGTCCTTCAACCGACCAGACGAGCGTGATGTCATCGCCATACTTCCAAGCCGGGTTGTGGGCAAACTGGCGCGCCACCCATCGACTGTCGAGCTGCTCTTGCGTCGCCGCTTTGACGACCCCTTCGGGGCTCGAGCATTCTTGCCCGGACTGCAGGACGTCCACGTCGTAAACCGAGTTTGCGAAGATGCACGCGCGGCAGTTGTCGTCTCCGTAGCACAGGGCGAAGGTTGCACTGTCTCGAGACCACCCGAAGCGTCGGATTCGGTTGTCCCCTCCAGTCTCCCGTCGTGTATCGCCGTTCGGCTCGAATGGAGGCCTCGGCTCGATATTTATTGCATCGGACCGCGAAGATCTCTTCGAGCCGCCGGTGTCGGCACGCTTGGGGTCCGCAGTGGAGGCGGTGCGTTCCTGAGCTGCGTCTACGTTGAGCGGCGCACTACCGCGTGCGGCCGAGCAGCAGCACAGGAGAAGACCTAGACCACCTATCCAAGACGCCGGCCTGTACACCCACATGGTACTACATGCATACGGCGCCGGTGGTCAAGCGGGCCACCGCGTCGCAGAGCCGTGCCCCGCCCGCGTCGTCGTCAAAGAGGTGGCCGAGCGCTTCGACCTGCCCAAGGGTGAGTGAGATCGCGGCCCATGGGGAACAACCACCACGCCGCAGCGTGCGCCAGCAAGTTGGCACACGACCCCGACAAGACCAGGATGCCCGCGACGGCGACACGCCGAACCAACGCCTCGAAGCGGCGCGCGAGAGGCTCCATCCACTGCTGGAGTTCTTCGCGCGACAGCTCGCCCTCGTCATATCCCCGCCAGTATTCGAAGACGAGCGCCGCGTGGTCGAGCAGCTCTTGTCCAAGCGACCCTGCAGAGCCTGCTCGCTGCGAGAACCCGACGAACAGTCGCAGGAGGTGTGCCCAGCACACCTGCCCCATCGCCATCAGCCAGAACCCGAACACCGATGCTCTGTCGCTGACCAGGATGCCTTGGTGCTTGCCGTCCTCGTCCGCGAACGTCGACTCGATGGTCGCCTGGGCACCGTCGTCGAAGATGCGAAACACCGTCGTGCTCAGGGTGCTCAGCGTCCACAGGGACATCCTCACTCCGACCAACAGCCACGTCGTCGCATCGGCGTTCTTGACTGTCGCGGCCAGCACCTCGGCGTGGGCCTGCTCGCTCGCGTTGGGTGACCGTTGCTTCCGTGCGCTGCCCTGGGGCGAGAGCCGAATCGGAGCGTCGGAGGGGTGCCTTACGAGCGGAGCTGCGTTCGCGGTCGGAGGCGACGAGGCGTGCGAGCGCATCCAGGGATCGTGGAGAACATCGTCTACAGCTATGGCCCAGGGACAGCGGAGTTCTGTTCGGGCGACCGCGAGAAGTGCTCTGAGTTTTCAGGTGCGCTTCGGTGAGCCGTTGAATCGGCGCGTTCGGTCACGTGTCCGCGATAAAGCGTGACCGAAGCCCGAGAGGCGGCACCGGTCAGAGGAGCCTGGTGCCGTGCTTGCGGATCAGCGCTTCGAGGAGGGAGGCGACGAGCTGGTAGCGCTCGGTCTTCGTTCGCCAAGGCTTGGGGCTCTTGGCGAGGTCGGTGTAGGCCGTCTCGTGTTCGAGGATGACGTCGGCGTCATCGCGCGACGAGTTCGGCTGCTGTGTGGCTTCATCTCCGAAGTCTTCGTACAGGAATCGAACGAAGTGTCCCGCCGCGTCGTAGCTCGGTCTCCGGTTGGAGCGGACAACGTCGGGGGTGAGCTGCACAAGCAGGTCTCGATCTGTTCCCTCTTGGGAGAGGGCTTCGGCGGCTCCTTCCTCCCAGAACTTCGATGGGAAAGAGAGTCGCCCGTTTGTGATGGCGTGGACCATCTCGTGGTCGATGGACGGCCATTGCCCTGTGATGACGTCTTCTTCGAGGTGGTAGCAGCCGATCGGGTCGCCCGAGCACGGGAGCGACTCGTTTCCGTAGATGTACAGTTCGACCGGTTCGGGGCGTACTACGCCCAGGCTCTGCTCGATGAACTCGATCTGGGGGTCGAACCACGCAAGGTCTGCGGCGCACAGGGGCTCGTCGAAGGACGTGCCGATCCTGGCGCGGTTCGTCTCGTACCGAATCGGAGGAAGGTCGAGTTCTTCGCAAGCCGAGGTCGCAGCAAGGAGCCCCAGCGCAACCAGCCGCGCGTGTTTACTTCGAGCGTGGCTGTGCCTCGGCCTTCGCATCGGGGTGCTTCCGGTGTGGGAGCGGAGCCCCCGTCCTCCTGAGCCGCCAGCATGAGGCGGGCAAGAAGCCGCATAGGAGGCATTCGATCGCCTTCAGTGGTGCTTTCGGAGCCCGAGGCTCCACAGCCCGTCGTGATGGTGGCTCGGGTGGACTTCACTGGCACTTCTTCCGGAGCTCGGCTGACCCAGCAGCCTGATCGTACCGCCCGTGCTCGCTTTCGCCCGGGCCCTGCTCGCAAGCGCAAGGCGCCTCAGGACCCAGAATAACGGCGTTCAAGAGCATCTTCGGCCGAAGGCGGCTCGCCGGATTCACGCAAAGCTCGGTGGAACGATGTAGCGCGTAGTGCTACCTGAGCGCACATGAAGCGGCTCACGGTGTGCAGCATCCTCTTGGCGCTTGGAGCGTGTGACGTGGACCCGGGCGAGTCCGAGGCGTGGATGGCCCCGGCGAAGGTGGGTGGCAAGGCGGATGCGATCGCGACGCTGACGGGTGCCGACATCCCGTCGGACTTCGCGGACGACGACGCGATGTATCTGCACGACCGCTCGATCTATGCGCTGCAGCAGGTCGATGGGCTGCCCGGCGTGCTGTCGAGCCTTGCCGAGCGGGCCGACGGCATCATCGATGCGCTGCCGGCTGACGGTCGACTCGACGTCGAGGAGCTCGTTCGCATGGAGGAGTCCCCGTACTTCGACCTGTTGTTCCCTGAGGAGCAGGCGGCGCTGCCCGACCTGTGGCCGCTTCTCGAGGTCCCCGACAGCGCGATCGAGACGGTGGGCTTCGACGACTTCGCGCCGCTGGAGATCGAAGACCGGAGCATCGACCCCGGCGAACTCGAGCTGCCGCAGTGGCTGCAGATCAACGACTTCCCGGCGCAGCTTCGCGATTCGCTCCGCCGCATGGAGCTGGCGTTCGATGACGACGGTGACGACGACACCGTGTCCATCGAGGATATCGACGGCGCGATCGCAGCCCCGGGCGCGTTCACGCCGTCCGAGCTGGCCCACATCGAGGCCGCGCGCGAGCACTACCTGCTGCAGGGCGAGTCGACACTTGCGGCGATTACCGCCGTCCCCACGCCCGGCGTCATGGCGGACGAGGTGGCGATCGGTGATATCACGATCGCGCGGAGCTCCAACACCGAGATTCACGAGAGCCGGCGTTGGAGCCGGTCGAACAACAACAGCTACTCCTACAGCGTCAACATGGAGGTCGAACAGGACCGCTCCACGTGGCCGGTGCTCGAAGAGGGCCAACAGCTTCTCATCATCGAGAGTCTCGACGAAAACGACCGCGTGCTCGAGGCGAACCCTCAACGCGTCCAGGCCGGTGTGTACCTCGTCGAGCTTTGGCAGGACGGCGAGCGGCTCGACACGCAGTGGATCGAGCTGCCCGAGCTCGGCGCGAGCCAGGAGCACCTCGACATTCGAGAGCGAGTCGGTCATGCGCTCGAGACCTTCGACGGCGAGCCGCTTCAGTCGAACGTTCGCAGCGCGTCGTGGAGTTCCTCGACCTGGAACACGTCTCGCTTCGCCAGCTTCACCTGGGACTTGGGGCCCGAAGAGCCGACCGGTGACGTGGACGCCAGCATCGTGGCCCAGCTCGCCCTGCCCCGCACTACGTACACGCCGGGCCGATACGTCGCCCAAGACAACGAGGGCAACGACATCGTCCTCGACATCTTTCCCGAAGGCCCGCTTCGGGCGACCTACAACGGCGCGACGAGCTGGATGTACTTGAACAGCAATGGCAGCAGCGAGGCGTGGGCCCGGCGCCACACCGCGCAAACGGGAGACCGCTACGTTCACTACCAGGTGGTCGAGAACCGCCTCATGGCCTGGCAGAACCGCAACAGCGGCACGCACTACTTCGCGAACATCAACCTTCAGCTCACCGACCGCGAGGGCTGAGGCTCAGCGCCCAACGGCGAAGTCGAGCTGGTGTGCGATGTACACCAGCTCGTTCGCGTCGATCTGGGCGTGCCGCTTGGTACCCCACGCCTGGACGTCGGGACCGAGCTGGGGATGTTCGCCCAGCTCCTGCTCGACCGTGTGCACGATGTGGTGCACGAAGTAGGCTTCGTCGCCCTCGTAGCCAGCCCCGCCGGGGTGGACGACCCAGCTCGAGCTGCCGCTGCGCACCACGGTGCCGCCCGCCGCGTGGATGTGGCCGAACAGTTCTCGGCCCGCGGTGGATGAGCCGTCACGGTCGTCCATGCTCTGGTGATAGGCGTCGATGATCGGCACGTCGCGGGGATCCCTCGGCATGAAGATTGTGTTGCCGTCGAAGTTGATCGTGGTCCAGAACGTTCCACCGTCGGTCAGCGTGGCGAGCAGCCGCGGCAGGACCGTGGGGACGTCGACCAGGTCGAGCACCGCGTGCGCGATGATGAGGTCGTAGGTGCCGCCGGGGTCGTCGACCCAGTCTTCGATGCGGGCATGCCGGGTCCGTACGTCGAACGACACGCCCTCGCGCGCACCGTGCCTCGTTTCGCCGCGTGCCCAGCCATCGACGCGGGTCTTCGCTTCGTCGAGGAACGGCGCCTCGACGTCCACGAGCACGTACTGCGCCTGCGTGATGCGGCTGCACTCCACCAGGCGGTCGACCATCGTGCCGACGCCACCGCCGAGCTCTGCGATGCGGACGGGCCGGTCCTGGGGAAGCCGCTGCAGCGCAGCGTCCATGACACCGCGGTTGAGCGCGCGGTCGTCGACCGTTCGCTTGGCGCGGAGATATCGAGCGTAGCTGTACGTCACGGGTTGACCGGGACGGCGGGGTACTCGTCGCGCCCGCGGGCGAGGGCTTCGAGGTACTTCATCATGGCGAGGACTTGCGGCTCTTCCCAGGGGCGGCCGACGACCTGCACGCCGACCGGCAGGCCTACGCTTTGGGCCTCGATCTCGGCGGCCTTCTTTTCGACGCGGTCGCGGGGGTGCTCGCGACGCGTCTCGTCGACGCGAACGCGCGAGATGGGCACGACGCCGCAGGGCTGGTCGAGCAGGTTGTAGCGGGCGAGGCTGGCGAAGCCGAGCGTGAAGTCGTGGCTGGCCCCGTGCGGGACGGCGGGCGTGACCAGCGTTGGGGTGAGCATGAGGTCGATGCCCTCGCGGTCCCAGAACGCCATCTCGTCGGCGCGGATTTCGTTGCGGCGGTTGGCGAGCGCCCACATCTCGTGGGTTCGCTTCTCGCCGAGCGCGTCGAGCATGTTGGCGACGCGGGTCTCTCCCATCATGCGGGCGACCTTGGACAGGCCGGCGCGGGCGCGGCCAGGCGCTCGGTTGGCGAACGCCACCGTGCGCACGGGCTGGGCAAACGGCTCGCCGTGCAGCGCGTCGACGAGCGTGTTCAGTCCGTCGGCCGACATCGCGCCAAAGAACACCTCGAGGTTCTCGGCCACGTTGGGGGGACGGATGCGCTTCACCTCGATGCCCGCGTCGGCGAGCATGCCGGCCGCCTCTTCCACGGCGCGGCGCACGGACGCGGCGGGGCTGAGGTACCCGTCATCGTCGTAGTAGCCCACGCGCAGGGTCTTCGCGTCGATGTCGTTGGGATCGCGGAAGGGAACGGGCGGGATGCCACGGTCGCGCGCGTAGTGCTCGGGCCGGTCGAGCGCCTTCATGAACAGGATGAGGTCGTCGGTGCTGCGGCCCATGGGGCCGATCTGCGCGCGGATGAACTCCTGTCCGGGAAGGACACCACGCGAGCCACGGTTGGACCAGCGCCCCGCAGTGGGCTTGATGCCGTACACGGCGCAGAGCGAGGCCGGGGAGCGAATCGAGCCCCCGATGTCGGTGCCCACGCCGAGCACGCTGGTGCCCGAGGCGAGCGCGGCACCCTCACCACCGCTGCTGCCTCCAGGCGCGCGGCCGAGGTTCCACGGGTTGTTGGTCGTGCCGTACACCGCGTTGGTGCTCTCGAAGGGCGCGAGCAAGGTCTGCGGGACGTTGGTCTTGCCGAGGATGATCGCCCCTTGCTCGAGCGCGAGCTGAACGACGAGCGCGTCCTCTTCGGCGATGTTGCCCTCGCGCGCCTTCATGCCGCAGGTCGTGGGCGCGCCCGCGGTGTCGACCGACTCTTTGATCGTGACGGGGACGCCGTGCAGCGCCCCGAGGTCACGACCGGCCTTGCGCGCCTCGTCGCGACGGTCCGCCTGGGCGAGCGCCTGCCTGCGGAACTCGATGCAAAAGGCGTTGACCCGCGGCTCGACATCGTCGGCGCGGCGATGCAGGTCTTCGACGATTTCGCGGGACGTGACGCGCCCCTCGTCGAGCATGGCCTTCAGGTCCGAGGCACTGTGCGCGTGGAGCGGGCGACTCATGAGCCCCCTCTATATACCGTGCGGGGTCGACGTCCACAGTGCGATGCACCAACCGACCATCAGCACGTTCAGGGCGAGCCCGCCGAGGAAGACGAAGCGAACGCAGGCGCGGCGGTCGTCGGGATCGGCGTCGCGCCAGGTCAGCGCTGCGAGTGCCAACACCGCCGCGGCGCTGGCCTCGACCGCGAACCAGGTCGACTGGGGATGGTCGACGAGGATGAACGGGGTCATGAACGTGGCGACCGCGAGCAGCTGCAGCGTGTGCTTGCGGGCGCGCGGCAGGCCGAACCGAACCGGCCAGGTTGCCTTGTCGCAGCGCGCGTCGGCGCGAGCGTCGGGCAGGGCGGTGTTGATGTTGCCCGCAAACCCCAGCAGGAACAGCGGTGCCATCGCGGACGCCGGTAGAGCGTCCAGCGAACCCGCAACCGTGTAGAAGCCGACCAGCGGCAGCACGATGCCCAAGCCGAGACCCTGCGCAACCTCGCCCCAGCCCCGATACGACAGGCGCAGCGGTGGGTAGCTGTAGGCCCAAAGCAGCGCGATGCCCACGACCCAGGCGGGGAAGAGCAGCGGGCGGTCGAGCCCGAAGGCCATGTACGCGGCCAGACCCAGCAGCGCCACGGCGGCCAGCCACGATGCGCGGCGAAGTGCGGCCGGGCTGATCTGTCCGTCGACCAGGACGCGGCTGCCTCCCGAGAATGGCGTGGGTTCGTCGTTGAGTCGGTCGCCAGCTTCGTCGGCCACGTCATTGGCGAACACGATGAAGAGCTGGTCGAGCAGCCCCGCGACGTGGGTCAGGCCCACGAGCAGCGGGTCCCACATCCCGGTGAGCGCCCACGCAAGGACCTCGCCGACGAGCAGCGGCACGGCAATGTTCGCGTGCGCGAGCGGCCGAGCCGCGCGGATCCAGTGCAGGAGGGCCACGATGGCCGGAGTGTAGGGCACGGCCGCCGCGTTGCACTCAGGCGCGCGTCCCGGTCGCTGGTATCCTCGTCCGGTGCGGGGGTGGGGACTGAGCGTGGCGGCGTGGGCCGTGGTCGGCCTCGGCTGCCAGTCCACCAGCTTCACGTGCCTCGAGGACGCTTCGTGTGGGGACGGCGGGACCTGCGAAGCGAACGGCTACTGCTCGTTCCCCGACTCGTTGTGCCTCAGCGGGCGCCGATATGGCGAGTTCGCCGGCAGCGGGCTCAGCGGCACCTGCGTGCAGGAAGACGCCTCCGCCACGTCGAGCACGACGACCGGCTCCTCGACCAGCACCACCGGCGACCCGCCGCCCACGACGACGAGCCTCACCACCGCGCTCACCACCGGGACCGACGCGACCGGCACGACGATGGGCGTCGGCGAGGTCAGCACGACAACGGGCGCAGAGGGGGACAGCACCACCTCCACGTCCGGCACGCACGACGACAGCACCGGAATCGAGCCGCCTCCGATGCGGGTCGAGGAGGGGCTCACCATCCTGTACCGGCTGGCGGGCGGCGACGGAGACACGATCGTCGACCTGGCCCCCGGCGAGCCGGCCATCGACCTGACGCTGCAGGGGACAGGCTATTCGTGGACGCCGACGGGGCTGTTGTTCACGGGGGACGAACTCACGGGCGCGTATTCGACAGGGTCCCTGACCAAGTTGAACGAGGCTTGCCTCGCCAGCGACGCCATCACCGTCGAGGCCTGGGTGACCCCGACGATGGCCGATATTTCCGGGCCGCCCCGGTTGGTGAGCTACTCCCTCGGGTCGAGTTCCCGCAACGTCACGCTTGCGGTGGGGTTGGACATCGACGGCAAGGAGCTTGGATGGAAGGGGCGACTTCGCACATCTACGACCGATGACAACGGCCAGCCCGACCTCACGACTGTGGGCACCGAGATCGAGAACGGGGTGCTCGTTCACGTCGCGTACGTGCACGAGTCGTCTGGAGACGAGCGGATCGTGCTGGATGGCGTTTCGGCGGCTACAGGTCTGCGGGCAGGTGCGTTCGTGTGGACGACCGACGGCACGATGTCGCTGGCGCTGGGCAATGAAGTCGACAGCAACCGACCCCTGGATGGCGAAGTCCACCTGGCGGCCATTTACTGCCGCGCGCTGACCGACGCCGAGCTGGCCCAGAATTTCGCCGCTGGCTTCTGACGCGCGGTGGTGCGTGCACCAGTGGTACCTTGATTCGCGTGCGGTGGGGATGGACGCGCGTAGCCGGGCTGGTGTCCGCGCTGGGGTTGTTGGGGTGCCCCAGCGACGCGTCGTTCCAATGCGATGACGACACCGCGTGCGGCGGCGAGGGGCAGTGCGAAGCCAACGGCTACTGCAGCTTTCCCGATGATGGATGTGCCAGCGGGCGCCGCTTCGGCGAGCTGGCCATTCCGGGCATCGCCGATCTTTGCGTCCCGGCCGAGGACCCCGTGCCGACGTCGTCCGAGGGATCGAGCGCCGGGGGCTCCGGCTCCACGACGACGAGCGCTGGCACCGGGTCGCTGCCCGACACGCCCGACCCCGATGACGGTGGTTCCAGCGTCTCGACCTCGGAGCCCGTCGACCCCACCGAGGCGACGAGCTCCACCACGGACGCGTCGACGACGGGCCAACCGATCGGCCGCGTCGAAGATGGGCTGACGGTGCTCTATCAGCTGCAAGCGGGGAGTACGGGCCTGGTCCCCGATTCGTCGTCGTCGTCACCCCCCGTCGATCTCGAGCTGCAAGGCTCCGGGTATGCGTTCACGCCAACGGGTCTCGCATTCGAAGGGGACGCGTCCACCATTGCGCGCTCGAGTGGGTCGCTGAGCAAGCTGAACTTCGAGTGCTCTGCCAGCAATGCGCTCACGCTCGAATCGTGGATCACGCCGGGCCCAACCGACGTGCCCGGGCCCGCGCGCATCCTGACGTATTCGCGCGACTCCGGGGCGCGCAACTTCAGCCTGCTGCTCGGCCAGGACATCGACGGCAGCAAGCAAGGCTGGAAGGCCCGCTTGCGAACCTCCGTGACCAGCCAGAACGGCACGCCCGACCTCGACTACCTCGAGGCGCCGCGTCCCGGCGAGGCTCGGCACTTCGTGTTTGTCCACGAAGACGACGGCGACGAGCACCTGTATCTCGACGGTGTCGAAGTGGCGACGGGCACCCGAGCGTCGAGTTTTTCGACCTGGGCAACCGACGGCACGATGTCGCTGGCGATCGGCAACGAGCTGAGCCTCGACCGGGCCCTCGAGGCCGAGGTCCACCTGGTCGCGATCTACTGCCGCGCCCTCACGGCCGACGAAGTGCTCCAAAACACCGACGCCGGCTTCGAGTAGAGCCTGCATCGCCCTTGCGACTGCAACGCGCGATGACGCATGGTGTGGATCGTGGATCTCGTACGGGTCGCTGCGCTGGTGCTTCTGTCGTGCTCGGGATGCAGCGCATCCGAGGACTTTCGATGCGTCGAGAACTCGGAGTGTTCGGACGACGGCCGCGCGGGCATGTGTCAGCCGACCGGCTACTGCAGCTTCCCCGATGAAGACTGCGCGTCCGGGCAGCGCTACGGAGACCTTGCCGCGGAGGGATTGGGCGGCAAATGCGTCCCCGCAGACACCGCGGACGGCTCCTCGTCCGGAGTCGAGCCGTCCGCCACGACCAGCGGCATGGGGACGACCTCGGGGACGAGCAACGTTCCAGAGACGAGCACCGGGTCGTCGTCGAGCGCCGACGTTTCGGGCTCGACGGGTGGCGTGACCGGGGCGGAGACGACGTCGAGTTCGACCGATGCCAGCGACAGCACGAGCACAGGCGCGGACGACATGGTCCTGACGGTCGACGAGCTGATGCCCGGCGATCTCGTCATCACGGAGATCATGCTCAACCCGAACTGCCCCGCCGACGTATGCGAGTGGCTCGAGGTCTACAACGCGACCCAGTTTTCCGTGGACCTCCTGGGGCTTGGCGTGGGCGACGCTGATGACGTCATTGATGGCGCCCCCGGTGCGATCGTGTCGGTCAGCGTATTGCTCCTTCCGGGCGAGGTTGGCGTCTTGGCGCAGCAGACGTGGCCCTACACGTCCTCTCCCGATCCGCTGGCGTTTTATGGTGGCGTGGCTTTTACGAACGGCAGCATCGAAGGCGCGGCGCTGTTCGGCGAGGGGATTGTCCTCGACGAGACGGCGCTCTTTTTTGCGGCGGACAGTCCCGACGATGGTCGCGCGATCGCCCTCGCGTCCGATTCGTGGGCCGTAGACGCCAACGATGATGCTGACAACTGGTGCTGGTCCGACGTGCCGCTACCGTCGAAGTCCTTTGCTGACGACTGGGGAACTCCGGGAAGCGACGAGGTTGTCTGCGTGATGCAGTGAGCCCCTCAGCCCGCCGGCGGGGGCAGGGCGTCGCAGGACGACTGGATCAGGTCCAGGGCTTGCTCGAGCGCGCTGGCGAGGTCGCCTTCGCAGATGTTGCCGAACAGACCGTTGGGGACCAGGTCGGTGAAGGTGGCCAGCTCGACCGCTTCGTCGGCGCTGCCGAAGGCCGAGTCGCAGGCTTCGGGGCCCGCGATCGTCACGGCCACGTAGCGCTGTTCGCCGCCCGCGAACGCGTCGAGCCGCGCCTTCGTTTGGGCGGGCGTGGTGTCGGTGAAGTCGGCGTCTTCGTCTTCATCGGTGAGGTTCACGACCACGAAGAGCGACTGCTCGCCGCGATAGAAGCCATCGTTGGGCCCGCCCGCGCCGGGCTCGGTGGCGTTGGCGAACCGCTCCATCACGCCCAGCGGACGCTCGTGCCCGCAGTCGGAGCCGCCGCCCATGGGGATCGGGTTCTCGGCCAGGCAGGAGAAGTTCTCGGCGAGGTTGGGGGCGGGACCGTCGAGCCAAGGGGTGCCACCGGTGCCGCAGTCGCTCTGGTCGAAGAACCCGCCGCCCCAGGAGATCAGCGCGCCGTCGAGGCCCATCGTGGTCTCGCAGCCGCCGTGGTCCTGGTTGATGCTGGAGTTGGTCACGCCGACGCGGTAGCCCAGCGCCCCGTTGTCGGCGACGTAGTCATCGAGCACGGCCACGAAGTTTGGGAAGTTTGCGGCCAGGTTGGCGCGCTCCTCCCCCATCGAGGCCGAGATGTCGACCACGAACAACACGTCGATGTACTCGCAGCCCAGGTCGGTGCCGTCGCCGGTGCCCTTGGGGCCGCCGCTGTCGGGCGCGCCGACGTCGAGCAGGAGGTCACCGCCATCCTCGGAGCTGGAGCCGTCAGGCAGGCCGCTGCTCTCGTCGCCGCTCGCGGCGGTGGTCGACGCCTGGCCGGGGTTGGTGGCCGCTGACGCCGCGCCCGTCGTGGGAGACGTGCCGCCCGCGCTGAGCCCCTCGTCCTCCTCCCGCGGAGGCTCGCTGCAAGCGAACAGAAGCAAGCACGCCGAAGCCCCAACCCATCGCGCTGGTCCCATGTGGACCGCGTGGCGATGAGGCTGGGGCTCGGGTCAATCTTTCTGCGGCTCAGCGCTTTTTCTTGCCGCCACCGCTGCGCTTGGGCGCGGAGCGGCTGGGTGCGCTGCGCTTGGGTGCGCTGCGGCTGGGTGCGGAACGGCTGGGCGCCCGGCTGCGGCTTGGCGACGAGGAGCGCGAGGGTGCGCGATAGCCCGCGCCGCTGGAGCGGCTGCGCGAGGGATTGCTGCGCGCAGGGTTGCTGCGCGTGGGCTGGCTACGCGCGGGGTTGCTGCGCGTGGGCTGGCTTCGGCTGGGTGCGGCCCGCTTGGGCTTGTTGCTGTAGTTGGAGCCCCAGCTCGACGTGGTCCGGGTCGGACGGGCCGCCGGCTTCGGGTTGTTGCGCACCGTGCCGCCCGAGGACGGGTTGGTCCGGGTCGTCCTGGTGGGGCGAGGCGCGACCGGGTTGGCCCGGGCCGGGTTGCTGCGCTTGGGCGCGCTGAAGCTCGGCACGCGCCCGACCGTGGTGGGCCGCGTCGTCTTGGTGCTGGGGTTGCGGCGCGCGGGGCTCGTACTCGTCCCGGCCGGGTCCACGACCGTGATCCGTCGGCCGCCGGCGGTCGTGTAGCCGTTGGTGCGAACCGGCGCGTTGGGGTTGGTGCGCGAGCCTTGCGGTCCGGTCGCGAGCCGGCCGCCACCGTTGGTGCGCTTGGCCTTGTTCGTGGTGCCCGGGTTGCGGCGCGCGGGGGTGGTGGTGGCCAGGCGCCCAGGGTTGGCGCGCGTGGGGTTGGTCCGGCTCTCGCGGGACCCCTCGGGCAGCTTGCGCCGCGCTGGACCGGTCGCTTCGCCCTTGTGGACGGGGCCGGTCGATTGTCCGCGGGTCGGGGCGGCCGCGCCCGCATGGCGGGAGGGCCGTGCGTCACGCCCGGGTCGACGATTGGTCTGGTGATAACCGTGGTGGTGGTGATTCACGTGGACCACCGACAGGCCGTACGCGTGGTAGCCGTACATGCCGACCCCGCCCCAGTACCAGCCGGGCCCGTAGTAACCCACGCCCCACGCGTAGGTTGCCCATGGGTAGTAGCCGTTCCAGTACGTCACCAGAGGCGCCGGCGGGCCGAGGTAGTAGCACCAGCCCCAGCCGGGGGACCAGTACACGAAGTCGCCGTGCACGTTGTAGTAGGTGCGGCCCGCCCAGGTCACCTGCGGGAAGCTCTCGATCTCGTCGGGGTACGTGTGGACGTACTCCACCACCACGACCTGCTCACCATTGCTCAGCGACTCGTAGCCGATGGCATCGGGGTACTCCGCGGGCGCGGTCTCGTAGCGGATCGACTCCTCCACGTAGACGTCGGTCGCCGGCGTCGGCTCGGCGACGACCATGCGAGGCGCGGGCATCGGCTCGGGTGCCGAGGTCTTCGCTGCGCGACGGTTCGCGCACCCGGAGCCCAGCAACGCGAGACCCAGGAGCGCGGCGCCCAGAGGGGCCCGCGCAGAACGAAACTTCAAAAACCGCACGATCATCAGTGTGGAAGCCTTCCGTGGTGTCAGCAAGATGGGGTTCCCGGTCGAAATAGACAGTGGCGCACCTGCCGCTGGATCGGGGGGATCCCCGGGTTTGAGTGCTTTTCGCCTCCTGAGAGACGTTCGACCCGGCGGCCGCATTCGCTCGAGCGGGCTGTCCAGTGTTTGACCTCACCTGCGCGGGCGCCGTACCGTGCCGGGCACACGATGGCGGAGTCTGCGGTTCCAGTTCTGAGCTTCCTGCACGGCAAGTACGCCGGCCGTGAATTCCCGCTGGACGCCGAGAACTGCATCGCAGGCCGCAGCACCGAGGCCGATTTGGTGCTCGCGGATGACGCCGTCAGTCGCAAGCACGTCCGGTTCTTCTCGCGGCGGGGCCGCATTTGGCTCCGGGACCTGGGCTCGCGCAACGGCACCCACATCAACGGGACGCAGGTGCAGATGCACTGCCTGCGCGATGGTGACCGCCTCGCGATCGGCTCGAACCTGGCGGCCGTCGAGTTCAAGGACGCCGCCGATGTGTCCGAGGCGCGCGCCGGCGAGCAAAAGCGTCGTCGGCCCAGCGACACCGCCAACCACTCGATGACCGGCTCCATCGAGGACATCCCCTTGATGGACGTCCTGCAGTGGCTTGCCACGAGCCGGAAGACCGGCATTCTCAAGGTTCGCGACGTCGAGGGCGGGCGCACCGGCATGCTGCATCTGCAGGACGGTCTGGTGTTCTACGCGGCGATCGAAGGCAACCCGCGGCTGCACCCGGAAAAGGCGCTGATGCGCATGCTGCTGTGGCAAAAGGGCAGCTTCGAGCTCGAGAACGGCGACATGGACGAGCCGCCCACGCGGATCAACATGTCCCTGGAGCACATGTTGATGGAGGCCGCGCGTCAGCAGGACGAGCTGGCCGCCCTCGACAAGAAATACAAGCTGCCCAAGGGTCGCGACCGCGTTCGTCTGGTCAAGAAAAGCCCGGTTCGCTGGCACACCCTCGGCGAAGACTCCGTCGGGCTCATCCAGGACATCGTCGAGATGGGCGGCTGGAAGAACGTGCTCGACACCAGCGAGAAGGACGACCTCGCCCTGCACCGACTGCTCACCGGCCTCAAGAAGGCCGGCGTCGTCGAGTGGTAGGCGTCTGAGGCGGTGTCCCGGCGGTGCGTAACCTCGGTTACGCGTCGGACACCATCGCACTTTGGCACGGACAGTCTCCGTGGCTGCGCAACGTCGGCACTGGTCGACGCGCCCATGAACACTCGAACGTTTTCCACCCTCTGCTGTCTGTTCGTCGCCGTTGCTGGGTGCGGAGCAGACCCGGCTGAAGGGGCGGCCGAGGGAGCCCTTCCGGCAACGGGCGCTGCGGCTGATGCCGGTGGCGAGGCGGCGGGCGACGCTTCGACGGGGGGTGCTTCGGGCGAAGCGACCGGTGGCGGGGAATCCACCGAGACGGGCGCCGACGACAGTACCGGGGCCGCAGAGACGGACGACGTCATTCTGTCCACGCGCAAGGCGTTCCCAACGGCGGAGGGCTACGGCGCACGGGCGACCGGCGGACGGGGCGGGACGATCCTCTACGTCACCACGACCGAAGACACCGGCGAAGAAGGGTCGCTGCGATGGGCGCTTCAGCAGGACTATCCGCGCATCGTGTACTTCCTGGTCGGCGGGGAGTTCAGGATTCAGAGTCGGCTGACGGCCTCGGGCGACGACCTGACCATCGCAGGGGAGACCGCCAACGACCTTGGTGGCGTCAACATCACCATCCCCGACGACGGCGCCGACATCGACATCCGCCTCTCGATGGAGAACACGATCATTCGATACATCGCGGCCGAAGGTGGATTCGCGTCTCAGGACAACGGCGGCAGCCTGCTCATCCCGTTCTCCCGGTCGGGCTCCTACAACTCGATCCTGGACCACTACACCGGAGGTTGGGCGAACTACACGGGCGGCGGCATGGTGAAAATCGACGTGGACCTCGGTCGCGGGGGGCTGAGCACCACCCAGCACTCGCTGCTGCACGAGGGCAGCTACCAGCAGAATACAGGCGGCAGCGGGGGGATCCTGGCCAGTTACGCGCGTCAGATTCATCCGGACGACGACGACGCGCAGCTGAGCACGTGGGGCGCGTGGGACGGATTCTCCAACCACCACAACGCCTTCATCGGGCTGACGCACCGGTTTTTCAATACCGCGGGCAACGGGGAGACCGCCGACCAGATCTACAACAACTATGTGTATGGCTGGCGGAATCGAATGAGCACCCACTACAACGGGAATCAGCCCATCGACATTCACCACAACTACTATGAGGCTGCGCCCTACAACGCCGACCTCAACTACGGGTTGATGCATCGCTACGACTATCGGGAGGCGACCAACATGGTCCCGCCAATCGAGACGAACGCGAACTTCTACATCGCGGAGAACCTCGTCGTCGACAAGGACGGCAGCGTGTTCCACGACGTTGGTGACGACGACTGGGCCATGCTTGCGACGTTCGATCCGGAGGACCCGCGCGATGTGTCCGACGTTGCGCGGCGCTACGAGCCCGCGCCGACGCCCCACGGCGAGATGACGCTGCACGCGACCGAGGACGTGAAGGACGTCGTGCTTGCCAACGTGGGTGCGGGCGTTCGCTTCACCGCCGACGGGACGCCCTACAACGACCGCGAGAATGACCTTCGGTACATCACCTGGGCGCGCGAAGGGACCGGGCCGGCCTCGACGTCCCAGTCGTTCGGGGACGGCGGCCTCGGGGACCATGCGTCCTTCGTCCACCCCGTCTATCGGTCCGGGACGCGGGACCGTCGCGAGCTCGACGAAGAGGGCGTGCCGCACGGATGGCAGCCGCCGGCCGACGTCATCAACGACGCCGGATACTCCAGGCTGGAGCTCTACCTGGCCGAGCTTGCGGGCGACTTTCACGTGCTGCGGGCCCGGTAGAAGGGCTGGCGCGGCTCACCACCGAGGACTCCGAGGCATGGAGTCGGCTCGCGGGCCCGCGCGCCCCGACCGGCCGAAAACAGCCTCGAACCGGCCCCTAGGGCGAAAGCGCTCGTACTTTGCTCGCCGTACCTGACATTGAGTGCCTTGACCATCTGTCGGACTGGCACCTACCATCGAAGGCTACCGATGCGGCGCACGACCTTTGCTTCTCTCAGCCTCACGTTGTCACTGGCACTTCCCGCATGCGGGGACGATGGGGCTGCGGGGGGAGGCTCGTCGAGCAACGGCGACTCGACGGCGGGTCCGTCGACGACGACCGCGGCGGACGGGTCCTCGGGCGGTGACTCCAGCAGCGGCGGGATCCCAGAGCCCGAACGCCTGCAGGGCGTCGCGGACCTGCACCTGCACATGTTCGCCGAAGAAGCGTTCGGCGGCGGCTGGCTGCACGGAACGGTCGAAGGCGATGGCGCGTCGGCGCTGGGCCCGTGTGATGGCGGCAACCCCGGCGACCACGGGCGTCTGCAGCAGGACCTTGCGCCGCTGATCGGCGAGTGCCCCGACACCACGCTCGAAGAACTCACCGAGCTCGTTCCGCTCGTCTCCACCATCGTCAACGGTGGCGGCGGTGCAGTTGGCGAGTTCATCGCGAATATTCCCGGCAGCGCTGGCGACACCGGGATCCACGCCGACCGCACGACCGGCTTCCCCGACTTCGAGGGCTGGCCGCGCTGGGACGCGGTCGCGCACCAGCAGGTGTGGACCGACCAAATGCGCGAGGCCTACGACAAGGGACTGCGCGTCGAGGTCATCTCGGCGGTGTCGCTCGACTGGCTCTGCCAGGCGCTGCCCGACGAGAACGTGACGCGCCCGCAGTGCAACGAGATGGACGACGTGATCCTCCAGCTCGAGATGGCCAACGCGTACGCGGAGAAGCACGACTGGCTGGAGATTGCGCTGACGCCCGCCGATGCGCGCCGCATCGTCGAAGAGGATCGTCTCGCGATCATTCTCAGCGTCGAAGCGTCGCACATCATGGCCGACGGCGACTGGCGTCCGCAGCTCGACCAGCTCTACGACCTTGGCGTTCGGACGCTGCAGCCGGTCCACCAGCTCGATAACCGCTTCGGCGGGGCGGCACCGCACAACACGATCTTCCACGTCGCGCAGTACGCCGAGAACTGCCACATCGACTACGACTGCGCCCTGACCACGCCCGAGGTCACGATCGGCTTCGACGTCGACGCTGAATGTCGCAACGTCAAAGGACTCACCGACGAGGGCAAGGAACTCGTCCGCGAGATGCTCGACCGCGGCATGCTCGTCGACGCCGCCCACCTCAGCGAGAAGTCGGTGGAGGACCTGTTCGAGATCCTGGTCGAGTACGACTACTACCCGTTCTACCTCTCGCACGCGCACTTCCGCGAAGTGATGACGCCCGGCAAGGGCGCCGAAGAGAAGACCACGCCGTGGTGGGTCTCGCAGATGCTTCGACAGACGCGCGGGATGGTGGGCCTCCGCACGGCCCATGAGGAGACCAGCACCTACGAGCCCTCGCCCGTGGCCAACACCTGCCAGGGATCGAGCCGCTCGTTCGCCCAGGCCTACGACTTCGGCCGCATGGGCTTGAAGGTTCCAATCGGCTTGGGGTCGGACCTCAACGGCTTCATTCAGCAGACCCGTCCGCGCTTCGGTCCACAGGCGTGCTCCGCTTCGTTCCCCGAGGAAGCGCAGTGTCAGGCCAAGTCCGAGCGTGACGACAGCGCGCCGCGACTGGGCACGGACTTCGACGAGAAGGGCATGGCGCACATGGGCGTGGTGCTCGACCTGGTCGACGACCTTGAGGCGCTCGGTACCGACGTCGAGCCGCTGCGGTACTCCGCGAACGACTGGATCCGGATGTGGGAGCGCGTCGACGAGGAGCGCAACGGTCCCTGGGAGATGGCCGACGACATCGACACCTCCGGCGTGACGGTGCTGCCCGCCCACGGCCTGCGTCGGCAGGACTTCCCGACCGAGTGCAACATCCCGTACTGCCCCGGCGCCCTGCTCAGCGGAGACGAGTGCCGCTTCGACGCGCAGTGCGAGAGCGGTACGTGCGAAGGCGCCGGCGACTGCGGCAGCCCCACCGGCATTTGCCAGTAGCGCCGCGGTTCAGCGCCCGTTGATGACCTGTCCGATGTATCGGCCGACCGCTTCGCTGCCCTCGGGTGCGGGGTGGACGAGGTCGTCATCGTAGTACTCCGGGTTGTCGTCCCAGCGCATCACGTCGGCGGCGCTCACGAAGGTGACGCCTTCGCGTGCTTCAGCGAGCGCTGCGTAGCGCGTGTCCATGGCGGCGAGTTCCTCGTCGCAGTTCTCGAACTCCGACCCCGGCGGGATCGTGTAGTAGCCCATGAGAATGACGTCCGCGCCGTCGCTGCGGATCTGGTCGATCAGCTCGACCAATGCTCCGGCGGACGCGTCCTCGCTGATGATTTGGTCGACCACGTCCATGCAGTCGCCGCACCCGCAGCCGTCGCCCACGTCGTTGGCGCCACCGTCGATGAGCACGCGGCCCCAGCCGTCGGCGTAGTACTGGCTGGGGATCGACTCCTTCCCCCCGAGGATCATCGTGCCGCCGATCGCGGCGTTGACCATCTCCAAGTTCGCCTCTTGGGCGGCGAAGTCGGGGATGCTTTGCCCGTCGTCGATGTTCCACTCGAACACCGAGTCGCCGATTGCGAGCGTTCTGGGCGAGACTTCGGTCGCTCCCGAGGTCGCGTCACCGCCACTGTCGTCCCCGGTGCCATCGCTGCTCCCCGTATCACCCGAGCCAGAGCCCGCGGTTGCGGCGGACGCGTTGGCCGACCCACCACCGTCGTCGTTCCCGGCGTCTCCGCTACCGGGTTCTCCCGACGCCGAGCTCGTCGTTCCGACTGCATCCGAGTCCTCTCCAGGGGCTACGCCGTCGTTGCAGGCCGAAAGCAGGGTAAGCGAGACGAGCAGGATCAGAGGCCGAACGGTCGTCATGACTCTTCCATGCCCGCTGGTGCGCAGACGTTACGGCGGGTGGGATTTACCGCTGGCTTTGGGTCAGCCGTGGCCTGTCGCGATTGGTAGGCTTCACCCATGACCGATGCGTGGGCCGAGTCCGCGGAGGGCTGGGACGACAACCCTGCGGTGCGGCAGTACGCCGCCGCCGCGCACCACAGTCTGCTCGCGACGCTCGAGCAGGAGTTCTTCCCGCTCGAGGGCCGAGACGTCTTGGACTTTGGGTGTGGGACCGGGCTGATGACGGCTCGCCTGGCCGACCAGGCGAAGTCGATCATCGGGCTCGATACGTCGCCGGCGATGCTGGAGCAGTTTGAAGCGCGCGCGAGCGCGTGGCCCCACGTCCGCGCGGAGGCGGGGCCGCTTCCCGCGGACGTTCGTGTCGACTTGGTCGTCGCGTCCTCGGTGCTGGGCTTCGTGCCCGACCTCGGGGCCACGCTTCGCATGTTGTCCGGGCACCTTCGGCCGGGTGGGCTGCTCGTCCACTGGGACTGGGAGCGACAGCCTGGAGGCGAGGACGGCGTGTCTCGCGACGAGGTTCGCGCCGCCATGATGAGCGCGGGCCTGAGACTGTGCAGCCTCGACATCGCGTTCGAGCTGCAGTTTGACGGCTATACGATGGCGCCGCTGCGGGGTGTCGCGCGTAAGGGAAAGTCATCCAAAGGCTGCTAGGCTCCGGCCACCGATGAACTTCGCTGCGGTCTCCATCCATCTCGCCGGCGCGATGCTCGGCGCCATGGTGTTCTTCGCCGGCGTCGTGGCGCCGGTCGTCTTCAAGGCGCTGCCCGAAGCGTCGGCCCGGACGTTTTTGCGAACGCTCTTTCCTCGCTACTACGACGTTCTGGCCGTGGTCGCGTTCGTCGCGGCGGTCTTTGCCTTCGCGTCGTGGCACGGAGCGATGCTCGCAGGCGTTGGCGGATTGTTCGTGTTCTCTCGCTTCGGCTTGATGCCGAAGATCAACGCCGCGCGTGATGCTTCGGCTTCCGACGAGGCTGCAGCCACCCGATTCGAGCGGCTGCACAAGCTCAGCGTGTGGATCAACGTGGCACAGATGGCGGCCCTCATCGCAGCGCTCGCCACGGCCGGCTGAGGTCCGTCGTCCCTGGTCAGTCGGCAGCCGGCAGCGCGGGCCGGTCGTCGAGCTCGAGCACGATGCGTTCGCCGTCGCCATGCGCGATGACGGAGGCGCTCGGAAGCGCGATCGTCTCGTACAGGACGACCGAGTGAGACTCGAAGCCTCGCTCTCGCAAGAACCGGGAGGCGCGGGCTTGGTCCGTCTCGCCGTCGACCTCGTAGCGGACTCGGGAGCGGAGTTCGACGATGCCTGCACCGGCCGGAACCGACTGCGCGCCGCAGGTCAACGCCGCGTGGTCTTGCTCGATGAGAAGCCAGCTTGCCGGGGGAGCGGAGGGATCGTCGTCGAGTCGCGCGGCGACGTCGTAGGCGAGGCAAGGCGTACCGCTGAGCGGAGCA
>JBCCQM010000107.1:0-26680 GCA_039024335.1 Myxococcota bacterium
ATCCGCTGGAGCACCTCGCGGCCCTCGGTTGCATGCCCGCTGGTCAGCATCATCTCGGCAGCGGCACGGAGCAGCGCGGGGCGTTCGTCTTCATCCACCCCCTCGGAGGCGTCGAGGTACGCGCGCGCCGCCTCGTATTGACGACCTGCGCTTGCGAGGGCGTCACCGAGTCGTCGGCGCAGGTCGGCGTGGTCGGCTTCGGGGACCCCGAGCTCGAGTGCGGCCTCGTACAGCTCCGCCGCACGGTCGAACGCCAGCGCTTCGGAAGCAGCTTCGGCGGCGGCGATCGTGTGCACCGACGCGAGCTGGTCTTCGCCGGCTTCGCGGAAGTGGTGGCTGAGGTCGGCCGCGTCGGCGTACTCAGTCGCTGCAAGCGCTTCGGCAATCTCGAGGTGAAGGCCGGCGCGCTCGTCGTCGCTGAGGTCGCGGAGCACGGTCTCGCGAATTCGATCGTGATAGATCTCGAGCGCGTCTTCGTCGGTTTGGCCGTTCGTGCGCACCAGCGATTCGCCGCGAACCTCGGTGAGCACGGTGAGGCTGGAGGACGAGGTACCGCCTCGCGTGGCGACGTTCATGGCGACGCCGAGCGGCAGGCGACCACCGGCGACCGCGAGCACGGCCAGCATGCGACGGGCCGTGTGCGACAGGAGACGAAGGCGTGCCCGGATGACGTCGTCCAGGCTCAGGTCGCTCGCGGAGTCTTCTGTGGCAAGCGCCTCGCGCTGCATGGCGTGGCGAACCAGCTGGGCGACGAAGAAGGGCGAACCTTCGGATTCACGCGCGACCGTCTCGGCGAGGGTCCTCCGGTGCCCAGTGCTTTCTCCGAGCAGGCGCAGGGCAAGGCCGGTGGCCTCTTCATTGGTCATCGGTCCAACGCGGAGCGACCGGACGTCGAGCGCGGGATCGACGGCGTGTAGGTCGGCGATGAACTGCCCGAGAATCGCGACCCGCTCGGGTGCGCCTTCGCGGAAGCTACACACCAGCAGCATCGGCGGCGCGTCGAGGTCGCGCAGCAGGGTCTCGAGGACGACGAGGCTGTCGAGGTCGGACCACTGAAGGTCGTCGATGTAGACCACCAGCGGGCGGTCATCGGCGATGCGACCGAGCAGCTCTCGCAGGGCTTCGATGCCGCGGCGACGCGCCTCGTGCGGCATGACGTTGGCCGCGTGCATCGTCGGGGCAACCGCGATTGCCGGGACGCTGAGCAGCACGGGAAACAGCCGCGTGATGGCGGCGACGTTGCGCGGAAGCACGGCCTTGACCTCCGCTGCGGTCGGCAGCGCCCGCAGGTGCGTGCTGAGCGTGTCGATCGCCGAGTCGAGCGCTTTGTACGGGATCGACTCCCGTTCGGAGCACTTTCCAGCGAGCACGACCGCGTCATCGCCCGCGACCCGGTCGAGAAAGCGGTTCACCAGGGCGCTCTTGCCGATGCCCGACACGCCCTCGACCATCACCACCACGGGTCGGCCCGCACGCGTGCCTTGGTAGGCGAGGTGCAGCGCGGTGACTTCGTCGTCGCGTCCGAGAAACAGGTCGCCCGTCGGCTCGGTCGGCGCCGGCTCTGCATCGGCGCCCAGTCGCTCGAGGATCTCGGGGGCCTGGGGCCGGTCGTTCGGGGTGCGCGAGAGCAGGTCGACACAAAGAGACGCGAGATCTTCGGGGACCTCGGGATTGAGCTCCGACGGCGTCGGCGGGATGGCGTCTTTCTTCGCTGCGAGCAGGGCGAGCATGCCCATGCCGACGTACGGCGGGCGCCCGGTCAGCGCCTGGTACAGCATCTCGCCAACCGTGTACCAGTCGCTCGCGGGCCCAATCGGCTCGCACGCGGCCTGCTCGGGAGACATGAACAGCGGCGTACCGAGGACTGCACCGTCTGCCGTCACGCCGACGCCTTCCTCCGCGTCGATGTCTCGGACCAAGCCGAAGTCCAGGATCACGACGCGCCCGCCGTGCTCGACCAGCACGTTCGAAGGCTTGAGGTCGCGGTGCAGGAATCCTGCGTCGTGGATCGCCCGAACGCCTTCGGCCAGCTGTCGCATCGCGCGGCGGACCCGATCGAAGTCGGTCGCGGGCGCGTGGATTGTGCGGTTGCCGTCTCGCGCGGGACCGCACAGGTACTCGACGAACGAGCGACCGCGGATCAGCTCCATCGAGAAGAAGAGCCGGTCTCCGTGAAAGGTCAGCTCGTGCAGCTGGATCAGGTTCGGGTGCCGGACGTCGGCGAGCGAGCGAAACTCTCGCTTGAATCGGAGCAGCTGATCGGGGCTCATGCCACGCACGGCCTTCACCGCAACGTGAGGAGCGTTGGGCTCGGGAGGCTCGGCTTCGAACACCTCGCCCACGGCACCTCGGCCGAGCCGACCGATGACGGTGTAGCGACCGAGCGTTTCCGGCAGCGCGTCACTGCTGGGCTCCAGGGCTGCGCCGGGATCACGCAGAACGTCGGTTTCGGTGCGTGTCGAGCCGACGCGCACCGAGGCCTCCGCACTGCGTTTCTTCGCCACCAACCCGCCCGTTCTCTCCCCCTCGAGACTCGCGCGTTTCGACTACGCGGGCAAGCTTTGGAGCCGCTTTCCTCCCCCCGACCCCGCAGGCCACAGGGTCGATCCACCAAGCCTCCCCACCAGTTCAGGTGGGAGCGAGGCCCGGTGCACCAACCCTTACTCGCGGATCGCCGCGAGGTATGCGGCAACGTCGTGATTCGTCGGTTCGACGGATTTCACGCCATCAAGTCCGTGTCGGAGGTTGGAGATGGCCACGTACACCGACTTACGGACCCGATTGATGCCGCCGAGGGGCCGGTGTTCGGTCCGGGTGTGCCACGGATTGAACGACATGTACTCGCACATCTCATCTTGCGCCGTCGTGTCGAACGCCTGCTTGGGGATCTCGATGCGCGCCACGGTGCGGTACGGCGATACGTCGGTGGGCCACTTCACCGTGGGGTCTTCGATCGGCATTCGGTTGGGGTCCGTTTGTCGTTGCACCTGCAACTCGAAGCAGGCGCCCTCGGCCCCGATATCTTCCACCATCTGTTCACGCAGGTAGTTCTTGCCGAACTTGCGACGCTTGCGGGTGTCGGCTTCGCACGGCTTTGCACCGTACTTGACCGCCATGCCCTCCCCAAACAGATACGGCGTCATCGAGTAGTAGCTCGGCTGGACCGGTGAGACGACGCGCTGCAGCGCCAGCTTCTCCGCGTTGGAGAGCTCGGGTCGGTAGCTCTTGCCCTCGTGGAAGAAGAACCGCAGCGGGTGCCCGATGGTGCTGTCCTTGGTGAACTCGACGTAGTCCGCCGCGTTCTTCACGACGAACGCCGGGTAGTTGATGAGCACGATGTCGGCCGACGTCTCGTCCTCATGGCCGGGCAGCGCCTTCTTGCCCGGCACGTTCATCAGCTTGATCGCCATGCCGCGACCGTCGGCCTTGCGGTCACGCTGAAAGTGGTCGGCCGAGTTCGAGAACCGAACCCAGGACTGGTAGGTGGCCGGCTCTGCGAACATGCCCACGGCGAGCTCGGGCGGCAGGTCATCGGGAATGGTGACCTGCGCCGTAACGCATCCGTGCGCTTTCATGTGCGCGTCGCGGTGCGCCATGCCGGACTTGTCGAAGCGCTTCTGCACGAAGTCGAGCAGGAGCGCTTCGCTCTTGGCGATGTCCTCCGCCTCGCCCGGAGGAACCCACTCCTCGCCGGGCTTCATGTTGTCGGGCCACGGATCGGGCGGCTTGGGTTTGTCGGGGTCTTTGCAGGCGGTGGCGACCAGCGCGAGGGAGAGGAAGAGTCCGGCGAAGCGCATCAGGCGGGGTCGTTGGAGAGTTGTTCGAGCGACGAAAGGCTCGGCACGAAGAAGTAGGCGCCGCCGCGGGTCTCGACGAAGCGGGGAAGGTCCCAGCAGAAGGCGGTCTTCGTGGTGCCGGGGATGAGCAGCTTGCCCGTGCCGTCGTGGTTGCCGACGAGCGGGTCCTTGTCGGCCTCGATCGACAGCGATCGTGAGGAGATGGAGGCGTTCATCCAGTTGCGCTGCACATACTCGAACTGGTTCTCGAGGTCGGCGTTGATCACCCCGAACATCACGCCGCGGTCGATGTCGTCCGTCGTGCCTTCAGGCAGCCACGGACCGTACGGGAGCGCCCGGCGGATGATGCGGTGGCTTCGAACCTGCACCGAGGTCGGCCCCGTGGGATCGTCCCGCGGATTTGCGCGGCGGATGTGCGCGCCGAATGGACAGCCATGCCCCTTCGCGTCGTCGCTGTAGCGGAAGTCGTTGTTCCGACTGGGGTCCTTGGCGATGGCCTCGTCGTCGGCTTTCGTGGCCAGGACCAGGGGCGCACCGCTGCGCCAGCGCCCGACCATTTTGGCCGCGACCAGCTCCTCGGAGATGCCCGCAACGCTGGCGGACGTGGCGAGGTACTCGCGAAACGCAGCGACGCGCTCGGCAAGCTTGCGCAGCGCGAAGTAGCTGCCGTCTTTCTGGAAGGCGTGGACCGTGCGCGGGTTGCTGCCGGCTTCGAGTTCGTAGCCGAGTACGAACTCGCCGGGCTTCACGCCGGCCCATTTGCCGTGCTTTTCAGGGACGCCCTCGCCGGGCCATGCCTGCAGACCGCTGCCTTCGACGTAGGGCTGACCGATGCCGTCGACGTAGCCGAAGTGCTCGGTGCCGGCAGGCTTGTTGGGGAGATGCGCGGCGTCATCTCGGCCCAGCCGGACGAGAGCCTTACCCATCGCGCCCTCGAGCTTGGCGATGCCCGCGTTCACGCTGGCTTGGTCCGTCCCGGCGATCGACACCAGCACGTCCACGTCGGACTTGCCGATGGCGTCGTTCCAGGCCGATGGCGCGCTGGGGCCATCGTCGCCGAGCCGATCGGCGCGGGCCGCCATGCCCTGCGTGAACGGCTCGGGCCACGTCGCGTCGGCGGGCGCCCCGAGCTTCTCGAGTCCTTCGTGCGTGAAGGCGATGGCAAGGACGAACGCCTCACCGCCAGCGTCGAACTGGGCACAGCTGGTGACGGAGGGCAGCATCGAGGCCAGCCAGGCACGTGCCCCCGCCGCGTCGTCGATGCGCAGGTACGCGTAGTGCTGATAGGGGCGCGCTTCGAGGACGCGGTAGCCCCGAAGCACGATGCTCTGAACGTTGTCGAGTGCGATCGAAGTGGTGGTCATCGGGTGCGTCATCCGAGGAGTTCTTGATGGCGATGTACGAACCGGTCCACGTGCTTGACGAGCCCCGCCGCCTCAGAAGGTGCGTCCTTCGAGAACGTCACGAGCTTCTGACCAAGGGCGAGCGACGCCTGGATTTCCTTCACCGTCTCGTCCGAGTACGCCATGTAGAAGTAGTCGCGCTCGAGGCGATGGTCTTCGAGGAACTTCGCAAGCGCAGGCGCATCGGCTGCGCCGCCCGCGGGATAGCCCACGGCGCCACCCCACACCAGGTCGAGCTGCGTCGGGATGTGAACCGCGAAGTCGCTGACGTACTGTTCCCACTCACCGTCGTACACACTCTCGAAGAGGATTTTGGTCCGGTGAATCCGAGCGAAGCGGGCGTAATGAACCGTGGGGATCTTCTTGAGCGGGTGGATGTGCAGGTTATCGAGGAACCACTGCCCATCGGTGAGCGTCTTGTTCAGGCGCTTCACCCAGTCTTCTTTCAGGTCGAAGACCATCGTGAACGGGTTCTGGCGGTTCGGAGCGGTGAGGGCCGCAGGCGTGAGCTGGTCGACGGCGCCTTCGCTGTGCGTGTCGATGCGCTTCTTGTTGGCCTCGAGGAAGTTCGTGTAGCAGGTCTCGGCCGCGCCGGGATTGCGCTGCACGTTGCGGACGAACTTCAAGAACTCGGTGCGAAGCTGCGTCGCTTCTCGGACCGCCGGCTCGCTCGCTCGATTGAACGCCGAGTAGAGCAGCATCGTCGTCATCTGCTGCCCCTCGAGGAAGTCGTGCATCGACGAGAGGTCTGCGGCACCGCTTTCGGGGTACCCCTCCACGTGCTGCAGGACCTTGTCGAGCCGCGTCGCGTTTTCTGCACACAAGCTGAGCAGCGCGTTGATGTCGGAGTCGAACACCGCCGAGAGCAGCAGCGTGTCGTCGTCCATCGGCAGCATGCGCAGGTAGTGGACGCCCCCGGTTGGGTGCTCGAAGACGTGCTGCTCGAGCTGCGCGTGCAGGGCGTCCTTCTGCCCCGCCTTGATCTTCATCCCGACGGCGATCGTCTCGGGCACGACCTTCTCGCCGATGTCGGGGTCGACGTCCGGAATCACCGACGACCGGCGTTTACACGCCATCAACGCGGACGTCGCTGCACCCAAACACAGTTCACGTCGGCCCAGACGAACGCCCGTGGTGGATCCCATGAGGCGATCGTACCACCGAGGGCCCGTTTTGGACCCGTGCACGCACAACCTCTTTACGGCCCGTGCCTCTGTTCAGGTGGTTGCAACGGCGACGTGGCGCAGACGATCAGCCCGCGTTGGGAGGGCGTCCTCTGCGACTGGGCACCACGCCTACTTGCCGACCGTCTTCTCGAGCGTGACGACGAACTCGCCGAGCCCGCCCATGTCTCCGCCCTGAGTCTGGTGATGATTCAGGGCTTCGAGAATGACCTTCTCTTTCCCGGTGCAAGCGTTCGACACTTCGGCCACAACTTTGTCGACGGATGTGTTGCCCGTGGTGAGGCCGGAGGAGAGCCCGGTAACGCTCGCAACGAACTGTGCCTGGGCTTGGGCCTGTTCACGCGTGGGCGTCTCGGTTCCGAACGCGGCGGCCTCGTATTGCTCGGCAAGCCTGCACGCCCGCTTTGCGGCAACCGTATCTTCGTGGCTGGGGCCGCAGCCCGTCAGTGCAGCAGCGCCGAGGGTCAGAAGACTCCCGAAGACCATGCATACTCGAGCAGACGCGTACATCGATGTGCAAGCTAGGCGCGGGTTGAAACACCAACAACTCGCCGAAGAGCGGGCTGAAATTCACCTCTGAGGCCGGACTCCTCGGCTCAACGTGAGCGTCAGGCTCGGTTTCGCCTCTGTTGGACTCGCAGGCGCTCCGAGACGTGCAACCACGACCGCAACCATCCGTCCCCTCCACGCGGCGACGGTGAACACGTGCGGTCGAATTCGCGTCAGCCCCGGTTCACGAACTGCGTGAACACGGCCTGATGTCGCTCGAGGTCCAGCTTCGGCGACACCGCGACGCGGACGATGTAGTCCTTGTCGCCTTCTTTCGTGGTGCCCTGGGTGGAGGTGGCGGGGATCGTCCAGTAGCACCCCGCGAGCTGGCCGTAGCTGACGCAGAACTTGCTCTCGGGGATCGTCTCGATCATCAGGTTGATGAGCTCGAGGTTTGCCGCGCGCTTGTAGGCCTCGCGCTCTTCGTCGGTGTCGCCCTTGGTGGGTAGGTCGAGGGAGAAGACCGAAGGGGTGAAGCCCTGGCTCGCGAGCTCTTCGGAGACGAAGTTGATCTTGGCGTCGGGCAGCACGTCGTGGATGAAGTTCACGAAGGTGCGCGTGTTGACGTAGGCGGCCTGGATGCGCTCGAGCATCGAGGGCAGCTGCTCGGCGAGGACCTCGAGCTGGTGCTCGGTGGCGGCGTTGTCACACAGCGTCAGGTGCCGCTCCATGAACCGCAGCAGGTGCTGAGCCTTCGCGTTCGTGACGCAGTAGCCGGCGGTGCAGCGGCCTCCGCTGGGGAACTTCGAGCCACTGACGTAGGCGACCGTCTGCACGGTGGAGAGGATGTCGCCCTCGCCCACGAAGCGCACGTTGGGGCAGAACGTCTGGTCGAGGATGAAGACCGGGGCAACCGCAGGGGTCCCGGCCGGAGTGGTGCGCTCGGCGGAGAGCACGGCGCGCAGCGCTTCGAGGTCGGGCACTTCGACGCGTGGGTTGGTGGGGATCTCCGCGATGATCAGCGGCACGGCGTCTTCGGCCGCGAGCTGGTCGAGCACCCGCTCGGTGCTGCGGACCATGTCCTGGTCGCCGTCGACGGGCAGGTCGACGATCTCGATGTCGTCTCGGCATGCGGCGACGCGACGCGCCTGGTCGTTGGTGCCTCCGTAGCAGTTGGGCGGCACGACGATGCGGATCGGCTTGCCCGGGTGCTGCTCGAGCGCATGGTGAACCAGGCCCATCACGATCGCGTACTGGACGGAGAGGCCGCTCGAGCCGATAAAGGCGGGGGCATGGCTGCCGGTGACGTCCCGAATCGTGGCGAGGACGGTGGCCTTGTCGGCTTCGGTGTTTTGCGGACCGGTCGCGGGGTTTTGACCGAGGTGCTCGCGCAGCGCCGACAGACAGTGGGCGGGCGTCATCGCGATGGTCTCTCGCCGCCGCACGTGCTGGATCTCTGCGATGTAGTCGCCGCCTTGCTCGCTGGCGACGACGATGCTGCCCCAGACCGGGTGCAGGTTGACCAGGAAGTCGATGCCGGCGCGCTGCGTGAAGGCGGTGACGCGCTCAGTCTGGCCCAAGAAGATCGTGCTGCCGTCGTGCGCGGGCACGTCGTCGATGCTGGCGACCTGCGCGAGCTCGAAGCGGTAGCCATACACGTTGCGAAGCACGTCGACGTCGAAGCAGGCCGGCAGCTCGCCCTGGTAGGCAACGAGCGTGCTTCGGTCAGCGAACAGGTTCTTGCGCAGGACGGCCAGCAGGGGAGCCGTCTGCGACGAGAAGCTGATCACGTGGTCGGCACCCAGCCCCAGCGCCTTGGCAATGCTCCACTCGAGGACGCACGACAGCGGGTGCCCGAGGCGGATGTAGTCGAAGGCGGTCGGCAGCGCGGCCAGGCCCGCGGCGTCGGCGTTGCCCCCTTCGTAGAGGGCCTCGAAGCGCTCGAGGAACTGCGTCTTGGCCAGCGGCTCGTCGTAGATGTCGAGACGATGCGTCGTCAGCTTCAACCAGTCGGTCGGCATGGTCTGGATGACGTTCGCCAGGAAGTCCTGCATCACGGGCGGCATCTTAGGGGCCGTGCTCGACTCGCCGCAACGCCGTTCGCGACGCCGCCAGCGCCCGAACAGCCGCGTGGAGCCGCGGTTGCTGGATGTGGAGCTCAGGCCGTGGTCGAGCGCACGCGCACGGTGACGTCGTGGATCGGCGGGTAGATGCCCAGGCCCGCGCGGCTGTAGTCGAAGGTTGGCGCCGGCGCCCTGCCCAGGTCGACGTCCCAGGCGTCGAGCGCCATGGCGACGAACAGCTTGATCTCGTTCATGGCGAAGAAGCGACCGGGGCACATGCTGAGGCCAGCGCCGAACGGCATCAGTGGCAATGGGACGCGCTCGCCTCCCTTGTAAAACTGCTTGTTCGCGCCCTCGGTGTAGAAGCGGTCGTGTTGGTACGTCTCGGGCGCGTCGTAGATCTCCGGGTCGCGGTGCGTGACGAACGGAGCCAAGCAGACCCGGTCGCCCTGGCGCAGGCTGTACGTTCCGCCGCGGGTCTCCAGCGAGAACGGCTCGAGGACCTCGCGCACGGTGAGGGATCCGCTGCTCAGCCGCAGGGCCTCACGGATCGCGGAGTCGAGGTGCCGCAGATCCTTGAGGGTACCGACGTCGAGTCCCTTGCGCGCGTCGGGCGACAGGGTGGCGAGCTCGTCGCGGATGCACGCGAGCGCTTCGGGGTGCTGCAGCAGATAGAAGAGCGACCAGAAGGTTGCCGGGATGGTGTTGGCGTTGATCGCCCACAGCACCGAACTCTGCGCGCGGCCGTAGTGGCTTCGCGGGAGCACGTCGAGCAGCGGGTCACGGTCGCGGATCCAGTCGCTCGGACGCTCGCCCACTTTCACGGCGTCGGCCAGGGTGCCGAGCGCCTCATCGCCCTCGCGGGTGAGCACGCGAGGCAGCCCCGCGACCATGAGGGGGAACTGCTTGTCGAACGTCTCGAACGCGGACTGCAGCTCGGGCGTGACGAGACCGTGTCCGAAGAGGGCGTCGGTGCCCGCGCGGAACATGACGTCCCACACCAGTCGGTACAGGGGGCGCTCGGTCCAGTCGCTGCCGACCGCTTCCGGGATGAGCGTGCGCAGGCGGCCGCCCATCGCGTCGGTCATGGCGGTGAGCGGCTCGCCACGCAGGCGCGTGCGGGCCAAGCCTTCGGCGGCCTCGACGTCCATCGAGCCGCGCAGGTTCGGCAGGCCGAACGCGGTCGCGAGGACGTCGTCGCCGATCGGATGAAAGCTCAGCTGCTTGGCCTTGAGCACGGCGGGGTAGCTCAGCGGGTCGAGCACGAACGTCATGCGCCGTCCAGCGAGGAACAGCGTGAACACGTCGCCGTGATCGGCCTGGCAGCGCGTGACGAAGTCGCCGGCGTTCTTGCCGAAGGACACCGCGACGCCGAGGTAGGGAAGGGCGCCGCGCACCAGCGGCGGTTCTCCGTCGCGACGACGGCCGTTGACCGCGTTGAGGGTCGCCCACCAGGTGAGGGGAGCGAGCACCGACGCGCCCGCTGCAAGCAGAGCCGACACGTTCATGGCGTAACACGTCAGGGCCACGCGTAGCGGTACGCGGCGATGTCACGGACAGATCGACCCGCGACGCCGTTGCCGACCGCGACCAACCTGGACCTTGGGTCAGGTCTGCGGCTGCAGCCGGTACGAGCCGATCAAGAAGCCAAGCATCACCAGCGGTGGTACGGCCGTCGCGATGGGGTCGCCCGCCGCGAGGTGCGATACCGCGGCACCGCTGAGCACGAAGCCGTAGCCCGCGTAGGCCCACTCGGTCAGGCGTGGGACCTTGCGGGTCAGCAAGGCGGTCGCGCCCAGCAGCTTCCAGACGCCGAGCAGCGTCGCGACGTACAGCGGAAAGCCCAGGCGGGTGAAGTTGGCGAGCACCTCGTCGGCCCCGGAGAGGTAGCCGAGCCCGGCGAGCGCGTTGGGGACGGCGACGAGCCCGGTCAGGGCCCAAAATGCGATGCGGCGGTTGCGTGGGGACATGAAAACCTCGCTTCGGGGCTGGAACGACGCCCCGCTTGCCCTCATGCTAGAGCGTGATTCTAGAGAGACAATAAGTCTCTTTGAGCACCATCCGTGCATATCGGACACAGGTGAGCGGAAGCATGACCATGGGGCCCACCGAGGGATTCGAAGCATTCGTATGCATTGCCGAGCAGGGCTCGGTCAGCGCCGCTGCGCGCTCATTGTCGGTGCCGCGGGCCACGCTTTCGCGCCAGCTCTCTCGTCTCGAGGCGGGCCTGGGCGTTCGGCTGGCGCACCGAACCTCGCGCTCTTTCACGCTGACGCGCGCTGGTGAGCTGCTGTACGAGCGCGCGCGCCGGATCCTCGAAGACGCGCGCGCGGCCCATGAAGACGTCGCCCGGCTCGACGACGTACCCCGCGGGTTGCTTCGGGTGAGCATTCCGCCGGACTCGGGCGTGTTCACCCCGCTGATCTGTGACTTCTTGGAGACCTATCCCGAGGTCCGCGTCGAGCTCATCGCGACCGCGCGCTACGTCGACCTCGTAGCCGAGCGCATCGACGTGGTGGTGCGCGGTGGGCCGGCCGACGGCGACGACCTCGTCGGGCGCGTCATCTCGACCATGCGACTGATCTGCGTCGCGTCACCGGTGTACCTCGCTCGCGCCGGAACGCCCGAGACGGTGGCCGACCTCGCCGCGCACCAGTGCATCGGCTCGCTCGGCGATGGCCCGCGCACGTGGCCGCTGCTCGACGGCGGCGTCATCGAAGTTTCAGGGCGCTTCGCGTCCAACGACCTTGCGTCCCGACTGCATGCTGCGCGGGCGGGGCAGGGCATCGCGTTGGTGCCCGACAGCTTCGTCACCGAAGACGAAGCCGACGGCACCCTCGTTCGCCTGCTCGAAGACACCGTCGGCGCCGTCAGCCACGCCCGCGCGCTCTATGCTGAGCGCAGCTATCTTGCGCCCAAGGTCCGCGCGTTCTTGGACCACCTGTACGCGTGGGTCGACGTCCACGATATTTTCGACGCACCCGTTTGAGCGGCATGTCCCTGGGTCTCGTCGCCATTGACCGGGCGCACCGGACCCGGTTCAATCAGACGTGTCTGCAAACGCGTTCTTCTCCGAGGCGACCAAAGACCGCATCGGCGCGTGCGTGGAGGCGATTGAGTCTCGCGCAGAGGTCGAGATCATGGTCGCGGTTCGTCCGCGGCTGACGCGGCTGGATGCGTGGGGCCTGGGATGGGGGGCCGTACTTGGATACGTGGGGTTGCTCGGGTTCCTCTATTTGCCGACTGCGTTCCCGCTCTGGCTCGCTGCGGTGGGCGTTCCGCTGCTCGTGGCCACGGCCTTCGCGGTGTTCCGGGCGTCGTCCTGGGTTCGTCGACTCCTGGTGCCTGCATCGGTCCGGCGCGCGCGCGCGGACGAGATGGCTTCCGCAGCCTTCCATCGTCTTGGCGTGAGGAACACGAAGGAGCGCGCGGGGGTGCTCGTGCTCGTGTTCCCGGTCGATGCGGTGGTGTTGGTCCGCGCGGACGTGGGTGTTGCGGGGGCCACTTTGGACGCAGAGCTTCAGGGTCTTGAAGGTTGTCTCGTGAACGCGCGCGTGCCTGAGTCTCTGCTGGGCGCGCTGGAGCGGTTCGGGGCCGTGCTCGCTGAGCAGCGGCCTCGTCGCACCGAACGGATCAACGAGCTGGAGGATGTCGCGTGATGCGACTGGTCAAGGGCGTGCTCGTCGGCGGGGCGTTGCTTCTCGTCGGTAGCTTTGATGCGGAGGCCCGGCCCGGGGGTGGCAGCTCGTACTCGGGTCGCAGCGGTGGTGGTGGCGGTGGTTCGTACTCGGGCGGCGGCGGAGGCGGAGGTTCGTATTCGGGCGATGGTGGAAGCGGCTGGGACTGGGGCGTCGGGGGCGACGGTTTCGCCATCATCATGGTGGGTGGGCTCGCCATCCTAGGGGCCTTCGCTGCTGTGACCTCTGCACTCTGGGACTCCAGCCAGCCCGCCTGGGACTCGACGACGTTTCCGGTCGATATGCCCATCGGGCCGCCGCCGCACGTGGACGTTGGGCCGCTGCAGCGACGCGACCCCAATTTCTCCCTCGTCCTTTTGGAAGACTTCTTGTTCGAGCTCTACGCGCGAGCCCACCGTGCGCGTTCGGATCGGCGCGAGCTCGCAACACTAGCCCCGTACGCCTCTGCGCATGCTCGGGGGATTTTGGCATCCCGCGGAGGTCGTGAGCCCGTCTGTGTCGATGGCGTCGTCATCGGCGCGATGAACCTCATTCGGTTCGAGGAGGCCGACCGCCTGTACGTCGAGTTCGAGGCGAACTACACCGAGACGATCGCTCGCGAGGGACAGGAGCATCGGCTCGGCTTCTACGTCGTCGAGCGCTGGACCCTCAAGCGAGCGCGGACGGCGGTCAGCCCACCGCCTGCGAAGACGCTTGCGTTCAACTGCCCCAGCTGCGGCGCTCCCGTCGAGTACGACGAGACCGAGACCTGCACGCATTGCGGAGAGACCAACACGTTTGGGGCGCACGCGTGGCTTTGTTCCCACGTGAAGGTGCGAACGGAGGAGACGCGCCCCCCAACGCTGACTGCCTATGCGCCGGAGGTGTTCGGCCCGGAGCGGGAGGCATCGCCGGGCACGAGCGCTGCGTTCGACCAGCTCATGGCGAAGCACCATGGCGGGAACGCTGGCGTCTTTTTCCAGCGGGTCGGGGAGGTCTACGCTGGCTTGAACCGAGCGTGGAGCTTGCTTCGGTGGGACGATGCGCGTCCGCTGCTTTCGGACCGGCTGTGGCTTTCGTGGCGGTATTGGGTCGAGGCCTACGCCGCGCAGAACCTGCGGAATGAAATGCGGGATGCGGTGATCGAGCGGACGCAGATTGCCGAGGTCGACGGCGATCCGTTCTTCGATGTCGTCGTGGTTCGCATCTTCGCGCAGGCCATCGACGTCACCCTTCACGTCGAGAGCAATCTGCCGCTTGCGGGCGATGCGACGCGGCCTCGTAAGTACAGCGAATACTGGACGTTCATTCGCCCGACAGGCCGCGACGGGAGCGACGAAGAGGGCGCGTGCCCGAACTGCGGTGCACCGCTGGAGATCGAGATGGCGGGTCGCTGTAAAGCCTGCCGAGTCAAGGTGACCCAGGGTGGGAACTTCGACTGGGTGCTGAGCAAGGTTGAACAGGACGAGGCTTACCGGCCAGCTTGATCGGCAGCGCTCAGGCCAACTCGAACGCGTCGAGGAAGTGCTCGAGCACTTCCTTGGCGAACACGTCGGGGAACTCTTCGTGGACGAAGAGCTTTCCGCCGGGGACTTCGACCAGGGCGGTGGGGCCGGCGAACTGCTCGACCATGCGCTTGGCGGCGTCGAGCGTGAACCAGGGGTCGTCGGTGCCCCAGATCAGGCGGACCGGTGCGGTGATCTTGGCGTGGGCGTCGTAGCAGCCGTCGAAGTCCTCGGCCTTCAGGCCGTCGGCGAGCACGAACACGCCTGCGAAGCGTCGGCCGTCGCGGGCGAGGGGGCGGACGAACAGCTCGGCCAGCTCGGCCCGAAGCTCGGGGTCGGTGGCGCTGGTCTCCCAAGCCTTCTCGCGCACGGAGCCGAACTGCAGGCCCACGCGCATGATCGTCTTCGCGCCGAACCGCCGGCCGTTGCGGAGCGCGGCGCGGAACAGGCCCGAGTAGTCCTTGGGCGTTTCGGTGTTGCCCAGGGCGAGGCCGACGATGCGCTCGGGCATCTGCGCGGCAACCTTGCGGGCAAAGCCACCGCCGCTGTCGAAGGCAACGAAGCCAAATCGCTCGTCGAGCGTCATGGCTTCGATCGCTTGTGCGAGGCAGGTGGTCAGGCCGTCGCAGCCGCGAGGGGTCTGGTCGGTCCACGTGCTGCGGCCGGCGCCGGGAAGGTCGATGACGTGGCAGGTGAATCGCTCTGCAAGCACAGGCACGATGCGACGCCACGTGCGACCGTCGGCGGGCCAGCCGTGGACCAGCACCAGGTTGGGCCCGGTCCCGACGACCCAGTGGGGCAGGCGAGCGTGCCCGAGGTCGAGCCAACGGGTCGGCTCGCCAAGCAGTTCTTCGCAAACGGTGAGGCCGGCGATACGGGTGCGGTAGCTCGACATGGTGCGATGCTCGTACCGTACAGCACGGCCGGCGCAAGTTCGGGCTTCATCCGTGCGCGCCAGCGGGGACCGAGCCCGCTTCGTACGCCTGCATCGCCTCGCGGGCCGTGGACTCGATGGCCGCAGCATCCCACCCCGCGGGCATGTGCGGGGCGAGGAACTGTGCGGCGGTGTCCACCGATGACGCCATGCGAGTCGGACGTGGTGGGCTGCCGAGCAGCAAGAACGTGTTGATGAAGGCCCGCACGGCGACGCCGGCAAAGCCCGACATCAGGACGACGTGGGCGCGCGCGACCTGAAACAGGCTGGGGTCGCGCGTGTATTCGGCAGCCATGCGGCGCACCTCTTCGGCGAACTTGGGCACACCGTCCGCCGCGATGTTCATCAGCGCCGCGGGACCATGGGCGGACTCCCATGTACGCCCGCATTCACCGAGCTGCCGCATCTGCTCGATGCGCGGTGCGTCGTGCCACACGGCGATGAACAACCCTTCTTTTGCGAAGAAGCCGGCACGGTCGTCTTCGAACAGGGGCGTCCACGGCACCGTTGCAGTGTACCCAACGCAGGTGCGACGGACCGCGCTCAGGTCGCGAACGATGATCGCGTCGGGCGGAAGCCCTCTTGGAGGCGACGCGCGGTATGGTCGCGCGTGGCTCGACACTCGGTGGTTCTCGTGCTCTCGCTCGTCGCCTTCGGCTGCGGGACCTCGGCGGACGCGTTCAACTGCGCCGAAGACAGTCAGTGTCAGGACGGTGGCGCCGAAGGACTCTGCGAGGCGAACGGCTTCTGCAGCTTTCCCGACCCGGCGTGCGAAAGCGGACGCCGGTTCGGCGACAACGCCGGGACGCTGTCCGACCGCTGCGTCTCGGTGGAGGCAGGGACGAGCGGAGGCGTCGCGTCGAGCTCGAGCTCGAGCACGAGTGCGCAGACGAGCACGAGCACAGGGTCGACGGGAGGTTCTGGTGATGCGGGGTCGTCCTCGGGGGAACAGTGCGGCAATGACCAGCTCGATCCCGGCGAGGCTTGCGATGAAACCGCAAACCCCAACTGCGTCGACTGCCAGTACGTCTCGGAGTGTGGCAACGGGGTCACCGATCCCGGTGAGGCCTGCGATGTGTGGGGCGGCGAGGCGGCTATCTGCAGCGCGGACTGTCGTGAGCGCGTCGTCTTTGCGTGGGACGGAGCGACGGCGAACGCCGGGCTCTGTGACAAAGGCGGCGAGTGTGGCGAGTGGCGCTTCGAGGACGGCCGCATGCTCAGCGGCGAATACGTTGACAGTACGGGGCTGCTTGTCGCGATCACGGACGTGACGATGGTGTCCGGGACGCTGACGATCCCGCCGCTGCTCGACGGCCAGCGCTTGTCGGTCAGCTTGGCGTACGAGCACGCGCTCAACGAGATCGGCGAGGGAGCCGTTGACCATGGGGTGGTCGCGCTCGAGCCTGCGGGCAGCACGGGGACGCAGGACTGGACTCTGGTGCTGCCGTCTCCAGCCACGACGGCACCCGTATCCCAAGTCGTCTGCGATATCGCGTCAGCATGCGTGCAGCGACGCGAAAACCAGGCGTTCTGCGACCCCGACTACACGGCAGCGCTCGGCGGGACGACGCCCTTCGGGACCTACGAGACCACGCTGCCCGCGGAGGCGGTGGAGGCGGGCGACTACCGCCTGCTGTTCCGCCTCCGCTACGACTGCGCCAACACCGGCATCAGCCCCGCCGAAGACGACGCGTGGCAGATCGCGAGCGTCCGGATGAGCGTTCAGGCAGCGGACTGACTCAGCCCGCCGGCGGGTTCACGACCAGGTCCAAGCCGAAGCCGGTCATGTCCGAGTACGTGTACGGCGCATCCAGGCCGTCCACAACCAGCTCGGTGCCGAACGTGTCGGGGTTGATCTTGTACGCGGCGTCGGCCGATTGGTCGACGACCCACACGAAGCCCTCGACGTCGATCGAGATGCCCACGGGCGTGACGCAGCCCGGAAGCTCGATCGCCTCGGCCAGCACGTCGCCGGTGACCGCGTCGATCAGGCCCAGGCCACAGCCATTGCTGGCGCCGGTGTCGTCGACGGCGAACCACGCCCGGTTCTCGCTGTCGATCATCATGCCCCGCATCAGCTGGTTGGCCGTGACGATGGTCTGCCACTGCCCGGTTGCGACGTCCCACTTCAGCGCGTTGCCCCGCGAGGTCAGCCATGGGTTGCCGAACTGATCGAGCGCCATGCCGTACGAGAGCATGTCGTCCTCGGCAGCGGGCGGAAGCTCGATGCGCTCGACCTCGAGGGTCTCGGCGTCAATGCGAATGAGCGGCCCGAGCTGCCAGCCCAGCACCCAGAAGTCGCCCTCGGCGTTGACCGCCCCGCCATACGGTCCGAAGTCGAGCCCGTTCCAGGGGATCTCCACCGTGTCGAGGACCGTGCCCGCGTTGCCGTCGAGTCGGTTGATGCGTGCGATGTTGTTCTCGAAGTCGTACCAACCCATCCAAAGGCGCGGGTTGTCTTCGGGGTTGCCCTGCGCATCGACGGCGCCTTCCCAGGCGGTGGGCCGCGGTCCGTGCTCGAACATGTCCGAGGGGATCGCCAGGTTCCACAGGACGCACTCGTCGTCACCCCACGGCAGCACGTCATTGGGCCCCGTCGAGGTTTCGATCGTGCCGTTGCCGTTGCGGTCTTGGCAGTCCTCTTCTTGCGCGACGATCTTGGTGACGCCTCCGAAGCCTCCGTCGCGGCTGCCGCGGTTGGACACCGCCACGTCGCCGAGCAGGTTCACCGACGTCCGCGAGGGTTCGGCTTGTTCGGCCGGACCGGTCGCGTAGCGAGCGACTTCGTCCCCGCTTTGGGTGTCGATCTTGGAGACGGTGCCCTGCTCCGAGTTGGCGATCCAGATGAAGCTGAAGTCGACCTCGGTCGGTGGCTCGGGACCGGTGTCGTCTTCGCCGACGTCGAGCTTGGTACCGGTCTCGTCTCCCTCCGAGGGGTCGGTCGTTGGGTCCGTGGAGGACGTCGGCGGGGCGGTGCCGCTGGGGGGCAGCGTGTCCTCCGGATCGTCTTCGCGCGGTGGCTCGGCGCAGCCGCTCCCAAGCACCAGCCCCAGCCCCATTCCCAGCCAGCTTCGTTTCATCGCGCGCATCCGAGTGGGTCGGATGGTGCCCAGTCCACGCGCGGCTGTCGAGGGAGCAGGGCTCACGTCGGGGCAATCTCGCGACGATGAAGCCTGACGGCGCCGGTTCGCTCCAGGTCTACGGCTCCTGGCGTCGCTTCGCTCGGGAGCGCGCGCACGGTCGACGCCGATGACGCACTACCACTCGCGCGGCGGGTTGATTCGCGGCGCCGCGGCTTGCACGCTGAGGCGATGGACGAGCGCACCGTCGACGATCCCCTCGCTGGAGGGATGCCGCGCGGTGGGCTCGATTTCGACGTCACCGAGGCGGCGGTGCTCAAGGGTCTCTTCGGCGAGGCCGTCGAGCCGCGCGTCGGGCGATACCGCGTGGGCCGGCCGCTTGGCGCAGGCGCGATGGGGCAGGTCTTCGAGGCACACGACGACGAGCTCGACCGCGCGGTGGCGCTGAAGCTGATCTCGGGGGAGCGGGCGGGGACCGAGCGCGCGCGCGGACGGTTCCTTCGCGAGGCCCGAGCGCTGGCGCGGGTGAACCACCCCAACGTGGTCGCCGTTTTCGAGGTTGGGGTTCATGAGGGGGACGTGTTCATCGCGATGGAGCTGCTGCGAGGCGCGACGTTGCGCTCGTGGGTCGCCGATGAGCGCCGGTCTTGGCAGGCGGTCCTCGCGGTGATGCTGCAGCTCGGCGATGGACTCGCGGCTGCCCACGCGGCGGGCCTCGTGCATCGGGATCTCAAGCCCGACAACCTTTGGGTCGGTGAGGACGGGCGGGCACGCGTGATCGACTTCGGCCTTGCGATGGCGGACGACGACGAGGGCGGTGCGGCAGCCTCTGGCTCCACGCTCGAGCGGATGCTGAACAGCGGAAGCGACAAGCTCACCCGCACGGGCGCGGCCGTTGGAAGCCCGGCCTACATGCCGCCCGAGCAGCTCATGCAGCGCGGCGTCACGGAGCGCTCCGACCAGTTCGCGTTCTGCGTGACCCTGTTCGAAGTGCTGCACGGAACGCGCCCGTTCGTGGGCGCAGCGCTGCCGATGGTGCTCACGGCGATCGCCAGCGGGGACATCGTGCGAACCGACGACGCGACGCCCCGCTGGATCGACCGTGTCGTGCGTCGAGGCCTCGCGGCCGATCCCGCGGAGCGATGGCCCTCGATGGGCGCCATGATGGATGCGCTACGTCGCGGCCCTCGACGTCGGCGGGCGCTGTGGGCCGGCGGCGCCGCAGCGATCACGCTCGCCGTCGCAGGGGCGGTCGCCGGAGCCCCCGCGGAAGCAGGCTGCGCGGCGGATCTGACCGACGTGTGGACGGCGTCGCGACGCACGGACCTCTCGATTCGGATGCAGGCCGATGCAGGCGCGTTCACGCGTTCGGTGCAGACGCCGGTGGACGCGTTCGCCCGGCGCTGGAACGATGCGCGCGCCGAAGCGTGCGCGGCCGATCCGGAGTCGGCGGGCTTCGACGCGACCGTGCTGTGTCTCGATGCGCAGCGGGAGGCCTTCGAAGCCACGCTCGGCGTGCTCGATACGCTGACGGCGGGCTCCATCGCCGAGGCGGCCCGTGTCGTGTCCGGCCTCGACGACGTGTCTCCATGCGGAGGCGAGGCGCCGATCTCCTCGGCTCACGCGGCCGCTCTGGCACGGACCACAGGGCTGAACGAAGCGGGCCGGTATGAAGACGCGATCGACGCTGGTCTTGCGGCGGCGCAGGACGCCCCGGCGGGGGTTCGCGCCCACTTGCTGTTCGAGGCAGCGGACAGCGCGATGCAGCTGGGTCGCGGCAGCGATGCGTTGAGCTACGCCGAGCCCGCGTACTTCGAAGCTCTTCGCGCCGGCGATGAGACGCTCGCGTGCTACGCCGCGGGGCTGCTGGTCGGAATCGCGGGCAACCACCTCGAGGAGTTCGACGTGGCTGCCCAGTGGTACGCACGGGCATCGTCGCTGCTGGGCCGCATCGAGGATGATGGGCGGGCGAAGAGCAAGCTGGAGTCGCGCTGGGCCTCAGCGCTGTACAGCGCGGGACGGGCTGCCGATGCCGTCGCCGCCTACGACCGAGCGATCGAGGCAGCACCGGCTCTCTCTCCACTCGCGGCCGCGACGCGAGCCGGGGACCGTGCCAATGCGCTGCTTGAGGCCGGCCGGGTCGAGGAGGGACAGGCGGCACACGTCGAAGCGCTCGCCGTGATGGAGACGGCGCTTGGGCCCATGCACCCCCGGGTTGGAATCGCGAGCGACAACGCTGGGACCGCCTATGCCATGGCGGGCGACTACGCGGCGGCGCGTCCGTACTTCGAGCGCAGCTTGAGCATTGCCCGCCTGGGGTCCGCGGAGGGTCGGGACATCGCGCTCGCGCTGGGAAACCTGGGCATGCTCGAGCACGTGATGGGGCGCTACGACGTCTCGACGGCGTATCTTCAGGAGGCGCTCGAGCGCTTTGAGGCCATCGATGGGCCCGAGAGCGGATGGGCGCTGCAGACGTTGGCGAACCTCGCCGTCAACGCGCAGTTTCAGGGCGACTATGAACGTGCCGAACGGATGTACTGGTCGGTGATCGAACGCCGACAGGCCAAACACGGCCCCGACCACCCCTCGATCGGCATCGCGAAGAACAACCTCGGCGACAACCTCTTCAAGCAGGGCCGCTGTGACGACGCCGTCGCCATCTACGAGGATGCGCTCCGGATCATCGAGGGCGCGTCCGGTGCCACGCACGTCGACGTCGCGTACCCGCTCACGGGTCTGGCGCGCTGCGAGTCCCTGCTCGGCCGCCACGCGCAGGCGCGGGAGTACCTCGAACGCGCGATCGACCTGGCGCAGGGGCGAGACGCATCGGTGCTGCACGACGCCCGCATCGCGCTCGCCGAGGCTCTCGCGGTCGGTGCTGGTACGCGAAGCGAGGCGAATGCCGTGCTCGACGAGGCGCTCGACGCTGCGCGAGCCAGCGACGCTTCGGAGCGGATCGAGCAGATCGCTACGACGCGCGAGAGCCTCTGAGCCTGGGGGCGTTCTCGCATCGAGCGCGCGCGGCGGTGTCTGTCCAGATGGTCGTCGGCGCCGTGATCGGTGCAGACGTGGCGCGGACGTCGCGAGCGGGGAGATCTCCTCCGTCCCCTGGCCGTGCGGGCGGGGTGTCGGGCATCAAACGCAACGCCATGACGTTGCGGTCGATGGCTGGGGTGTGATTCGTTTCTCCAACGCGATCGCCGTGACGGACGCCTCTTCTTCAGTCGACCTCGATGCCGGCCTGCGCCGCTTCGGCTTCGACGCGTTTCGCCCTGGGCAGCGCGAGGCGGTGGAGACGCTGCTCGAGCGACGGCGCCTGCTTCTCGTCGCTCCGACCGGCGGGGGCAAGAGCCTCACCTACCAGCTGCCGGCCACGCTGCTGGGGGGCACGTCGATCGTCGTGTCTCCGCTCGTGGCGTTGATGGCCGACCAGGTCGCGTCCCTGACGGCCCTGGGCGTCAAGGCGACCTACCTGGCGGCCACCTTGCCGAGCGACGAAGTTCGGTCTCGGATGGGGGCCATCGCGCGCGGCGAGTTCGACATCGTCTACATCGCGCCCGAGCGGCTCGCGTTCGGCGGCTTCCGGGGAATCGTCCAGCAGCTTCAGGTCCCGCTCGTCGCCGTGGACGAAGCGCACTGCATCAGCGAATGGGGCCACGACTTTCGGCCCGAATACCTGCAGATCGGCCACTTCCTTCGCTCGCTCGACTCGGCCTGCATTCTCGCCTGCACGGCTACGGCCACGCCCATCGTGCGGGACGAGATCATCTCTCGGCTGCAGCTGCCCGACGATACGCCGCAGATCGTCAAAGGGTTCGCGCGCCCGAACCTCGCGCTGAGGGTCAGCGAGCTTCGCTACGCCAAAGAGCGCGACCCCCAGGTCGACGCCGTCCTCCAGGAGGCGCTGGGCAGTCCCGGGGGCGAACGCCAGGGGACGGCGATCGTCTACGCCCCCACGCGCAAGTCCACGCAGGAGCAAGCGCGGCGCCTGAGCGAGCTGGGGTGGTCCGCTGCTGCCTATCACGCAGGCATGACGGGGTCGAACCGAGACGAGGTGCAGGGACAGTTCATCGAGGGCGAACTCGATGTCGTCGTCGCGACCAACGCGTTCGGCATGGGCATCGACCGCGGCGACGTTCGAGCGGTGGTCCACCTCGCACCGCCCAGCTCGATCGAGGCTTACTACCAGGAAGTCGGGCGTGCGGGCCGAGACGGCGAGCCCGCGTTTGGACTGCTCATGTACACGCCCAGCGACGTGCAGCTGCGGCGGCGGCTGCTGGAGCGCGGACCCGACGGTGAGCCTGCGCCACGGGCGGTCTTCGAGCACAAGTGGAACCTGTTCCTCGAGTTGATGCGCTGGGCCGAGGGAGGTAGCTGCCGCCACGACGCGATCCTTCGCTACTTTGGCGACGAGGCAGAGGCGCTGCAGGGCTGCGGACGCTGCGACGCGTGTCTCACCTACGATGACGAAGCCCATGACCCTGAAGAGGTCACGCTGCTGGTCCGCAAGGCGCTCTCCGGCATTGCGCGCATTCACGGCCGCTACGGGCTCACCGCCGCGGCCAAGCTGCTCAAGGGCGCGAAGGACCCTCGCATCGAGCGCGCGGGGCTCGAAGGCACGCGGACCTACGGCATCCTCTCCGAGCACGCCGAGGCTTGGATCACCAAGCTCCTTCGTCGCTGCGTCACCGCTGGCTGGGCCGACTTTCATGGTGAGCCGCACCCGGTCGTGCATCTCACCGACGATGGCAAGGAAGTCATGGCGGGGCGACGTCCTGCGCGGCTCGTGCTGCCGCGTGCGGTCGAGTCCAAGCGTCCGAGTCGTTCGCGTGGCCCTCGCGCGGAGTCGGACGCCCCCGAGCTCGACCCAGACGCGCTGATCGTGTTCGAAGCGCTCCGCCAGTACCGCCGCGAGCGGGCCAAAGACGACGGCGTTCCCCCGTACGTCGTCGCAAGCGATCGTACCCTTCGAGACGTCGCGCTGCTGCGCCCACGCAGCCTCGACGAACTCGCCATGGCCCACGGCATCGGACCCGCCAAGCTGGAAAAGTACGGCGAAGGGCTGCTCGGAACCGTCGCCGAAGCCCGCCCGCTATAATCCGTTGGTCCCGCTGTCCTCGGAGTGGCCGCGGTTTCGGTACGCGCTGGGCGGGGATCGACTGAGCGGCGAAATCTTGCCGTAGTTGTGGGGGTGAGTCCCCTAACGGCAAGGAACTCCCGCCTGATGGAGACGGGAGTTCATGACAGCGCGCGCGTCTTGGTTGTCTAGGGGTGGTGCTTCTCAGCCCACCACTCGCTCCGCTGGTCGTCTGGATTGGTTGGAAGCCGATGCTGTGCGGAGAGGTAGACGTAGCCGAAGCGGTCAGTCTCGACGTCGGCTTTGAACCCCGGGAGGAAGATGACCGGGCCGTTGAACTCCGGGTCGCCGCCTTCCGCTTGGTGTTGCCAGCGAAGCTGCCCATCGCGGGTGTAGCTTCTTAGAACGAGGCGACAGGAGTCGAAGAGGCCCGCGCCCACGTTGAGTGAGCAAGTCTCGGTTGAACCCGCCACGACTCGACCGAAGGCGTCGGTTTCCACCGCCTGGGCGAAATCGTCGTTCGCGGGTCCTGTCTGCGTCCAGTCCTCGAGCAGGTCATCGGTGTATGCGCGAACGAAGCGCGACCAGCCAGCACCCTCGTTGTAGGTTCCGGACACAACGAGGCCGCTGTCCGCAAACCAGGCGACGTCGTAACCGATGGACGTATCGAACTCGGAGTTGAGGGTCAGCTGGTCAAGCAGCTCACCATCGGCGTCATAGATCGCAACCCAGAGCTTGTCGCTCCCGACTGGGCGCGCGCCCACCACAGCGATTTGTCCATCGCCCCGAACGTCGAAATCGTACGCGAACGGAGTTCCGTCGGTTGTGTTTGAGCCCGTGATGTCGCGCTTCCAGTCAACCTGCAAGTCATCTGACAGGCGCAGGAGGTAGGAGGCGGAGCCCATCCCTGCGTAGGTCCCCAGCACGTAGGCGCGACCGCTGTCGTCCTCTTCGAGCGCGAGAGCCCAGTTTGAGGGGCCGTTGGTCGGCGCACCGTTGATGGACGAATCTCCCAACGCGGCGCCCGACGCTGAGAAACGGAACAGACCCGTGTCGGTGTCGCCGCCGTCGACCAACGAGCCCGCGACGAGGTACGTACCGTCCTCGCGCTGGAGGATATCTGCGCCGAAGCTGCTGTCCGCATTTTGGGTCGACTGCCAGTCGTCGCCGTCGGGGCGGTCCACCCGAAGCGTCCCGGTTCCGTCGATTTCAGCGGTTCCCGTCCAAACGAATTCGTCACCGTCTCGAGACGGTCGAATTGCATAGGCGGACGCTCCCAAACCGTTGTCGAAGTTCCAGCCTTCGATCAAGCCTCCATTCGGAAGCTGGAAGTCAGCCATCAGCTCGGCGGAGGCTGTGTTTCCGTCGTTGTCGGTCACGATGACCTCGAGCACGTCGGAGCCGTTCTCTTCTTCGCCAGAGGCTACGAACTCGAGTTCGAAGTCTCCCGCGCCCGCGGAGGTCCCCATGCCGATGAGGTCCCCGTCTCGGTAAAACTCCGCGGACTCTACGGTCCCATCCGTATCTTCCGCTTCGACCGCCAGGAGGATTGGCCCGGCGGCGGTCACGGAGAGCGCGTTATTCTCACCGTTTGCCGTGAACAGCTTGATTGTCGGGGCTGAAGCTGCATCTGTGCTGCCAGAACTGTCCGGCAGGCCCGTACTGTCTCCCGTGTCGTCTTGGGTCGTCGTTGCGACGGCTGTGGTGTCCCCTGGAGTTGGGTCCGCACCGTCGTCCGTACCTTGCCCGGTCGAGGTTATGAGCCCAGTTCGGACGCGATGCCTGTGCTCGGGCCTTCTCCGTCCGTTCCCGAGCTTTCAGTGCTGGCCGTCGGGGAGAAGCAAGCCGGGAGGGCAAGGGCCGTAATGAGTGCTGGTAGCCGTCGCGTCATCTGTTTGTATCTCGACCGGTCCCAGCCGAGCGTTGCATGCTTTTTTCCGGCTGCGCAAGGGGCGCAGCATAACGCCGCGGTAGAGTCCGGTGCTCGTGACGCCTGCGCATCAACGACTCCTGCGCCAGCCGGAGCGTTTGGCAGCCGCAGTACCGCTACTCGCGGTCGTGTTGGTACTTCCTAGCGTCTGGGCGGGTTTTCACTGGGACGACTACCCCATGGCGCGCCACCTCCAGGGCTGGCTGAACGGTGCGGTTGATGGCCCATGGTGGGACACGTTCAACCTCGACGGCCCAGACCCCCGCCGCCGCTTCGCGGGAGCGGTGCCGTGGTGGCCGTCGACGACCTACTTGCTCGGTTTTTTCGTCCCCTGGCCGCCGCGACCCACCTGGTCGATAACGCCCTTTGGCCTGGCTCTCCAGGGTTGATGCACGCCCACAGCATCGCCTGGTTTGCGGCGATGGTCGCGGCGGCATCGCGGATGTACCGCCGCCTTCTCTCGTCGCGGACCGGCCTTCTCGCTGCGCTCATCTACACAGCCTCTTATGTTCACGCGACCCCAGTCGGGTGGATCTCCAATCGGAACGCGGTGTTGGCAGGGCTCTTCGGCTTCTTGGCGATAGCGTCGTACGTATCTTGGCGACAGCCTGACAGCCGGAGCTTCTCTTGGGCGCCGGTTTTTCTCGTCTTGAGTCTGCTCTCCGCAGAGTTGGGCATCTCGGTTCTTGGATTCGTCGTCGCATTCGAGGCTACGGCGGGGCGTTCCAACCCCGCGGGGCGAGGCCGGAAAGTCCTTCTTTTGGTCGGCATCGTGGTCGTTTGGAGGGGGGCATACAGTGCTGCTGGCTTCGGCGCGTTCGGATCCGGGGGCTACATCGACCCGATTCGTTCTCCTGTCGTTTTTCTGCAGGAGGCACCGACTCGGTTGCTATGGCTCGGGGCGTTTTTGCTCACGCCCCTACGCATCCTTCTTGCGGAGTGGGCTCCACGCTGGGCAACGGTACTCGCCTCCGCGCTCTTTCTCGCGTCCGCGATGCTTGCGCTGAGAGCAGCAGCCCGGTCTGAAAATCGCGTGTGGGCCCTGTCAACGCTGCTCTGTCTCCTGCCCCTGGTCGCCTCTTTGCCAGGAGAACGGCTCCTGACCTTCGCCTATGCAGCGTTCAGCCCCATCGTGGCGACGGCGATTCTCGACCGTCCTCGAAACCGCAGCGTCCGAGGGGCTGCGACTGTCGCGTTGACCGCGACGTTCCTCATTGTTTCGCCGGCGGTCTTGCTTCTCGGTTCGTACAACCAGGCCTACGATTTCAAGCCGACGGCGAAGCAACCGACGATGTCCGGCATATCCAGCGAAGAAATCCGAGGCCGGAATCTGTTCATCTTGTACTCGCCTGGTCAAACACAGGTCGATTCGATGAAAGCGGCCCGACCTCGAGCGGGCTTGGCCATGCCGGCGTTCATTTGGAATCTGTTCCCGACCGAAGAGCCTCCCGAGGTCCTCAGAGACGGCTGCTGCAAGCTGCGAATGTCCAAGCCCGAAGGACTCAGCCGGGGACCATTCGTGGCGTACTTTCGCGGGCCCG
>JBCCQM010000108.1:0-26585 GCA_039024335.1 Myxococcota bacterium
CTCGCTGCGTACTGATACCGCCGCGTCCAGTTCCCCGACGCCGCGCTGTGCTGCATCGACAGAATGTTCCCCACTATGTCGTACACGTACTGCTCCGCGTACGTCCGCATCGCCGTCCCATCCTGTGGATGCAGGCTTGGCGCCGCACCAAACTCCGTCGGCTGCGCGGCGTTCTGCCCCGCGTGCTCCCGGCCCTCCGCCTGCGTCAGCCGATACAGCGCATCGTACTCATACCGCTGCGTGGCCGAGACGACGGCGCCGCCAAAGTACACGTCGTCCTGCGCCGCGTCGGCGATTTCGACGATGTTCCCGACCGCGTCATACGTGTACGCCAGGTCCTGAAACGTCCGCGTCGCATCCGTCGTCCACAGCCGCGTCAACCGCTGCGTGACGTCGTCGTAGCTGTACCTCGTCTCCGTACCGTTCCCATACGCGATGAGCGTCCGCCGCCCCTTCGCGTCGTAGTCGATGTTCGACACGAAGTCCGTCTGGGTCGCGTCGCCGCGGACGTTGGCACTGACGCCGTCGAGCAGCGCCGCCTCGTTGTACGCCAGCCGTACGACAGAACCGTCGGGCGTCGTCTGGGTGGTAGGCCGCCCCAGCGCATCGAACGTCGAATCCGTTCGAAACACCTGGCTCTCCAGCATCCCCGCCGCCGCCGCCTCGAGGTCCGTCACGTCCTCCAGCTCCGCCAGCGCCGACCAGTCCAGCGTCTGCGTATAGTCGACCGCAAGCTGACGCTCCGCCGCAAGCAGCCCGCCCTTGAAGTCGTACGCAACCGCCGTCTGCACGCCGGCGCCATCATAGACCCGGGATGCCTGCCCGCGCAGGTTGGGCACCTCCGGGTTCGCGAGCGACTCCCCGTACACCGTTCGCATCGTCAGCACTTCGGCTCCCGACGCCTCCACGTACTGGTGCGTCCGTCGACGACGTGTCCCTCGAGGGCGGGTTTCCCGAAGTCGGAACTCTTGTGCAACGAGGACGGCCCGTGGCCGACCTTCTCGGTCGATGTCGAGTCCGCGGAACCTCTACCCTTCCACCACCGTCTTCGCCACGGTCCGCTGCGTGTATCGCAGCTACCGGCTCGTTCCGACGAAGGTGGTCCGGCAAGTCGCCGACTTCTGCTTCGCTGTCGTCTCCTCGCGCTACCGCAACGCGTACGGGATGCAGTTCTATGAGTACGAGTTTCTCTCCACGCACTACCACCTGCTCGCCAACAACGCCTCTGGCCGCATCACCGATTTCCTGCAAGACCTCAACTCCTTGATTGCCCGCGAGCTCAACGCAGTCCGCGGCACGAGTGGGGCCCTCTTCGACCGACAGCCCGGGATTCAGACTGTCCTCGGAGATGAGAAGGTCTTCAAGCACTGCGTCTATACCCTCGCCAACGCCGTCGCCGCGGGCCTCGTGCACAAGACCGCCCACTGGAAGGGCTCTAACTCCCTGCGCTTCGAGTACGGCAAGGAGTACCTCGTCTCCAAGCCTCCCGTGGGGTTGTGGTCCAAGAAGCTTCAGCACAAGGACCGGCCCGCCTCGAAACGGTCGGGGCGAGCCGCGTTCGCTGGGCGTTCGAAGCTTCCCCAGACTGCGGTGCTCAAGCTCGACCGACCGCCCATCACGCCCGAGCTCTCCGATACCGAGCTGCGGTCTCGGATTTGCGGCGCACTCGAGCTTGAAGAGGCGCTCGTGGCCAAAAAGAGAGCGGGCAAGCCTGTGCTCGCGATGAACGCCGTCCGGAAGATTCACTGGTCCACCGTACCCAGGCGCGGCGAGGAGCTCTTCGGCCTCAACCCGACCCTGTCCACCGAGACCGACGACCAGCGCGTCGCCCTGAAGATCCTGCGGGTGGAGTTTCTTCACGCACATGAAGCCGCGCTCCAGCGCTGGAATGCCGGCGAGCGCGATGTCGTGTTCCCCGCTGGTACCGTGCGCATGCGACTTCGGCACAAGGCGAAGACCGAGCCGATTCCGGCCCTGCTCCGGGCCGCGTAGGTCCGGGGTCAAAAGTGGGGGATTGCGGGAGGCGAGTGGAGGCTCGTCCGCTCGTGCTGGTTCATACTCGGTGGCAGGCGCGTCACCCTGGCGATGAAGGACAGGTGAGCCCGGACCTCACGGACAGATGGAGCCGGCCGCGCGACGCTCTTCTGAACGTTGGGCGGCCGAGGTCATCTTCGCTGACACCCGTGTCAGCGCATTACTTCCAGTTTGGTCAATTCCAGTTTCACACAAACCCCTCCACCCCCGGGGCGGAGACAATTTCTGCTTTCATCTCAAAGAAGAGTTCGTCGGTAGTTTTCGGCCTTCGCGGCCCCAGCCGAACATCTCGCCACCATTCCGCGGACTGGTTCGGCTCGCTCGATATCGCCGCCACTACAGCCTCAGCCTCAGCGAACCCAAGAAGCTTCCAGTCTTCCGAGGTATCGCCGATGACGAACCCATCGCAAAAGCGTATGCTAAAGGCGTTGAGAATCGAAATTAGAGTAATACCTCGCTCTAGCGTCCACTCAGACGGCGCAAAAACAGCCTCCAGCCGGCGTGCACACTCAAGCAAGTACACAAGCTCGGGCCCATCAGAGTCGAATTCCTCACGTATTCTATCGTCTCGCATCAGCGCACCGGAGATCCTGTATACTGAGAGGGGTTCGCGGTAGTACTCGTCCACATTGCGAATAACCCTCGAACCTTCTCATACCAACCCAGTCTAAGGGACTCTGCATTGTCGAATGTTCGTGCGGCGATTTGTGCTGGCGCGACCAGCCCACGCGCCACTGCCCTTGATATGACTTTGGTGTCACCTGAAACAACACGCAAACCGTACTGCTCCGCTGTTGCAATTACCGACATGTCGTTTCTTCGCTTGGGTGACGTTATTCCCAGGTCTGCCATGAGCTGAGTTGTCCGCGCCGGGTCGACCGTCACTTTCGTGATGCCGTACTGTTCCATAACGCGCTTGAGTGCGTCTGCGCCGTGTTTCGCTTCGAACTCAGAAGCGATCTCGTCGTTGATCACCATCCGCCCGCGATTCCGCTCCGCAAACGTTACCGCGGCGCCGTCACCGTCGCCGATCGAGGATAGTGTGTTGTTGTCGAGAACACTCCGGGGCTTGGGTCTGGCCTTGGCCGCCCCAGGCGCAGGAGGCGCCGCCGCGGCAGGCGCCAGCGGACTTCCCTTTGTCGGCGGAGCAGGAGTTGGAGTTGGAGTTGGAGTTGTTGGTGCAGTTTTCTTCGAGGGTGGCGGCGAACCCGCCCCACTCCCGACCCCTCCGGTCGAACGAAAGCTCACGCCAAAACCGACCTCGAGTACGGTCACGAAAGCAGCTCTGGCAAGCCCTCGGGATGCGAATGCCGTAACCGCAGCGTCGACCTCGAACGACGTGGTAATTGCTGTACCAGCAGCGACCTGGGCAGTTCCATACAGGCTCGCAAGAACAGGCAAAGCGAAAACGAAGCCAACGAGGGCGAACCCGACGCCCACGCCCTGCGCTCCATTGTTCATTCCTTCGCGAACGAGGTTGGAAGCGTACTGCAGTGCCTTATCATGCGACGCGTCAAGCGCCGCGTCTTTCTCTCGCAAAGAAGCCAACGCTTCTTCTCCGGTCGTGTCGTGACCGTCGACGGTATACTTACGCTCCGCGCGTTTCCTCTGTTTTGGCGCGGGCTCGTCGTCCTCCGATATACCGAAGCTCTCCTTGGTCACGGGTTCAGCACGCAAGTGCTCCAAGAGTTCATCCCCAGGCTCAGCGCGCGTTCCAGTTGAATCAAGAAGCGAGATCGGATTCCCCGACACATACGCATACCGGTTCGCCCCATCCCCAAGCCCAATCGGGTCACTCGCCGTCCACCGCCCAAGCCAGCACGCGTAGTACCGAGCCCCGTGGTACCCAAGCCCCGTCTCCTCGTCCCGCTCCTTCCCCGTATACCGGTACGTCCGTTCCGAGACATCAACGCTCGAGTTCACCGCCCGATACGCCGACGTCCCGTACGGGTGGTACTCCTCGTATGAAATTACCTCGGCCGTCTGCGTCAGCTCAAAGCTCGCCGCCCCCAGGTGGTTGCTGTACTGGTACCGATGATGCGTCGTCGGACTCGCGACGGGAGACCCGCTCTCCACCGTCCGCGTCTCCACGTCGCACATCCGACCGCCGTCGTCCGGATGTGCAGCGTCTCCCGCTCTAGCTGAAGACTGCCGCTCGTGCGCTCCCGGTACAGCTCGTACGCCCCCAGGTAGATGCGCTCGTACGTCTGCGTCCCGCTGAGGTTCTCTCGAACCTTGCGGACCCGCTGACCCGCGCCGTCGTACACGAAGTACGCCGTCCCGCCTCCGCCCAGGTCCGCACTCCGCATCTGGTCCGCGTAGTTCCAAACCACCGCACTCAGGTGCGGCATCGACGTCATGTTCCCATGCGCGTCGTACGTGTACCCGTGGCTGTACACCCCCGCCGCGTCGCCCGGAGCCGAGTTCGCCTCCAGCCGGTTCCCACTCGCCGCGTACTGATACCGCCGCGTCCAGTTCCCCGACGCCGCGCTGTGCTGCATCTGCAGGATGTTCCCGACCACGTCGTACACGTACTGCTCCGCGTACGTCCGCATCGCCGTCCCGTCCTGCGGGTGCAGGCTGGGTGAGGCCCCGAACTCCGTCGGCTGCGCTGCGTTTTGGCCCGCGTGCTCTCGGCCCTCGGCGTGCGTCAGGCGGTACAGCGCGTCGTACTCGTACCGCTGCGTCGCCGTGACGACGGCCCCGTTGAAGTACACGTCGTCCTGCGCCGCATCAGCGATCTCCACGATGTTTCCGACCGCGTCGTACGTATACGCCAGGTCTTGGAACGTGCGCGTGGCGTCCGTCGTTTGCAGTCGGGTGAGCCGCTGGTTGATGGCGTCGTACGTGTAGCTCGTCTCCGTCCCGTTGCCGTACGCGATGAGCGTCCGGCGACCCTTCGCGTCGTAGTCGATGTTCGACACGAAGTCCGTCGGGCTTGCCGCCCCACGGACGTTGGCACTGACGCCGTCGAGCAGTGCCGCCTCGTTGTACGCCAGCCGCACGACAGACCCGTCCGGAGTCGTCTGGGTGGTAGGCCGCCCCAGCGCATCGAACGTCGAATCCGTTCGAAACACCTGGCTCTCCAGCATCCCGACCGCCGCAGCCTCGAGGTCCGTCACGTCCTCCAGCTCCGCCAGCGCCGACCAGTCCACCGTCTGCGTATAGTCGACCGCAAGCTGGCGCTCTGCCGCCAGCAGCCCGCCCTTGAAGTCGTACGCAACCGCCGTGTGCACGCCCGCGCCATCATAGACCCGGTATGCCTGCCCGCGAAGGTTCAACACTTCCGGGTTCGCCAACGACTCTCCGTACACCGTTCGCATCGTCAGCACTTCGGCTCCCGACGCTTCCACGTATTGGTGCGTCGGCCGCAGTCCCGCGTCATACCGCCACCGCGCCGTGAACCCGCGCTCGGAGAACCCACGCAGCGGATTCCCCACCACGTCCGTGACAGCACGCCGCCAGCCCGCGTCGACCGAGCTCTCCTGCAGCGCCTGTCCAGCCATGCCGAACACGTTCTCCTGCGCCACGTTGCCGCGCGCGTCGATGACTTCGAGCGTGTTCCCAACGATGTCCAGCACCGTCCGCGTCTCGGCCAACTCGCCTCCGACGTTCTCGGTGGTGACCCGAACCGGTCTGCCCAACGCATCCATCCGCGTCACGGTCGGCGTGCCGTCGAAGCTCGCGCTCAGAGTCGCCGCCCGTCGGTCCGGGTCCGAGCCCGGCAGCGCCAGCCGCTCGGCCTCCCACGGCGTTCCCACCACCGTATCCCCCTGGTCGTAGCTCCGCTGCGTCCACGGCCCAAACTCGACCCGCGCATGCGTCCCATCCGGAAAGTCCGTGCGCACCACTCTACCCAGCGGGTCGTAGTGAACCAGCGGACTCACGCCTTGCTCGCGAAGCTCCGCCTCGTCCTCATACCCAGACGTGCTCGAGAAGTACGGCTCGTACTGCTTGACCGGGTTGCCCTTGTTGTCGAACACCGTCCGACCGCTCCCCACGAACCGCGTGTCCGTATGGCCCAGCACCGGGTTGCCCTCGCCATCGAGGATGAGCGCTCCGTCCTCGTCCCGCGTCGGCGCATCACCGGGCTCTGCATTCGCCTTCGCCAGCAGCGTCGCCCCGGACCCATCGAAGTACGTCCAGCTCTCCTGCCACCGCGTGCTCGCCCCGCCAGGAGAGTTGGCATGCTCCTCCCGCGCCCGGCCATACGCCGACAGCGGCTCTCCGCGGTCGCGCCACGCAAACACGTCGTAGCTGAACGTCGCCGTCGGGTCTTCGGGTGTATCGCCTTCGCCAGCACCCTCCGTCCCCAGCAACGCCATCCACACCACGCGCCCGAACGTGTCGAACCCGACTTGCGTCCGGTTCCCGTTCGGGTCCGTGGTCCGATACGGCGCCAGCACCCGGTAGTCGTGCTCGAAGCTGGCCGTGTTCCCCAGCGCGTCCGTCACCTCGGTCACGAAGAGGCGATGCACGTCGTAGACCACGCTCGCCTCGTTGCCGAACGGATCGCGCCCGGCCACCGGCGCGTAGAACTGCGCCGGGTCGAGCACCTGCCGCCCCGACCGCGTCCACCACAGGCCGTCCGCCTGCACGTAGCCACCCTCGGTCTCCAGCAGCGCCGCATCCACATCGGTCCCGAACACGCTCGCGCGCTGACCTTCCGTGAGCACCGCCGCCCGCGACTCGTAGGGCAGCGCTCGAACGCCGCACTGCCCCAGCGGCAGCGGACCGCTCAGGTCATCCGCGTAGTACGTCGCCTCGCTCCGTGACAGCATCCGCCGCGACAGCAGCGTGGGCTGTGCCTCGTTCGGCGCTTCGGGCGCCGCCTCGAGGTCGGCCACCAACTCTTCGATCTGCACTCGCGTATTCGAAGCCACCGCGAACCCATGCAGTTCGTAGCTGCTCGCGCCCTGCGGCACCCCTGTGCGATACGCGTCCGGCTCGTCGAGCACGATGAAGTCGCTCTCGCTGACCACCACCGCGCTCTCGTCTTGCTCGGGGATCTCGGGGTTCCGCGCCGGGTACCCGATCTGCGCCGACCGAGTCACGTTGCCGTACGCATCCACCTCGAGCACCATCGCGTGCCCCACCCGAGGATTGGCCGGGTCGCGCTCGTAGTGCAGCGACACGCTCTCCCGCGCGTGGGCAAACACCACCGCGTGCTGCAGCCGACCGAACCGATGCTGAGGCGGAGCCGCCTGCTCCAGCCGCACCGTATAGTTCGTCTCGCTCACCGAGTACGGCAGCTCTTCTTCAGGCGTACCGTCGAGCGCATACACCTCCGAGCGCAGCGCCCGGCCGCGCAGAGCCCGGGTCGCCTCCAGGCACTCCCGTGCGCTCAGCCCCTCGGGCAGCACCGTGTCCGCAAGTCGCCACGTCGCGCCCTGCGGGTCGCCGTCCCAGTACTCCTGGGCCATGGCCTCCGCGATGTCGCCATGCCCGAGATAGGCCCCGGTGTGAAACCATGTCTTCGTGTACACCGGCGGCTGGTGTAGCTGCGCTTCTACGTTGTCGAACAGCTCGAGCTCGAACAACCCGCCACCTGAACCTGGGTCGACAAAGTCCTCGTACGACTCCGTGTCCCAGCGCTCCACCATCGCAAAGCCCCGGAACTCGCGCTCCACCCCGTCGTAGTGCCCGTGATGGTACGCGTAGGTCTGAACGAACCGTCGCCGCGCAATCGCATCGTAGGCCTCCACCCGCGTCACCACGTAGGTCGGAAACGGCAGCGTGGTCGCCCACGGTCGCCCCGCCGCTCGGTCGCGCAGGTACTGCATCGTGGCCGGCTCGTAGCTCAGCCGCGTCTGCAGCCCCATGTTGTTGTTGGTCTCCAGCAGCAGGTGAGGCTTCTGCGGCAGCAGGTCCAGCGCAATCACCGAATGCGGCTTCGCCCAGTCGGCCGCGCTCGACCACACCAGGCTCGCGGTGCCCTTGCCGAACAGGTCGCGCACCTCCACTGCGCTCGCCGAGTCCACACCCGGGAACGGGCGCAGCGGCTGCGGAGAGGAGAATGCATTGCCGCAGCGGTTGAGCCACGCCCGTGCCCCGTCGCCATCGAGGTAGATGATGTCGGCCGTCCCGCTCCCGTCGAGGTCGCCCATCCGCACGTACGCGGGCTGAAAGTCCGCTCGGGCGCAGAAGAACGGGCTGCCGTCCATCGTCACCCGCCGACCAAAGCGGCCGTAGCCCAGGTTCGGCCAGTAGTGCACCGCCCCGTTCTCCACCCGCACGATGTCCTGCAGGCCATCGCCCGTCATGTCCGCCAGCTGCACCGTGCCCGTGCCGTCGGCAAACAGCACCGCCGGACCCTCACGCTCACGCGTCGGCTTGTGCAGCATGCGGCCGTGCCCGCCCTTGCCCTGCGAGGGATACCAGATGAAGTACTCCCCCTTGTCCACCAGCACGTCCGCTCGGCCGTCCCCGTCGAGGTCGAGCTGCTGCAGGTTCGGGTCGCCCCAGTCGATGTTCGGCACCGACTCGAACGCCTCGAAGCTCTCCCAGCCTCCGCTCGCCTTGCGGGCGTACGACCCCGCGTGGCCGAGCGTGCGCACGGCCAGCTCCAGCCGACCATCGCCGTCGAGATCCGCCAGCTGAGCGCCCTGCCCGAGCTTCGCGCTGGTCGGCTGCTCGCCCACCAACGTCAGCGGGCCGAAGCGCCCCTCGCCCAGCGGTCGCTTGTAGTAGAGCGCATCGCCCTGCTGACTGAGGATGCCCGGCAGGCCCTCACCGTCGAGGTCGACGAAGCGAAACTCGCTGCCGTCTACGCCCGGGCCCACGTTCTCCAGGCTCTTCGCGTCGATCGCCTGCAGCCGGGGCGAGAACTCCACCGCGCTGTACGTCAGCTCCAGCGCCGGAAGTTCCTCCACGTCGTAGCCGCCCGTCGCCTCGTCGTACGCATACGCCCGCTGCACCGCTGCGCTCAGCTTGGCCAGGTGCGGGTCCTCGTCGTAGACGAAGTCGGTCGACGCCACCAGCCGCGGATCGCTCGAGAGCGCCTCGATGTGGTGGAACATCAGCACCCGCTGACACCGCCTTCGGGTGCGCATGTCGAAGCCCGCCCGGAAACTCGAGAACGGGTCTGAGCGCAGGGCCCATGGCCGCGCCTCGGTCGGCGTCACGAACACCTGCCCGTTCACTTCGCCCCCAAACTCACCCCCAAACTCGCTCCCAAACTCACCATAGTCGAAGACCACCTCGAACAAGAAGCCCTCCGCCACGTCGGGCACCGCGTTGCCGTACTCGATCCGCGACAGATACAGGTTGCCCACCGGCCCCCGATTGTTCTCCGCCACGAAGTCGCCCAGCGGCCCCGCCTCGTCTTCGGCCTTGTACGTGTAGCGAGCGATGTTGCCTCGGTCGTCACGGGCCTCCTCCAGCTTCCACGCGTAGACCCGACTCGGGTCTTCGGGGTCAGCCAGTCGAGCCTGCGCCGTGCTGCCGTAGCGCGCGATCGTGTTGTCTGGCGTCCGCACCTCCCAGTGCGTCGCCCCATCGCTCAGCGACACCCACCGCTCGATTCGCGCGAAGCCACCTTCGACCCGCGGCCGATACGGGAAGATCCCGTACCCATCACGCTCCGCACGAACCCGATTGCCCGCTGCATCGCGCACCGGCACCAAGTCTTCCGAACCGGCGAGCACGAACGTGTCGCTCTCCACCGCGTCGCGATACTGCGGGAGCTCCTGCTCCGTCTTGCGCGTGATGCCCGGCACGCTCATCGACCATCCGAGGCCAAACGGACCATTGCCCGACCCCGACGCGTAGGAGATGCCCAAAGACGGCGCCACCGCACCGCGCCCCGGCGACGTCGCAATCGGAATCGACATCGACCCCGACCCCGTGAACGCGTTGGCCTCGAACGTCTCCCCGATGCCTTGAATCGCGCCGCCCCCCTGGGGCAGCTGCACCTTCGGCACCCACGGCTGCTCCTGCGTGGGCGTGGCTTGCTGCCCTTCGGAGGAACCTCGAGAGGCTTGCGGACCCGACTCGCGCGCGGCTTGCTCCGGCTGGGGAGCGGCGCCCACCGTTGCTCCGAGCGTGGGCTTCTCATCATCGTTGCGTTGCATGAATGAACTCGCTTGAACTGGAAGGAGGAAATCGTCGTGGCCGAACCCGACCCGAGAAACGCGGCGGGCGAGGCCGGGAATGACCCCGACCGCCGCTTGTGTTGGCGTGGTGGAGCCCAGACAGACTCCGGCATCACGTCAGGAGGCACGGCATGTGCCGCGAGCATCACAGTGTTGGGGCTCGCGCCGCCCTACCGTCTCGAGACTCCAGGACCCTCACTACACCAATCCAAAACGAACGAGGACGACGAGGTCCGCGACGTCTTCTGGGGTGTTGACGTCGAAGCTCGACAGGTCGAGCAGCCAGGCTTGATCTGTGACGGGGTGCTCGAGCGCCACAGCGCCGTGGAGAGTATCCGTGTCGTCAGCGAGCTCACTGAGCTCGAAGGACTGCATCGCGTCGGCGATCGGCCCCACACGAATCGTCCGTGCGCTCCCGAAGGGAGTCGTTCCGCGCGCGGGCACCGCAATGACCTCGACACCACGGACCGTGAGGGAGTCCTGCCGCAGCGCTGCTGGGAATCGGTCCATGGACAACGGGAGCGAAAGGTCGCCGGTTGGAGTGTCGCCGGGGAACAGGAAGCGCTCCCAATCGACTGCGAAGTCCTTGCTCGCCTGCAGCATCAGACTCAGTCCCTCCGGTTGTTGGGCTTCCGACGCGAGCTGCGCCGCGGCGGCATCGAGCGCGCCGACGATCGCATCATCCACAGGGATGCGTAGAGTGTCCCCTCCCTCTCTAGCGGTGTACGAGATATTCAGCTCCACGTCGGAGATCGTGTTGTAGTCGAACTGCCGAACTCTGCGGGGAAGCTCGATACGCCAGCGGCTGATGACACCCGCCCCCTCGAACGGAAGATAGCGCTCGTCATCGTAGTTGAGCCGAAACAGCCCGCTGTCGTCCCGTCCTGTACTCGTCGCGATTGCTTCAGCCGCGCCCACCCCGGTTTCGAAGCGCGCGTCGTCTTCGGCTTCTGCATAGCCGGCGCCCACCGTTGGATCGACGCGTGTGCGATGCCGTTCGAGCACGACCCGTGCGCCGACGGAGGTGTGCGGTCCTGCGACGGCCGGGATCGTGATGCTGACCGACTTGATTCGGCGCAAGTAGTGGCCGGGATGATCGAGGTCGAAGAGAACCTCGGGAAGTTCGAACACGCAGCTGCCACCGCTTCGAAGGTCCACGAGCGCCCCTGGGTCGACTTGTCGAAGCGACACGCGTTTCGTCAACTCGTACTCGCGCTGGTCTCGAGCTCGATAGGCGGCGTCCATACGCCGCAGGTCGAGCGTCAAGCGCTCGCCGGCCAATAGACCCCGCTTGAGGTCATCCCACGCGTCGAAGGATACGAACGATTCGTCAATGCGGAGTTCTCGTTGGAGTGCCCGCTCGGCCTTTCGCGCGATATCGAAGGCGAGCTTGTAGCTCTGAAAGTAGAGATTGGAGAGCTGGCCGAGCATCCACCCGTACAGCTGCGCGTTGGTGTACTTCGACCGTAAGAACTCGCTCACGGCCTTCGAGTCCTCAATCTGAGATTCGATGTTGTTGCGCTCTGTCTCTGCGAGCGCGATGCGCAGTTCGGTGGCGATCCTCTGCTTCTCCAGCTGGAGCAGCTCCTGCTCAGCCTGACCGGCTTGGAACTGCCAGTCGTCCTTGCGACGTTCGTAGCCGGCCTGCGAAAGGGCCTGGCCACCTGCGATCTGCGCGATGTTCGCTCCATTCGAGAGCGTCTCCGCAAGCGCGATCAGGCCCTCGGAGATGTACTCTTTCTTCGCCGAGATGATCTTGATGAGCGCGGCCGTAGACTTGGACGCGGCGGCTCCGATCTCTAGCCCCATTGCGGTCCACATGGCCCTGCGATGTCGCTTCTCTCGCCGGCTGACCTTTTTTCGGCCCTTGTAGTAGTCCCGGCGGGCTTCGACGACTTTGACTTGGGCGTCGAGCGCCTCGAGTTGTTGTCTCGCTTCGTCGAGTTGTACGAGACGTACGTCTCGGGTGCGCTCGTGGAGTGCGACCTCGTGGCGGGACCTCAGGGAGGCGAGTTCCTCGGCGTCTCGTTTCTCGAGCGCGCTGAGCAGCGCTGCCCCGAGGGAGCGTACGTCGTTGCAGACGTCGAGCGCACGTGCGGCGAGCACCCGGTACCGATGCCTCGGCTGCGGTCCATAGAGGTCGCCCAAGACCCGGTCGAGGTCGACGCCAGAAGCCCGAGCCCGTACGAGGAGCGCCGGATCGATGGGGGGCGCGAAGAGGCTGAGATCCCTTCGCAGACCGTCGACGTTTTGGCAGTTGCGGATCTTGAACAGCCTGTCGGACACGATGTCCCAGTACGCCAACAGCTGGTCGTTGGGCGGGAGGCAGAAGTACCACCACAGCGCCGCGGGCGGCTGAGGGTGCGGAAGCAGTGCGTCGTCGCTCGACGGATCGACGAGAGTCGGATTGAGCTGAGGCGGAAGCGGAGTGCCCATACTGACCGACTCCAAGTCCACGAGTCCGCCGAAGAGGCCAGGCGCTGCCAGCTCGTCATAGGTACGCGCGGGTGGCTGCGCGGCATCCATGCGAGTCGGCCGGGGTCCGAGGATGGCTGAGGCAAGGATGTAGAGGTGGGTCGCCTCCCCGATCGACTCGACGGTATCTCGCCGGAAGAGTGCATCACCCCAATCGATGAGCGTGTCGAGGTACTTCCTCACGACGACCCAGCGGTAGGTTCCCGACCGTACTCGGGCGATGCCGTGCGGGGCGAGGGGATCGACCAGCCACGCCCAAATGCTGGCGACGAAAGACTGAACTGCCGCAGGGTTTGCATCGAGCGCACCGTCCCCGAACAACTCGACGATAACGTCGTTGGCGTTGCTCTTGGCCTCTTGGAAGAGCGGGCGGAACTGCCAGAACCGCTGGGCTTGGCCGGGCTCGTCCTCATCGCCGGGTTCGCGAGGATCGAAGATGTAGTGGAACCATCGAATCGCTTCTTCGAAGCGTTGCTCACGGCGATACCGCTCGGCGACGAGGAGCGGTACGTGAAAGAAGAGTTCCCAGTTGTACTGCCCGTACGCGCTACCAAAACGGAAATCGAACTCGTCTTTGGGGTCGGTCCATAGCAGGGCGTCGATCGTGGCCTTCACCTCGCCCGGACCTGGTTCGTCGATCGTGAGATATCGATGCACCTTGCGTTGCCGCCGGAGATTCCCCGTACCCGCAAGCACGCCATCGATGCCGTCTCGCTGCAACCGCCGCAAAAGCAGACAGACATACGGGTGGTTGAAGTTGTCGAGCCGGAACTTCGCCTTGTAGGCGCTCGCGCTTGCCGAGGGTCCACCTTGCAGGGCTGCGGCGGATGCCATCACATGTTCGGATGCTGCGAGCACCGCTGTGACCGTCTCGGTGGAAACTGCAGGAACCGATGCGAGCAAGCCAGGGACCTCCCCCGCCCACGGTAACGCCAATCGCGCGGCGGCGTGCGGGTTTTCGGGCTCCTCGGGCTCCGTCGCCGAGGTCAGGTCGTCGTCGATTCCAGGCTTGCGAACCAGCCCCTCGATTGGGAGGTTCACTGAGAACGGGACGAGATACAGCGAACGCTCGCCGTCGTCGTACACAGCCGACGTTCGTCCGCTGTATTCGGCTTCATGGTGAGTCTGCGTAACGTGAAACGGGCGCCCGATACTGCGGAGGACCCCGTGCCCGAATGCACTATGCGACATGTGCAGGGGCTGAATGCCGATGCTCCGCTGGCGCTGTTTTTCGATTCGGCGCGAATCGGGCAGACCCATTCTGATCAAGTTCGAGTTCCGAAATCCGATTTCGACCATCTGATCAAGGCAACAGTCGTATCGGAGCTTCCAGCACGACACCATCTCGTCGATTTCGGGCACTGGAGGGTAGTGCATGAAGTCGAGAATGACGGATTGGCCGCTAAGGCGAACCATGAGCATCGCCTCGCTGCGTTTCGACAGCCAGTGTTTCTTCTCGCACTCGACGGTCTTGCTCGCGGTCCAGCCGGAGGGCTGCCGCTCACTCCACTGCACGCGACATCGATAGTAGCGGGGGGTGTCCTGCTGGCCGTCGTCGTCGTCGTTGTTGGGGAGCGCTTCGAGGACGGCCCAGAACAAGAAGGTCCGGTCCCCGAAGTGAGCGAGCGTGACGTAGTCGGTCTCGATTTCCTGCTCGATCGCCTCCCACGGCGACCACACCAGATCGAGCGTGCGGCGGCGGTAGAAGTACTTGCGTGGCACCGCTCGAGTGCGTCCCACGATGTGGACGGTGCCGAACCGCGTCGTCTCCGGACCGGCGGGGGCCGGCTCTTGGAACACCGAAATCGTCTCGAGATTCGCGACGTCGTTGAGCCCCCTCAGGTAGCCTCTGAACGCGCGCTCGACCGTTTCCTCGCTGAGCTCGCCCTGGTCGAGGTCGGCCTCGAAAGCCTCGAAGAGCGGTGTCTTGTCCAAGCGGAGCTCGGGCTCGACCCAGTTCTCGGGGTAGAAGAATATGCGCCGAAGGGCTTCCCACACCCGATAGTTCCGGGAGCGCCACCATTGCTGGGCGAACTCTCTCGAAAACTGAACGGCCTCACTTTCCCGTCCCAACAGGGCTCGTTGCACGAAGAGCTGGCATGTACTGATGGCGAGCTTGATGCGAGAGGTCATCATGCATGCACTCATCTGGGGATCGATGAGCAGGTCGGCGTATACAGCGTCTCGATCCGAATAGTCCCCGCGCGCGATCAACAGACTGAGGAGGGCATCTCGCTTGCGTTCTCGGATGCGGTCCGACACCGGAGTGAGGACGTGAGCCCACTGGGCCTGTCCGTAGCGCGCACGCGCTGCCGCCAGGACGGCTCGAACGTCGTTGGAGTTCGGAAGGCCTCGGGCCCATGTTGCCAACTGCCCGAGCGGTGCTCCGGAGCGACGGCGGAACTCCATCGCGTCGGCGATTCGACTTAACGTATTGGGATTGACGAGGTCATCCTGTGCACTCGGATCGAGCCATGCGTTGGAGGCCGCCCACTGGAGATCTTCGATGCTCCAGCCCGTTGCTCCCGCGAGGATCGACACCGCTTCGTCCAAGCTCGCGGCATCGCGTGCGCTGGTGAGCACTTTGGCCGTGAGCCCGACGTGGTCGCAAAGATGACGGAAGAGGACAATGGACTTCCATCGGGCAAACGGTTCTCCGCCGTTGGGAGTCATCGTGAGCGGGAGGTCGCTCAGCGTCATCGTGTACGGCGCCGCCGGAGCCCCGAAACACCAGGTGTATTCTTCGTCGGCGATGTTCAGCATCCCGACGAGCAAAGTTGCCTTGCGCAGCAGAATCAGCGCTCTCACGCGCTGTGGGTCGCTTCCGTCGAGCAGGGTGTCACGCGCAGAGGAGGCGTCATCGAGGACGATGAAGTCTCGAGCGAGCCGAAGGACGCTCGTCCCCGGCACGTCGAAGGCAGTGGTGAGGACCTCGGCGAGAAGTGCATCTTCCGCGCGGCGACGATGAGCCCTCGCGAGATGAGTGCTCAGGGTGGTCGCCCGCTGGACGAGGTTCTCCTCCGCACTTGAATCGGCGACCTCGGCCAACGCGGTCACGACGGTGTCGGGAGCTTCGACGAGCCCTGTGAGAACGACAGCCAGGGCATCCTGTGCCATGGCGCCCAGTGGGCCCGGGGTCCGAAGGAGGCGGCTCACCGTGGCGGGCGTCGAGGGGTCCGAAGCGAGTACGGACAGGTGAGCGGCGACGTCGGCCGCAGCGTCGACTCCGGACGGGAACGCGTCCTCGACCTCCTGCCGACCACGGTCGATCGACTCGAGCACGTTGGACACAGCGTCCGACGAGAGGTCGAACTCGGTTGCGCCACGATGGCGAATGACGTAGTCGAGCTCTGCGATCGAGAAGTCATCCATCGACTCCAGGGCATCGAGGTATTCGGCGAGCGACTCCGGTCCTTCGAATGGCTCGATGCTCAGCAGTCGCCAGGCGCGAAGTGAGTCAGCAACGCTCAGCTCCGAGATGCGTGCGAGCCGGCTGTGGCGGAACAACGCCGACAGACTATCCATCGACAACGTCTCCAGCTCGAGTTCTGCAATGAGCTGCTGGAGTTCGTTCTCATTGATGCGGAGAGCACCCCGTATGGCAGAGCCGTGAGCCTCGATCGCATCGCCGTGAGCGACGGGTTCGCCGGCTGGTCCTTCGGCACCGTCCGACAGCTGGAACGCCGGGTCCGGCTCTCCATCCGCGGTTCGAGCGTCGAACAGGCGGTGGTAGAGGCTCGGCTCGTCGTCGACTCCGACCGTGGGAAGTGTCCGGAACATCGCCAGCGCCTCCGTGAGTGGAAGGCGTGTGTGCTCCATGACCTGCAGGAGAGCGGCGAGGGAGCGGAGGAAGCGGTAGTCGAGGACCTGGCCGCCGAGGAATGCGATGGCGTAGTTGCACTCGGCCGGGGACAGCGGGACCTTGGGCAGCAGGCGGACGAATCGGTGCAGCCGGTCCGCACTCGCCGGTGTGAGGCCGACGACGTCGAAGTCTGCGGGGTCGCACGACGGGGTGCCGTTGCGACTTTGCACTGACAGCGGACTAACGGGGGCCGAGATGAACGAGAACCCGAAAATGCTCGTGAGCGTATCGAGGCTCAGGCCGGTGGTCTCGAGAACATCCGAGAGCCGAGTCGGGAGCGCCTCTTCGGATGCAACCGCCCATGCGGCAGAGACTGTGGTCGGGGGAACCAGGGAGGCCTGATAAGCCGTGGTGTCACTGATGAGCTGAAGCTCGCGACGCGTCATGCCCAGGGACTCCGCGACAGTGTCGGCTTGCTCGACCGGGTCAAGTCCGTCTGCCGGTGGTGGGAGCTCGCGCGCGAGCCCTTGCATGAGCGTGACCCGCGGCACGCCCAGCACGGACAGGTAGCTGCGCAGCTCTTCGGAGGGGAGGTCGAACGGGAGGCTCCACGGGTAGACGGCCTCGCTTGGGCTTCCGGGTCCGACATAGGCGCTGGCGCGAACGTGTTCGGGGTAGACCCGCAACTCCTCGGCGGTCCAGGAGGTCTGGTTGGCTTGAGGGGGAAGACCCTCGACGCGCTGCTCGAGAAGCTCGTTCACCACGTCGATGTACGGGAGCGGCCGGTTGGTGTTCTCGCACGTGAGCTCGAGTTGCGTGAGGTCGGGCCGTCTGCGGCGCAGTGCCTCGAGCGCAGAGTCGTCCTCAACAGCCGGAGCCCGGTGGAGCTGAGATAGGAGATCGACCAGATAGGCCGCCGGCCCAAACTGCGACTTGCAGTGCTCGCAGGCGCAGTGGAGTTGAGTGCCGAAAATGCTCTCCAGCGTTGCGGCGACAGGGCCCGTTGTCGGATTCGTGTACTGTGTGGGGAGCGCTTGCGCGACCCCCGACGAGGGTGCGTATTGGGTGAGCAGCGCAACCGAGATCCCGTTGCGCAGCGACGCACGGTCGAAGACTTGTTGCGCGAGGGCCAGGCCGGAGAGCTGCGGTGCGACTCGATCCAGTTGTGGCGCTGCCCGATCGAGGAACGCCGTCTGCCCCAGGTGCACCACCTCGGCTGCCGAGTGCAGGCCGACCTCGACGAGGGTTCGAGTGACGTCGTACTTGCGAAATGAGGGCGCGAGTGCGTACAGCCGCTGCACGCGATGAACACGGTCCACGACGTCCGGAGCGACCTCGACCTGCGCGTCTGTGAGATAGCGTGCCAGCACCATCGACCGAATGTCGAAGTCGGGTTGGCCGGCCAGGAACTCGGCAACGCCTTCGGTGCCATCGGGCGCATCACGTTCGAGTCCCTGGGTGAGGACCTGGAGGGGTCGTTCGAGCTCGAAGGCCTGGGACAGCGCGTGCGCAAAGTTCTCGGTTCTCTGCGCATCGTCGTCGCCCTCGATGGCCTGGGGGGCTCCGGTACTCTGAACAAAGCTCCTCCATTGGGGGAGGTCCCACCTGGCGAGGTCGTCGAAGGTCCCGAGTTCACCCCTTTGGCGCCGCTGTTGCAGTGCTTGAAGCGCCGGAAGGTAGGCGGCCGTCAAGGCCGTCGCGCTGAGCGTGAAGTCCAGCTCCTCGAGATCGGAGGGGGCGACACGGGCGTCGTCTCGGAGCTGGTCGAGGAGGTCCGCCGACGTTCCAGCTGCCCACAGTTCCGCAACAACACGTCGCGTGTCCTCGCTCAGCTGGGTGCTCGCCAGGACGTCTGCAAATGTGCCTGCTGCGCCATCGGGCAGGAGAGCGGATTCGGTGCGTAGGCCCTGTAGTGCTTCCAGCAGCGCCTCGATCGTCGCACCGTCGTCCGGTGGGACGGGAATCTGCTGGTCGTTGTAGGCACGGTCGAGGAGCTCGACCACTCGAGCGGGGCTGGCGTGCAGGATCGACGCGAAGTCTGGCCCGAGACCACTCCGGACGAGTGCATACATCTCCGGGGTGGGGAGGCTCCACTGCGACGAGATCCGCGTGGCGTGGACCAGCGAAGCGAGATCTAGCGGGAATACGTTGGCTCGTTTGGAGAGCACTTCGAGCTGGGCCGGCTCGACCGCAAGAGCATCGAGTGTGGTGATGTTCGACACAGCCGCGACCAAGCGTTCGTAGGCGGTCGGCTCGACGATCCGCTCGAGCCGCCCCCCCAAGACGAGGTCGACCGATGCTTGCTCATCGACGTCGAAGAGAACAGGCGAGTGGGCCAAGGGCTCGCCGCTGCGATCGGTGACACGCAGCTGAAGATCAAGCGGCGCACGCTCACCATCGGAGCCGACTCGGACTGCGTAGCTCAGCTCGTAGGCGCCATCGGCCGTGGACCGGGTGCTGCCCACAGGGCGCTCGGTGGAGACGTCCATCGCATGCGCCGAGACGACCATGCCCTCCGCGCCTTCGCCGGTGCCCTCGAGGACGCGACCACGAACAACGAACGTGGCGTCGTCCCGAGTCGCGGGACTGAGACGAAACGGAGTCGGGAACTCGCCCTTGGCGAGGTCCCCAACGACCAAGCGGATCGTCTCCTCCTGAATGATTTCGCGGCCTTGTAGGAACTGTAGCTCGGCGACGAACTCGTTCGGAGCAGCGCTGCTGGAAAGCGCGTCGACGGCATCGGCGCTCAGGCACAGCGCGAAGCTGCCGTCTCGGCGAGAGGGCTGGGAGAGGCTCCACGGGCCAGAACCTCCTCCAGGAGTCGCCGAGACCACGATGCCCTCCACGGACTCCCCCGTTGTCGAATGAATGAGTAACCCACGGAGTCGAGTCGGTTTACAATGCGGGTCGGGAAGAGAAGTTCTCTTTGTCATCGTCTTTGTACTCCTTACGAATTGATCGTGGTCCCGGTCGGGCCTTGTCCGTTCGCCGCTGCAAGGGGGGATCACCTTGACCTCGAGCGAGGCGGCACGGTTCGTTCGTGTGAACTTACGGTTGGTGTCGTAAGGGACACAGCTTCCTCCGAGGAAGGCCCCCTGCACGCGGAGGATTTCATCGTCTCGGTTGGATGTCAGCACCTGTGCGACGAGGTTTCCTCTTCTCGCCGCAGCGCTGTGCGGACCGTTCATCGAGGCAAACCACGGGCTTGTTGGCGTCGTATGGGCGCTCGGAGACGTCCAGAACGTCTTTCATCTTCGCGATGTAATCATCGTCGAGCTCAGTTATGCACCCTTTTTTTTTGCCGCGATAGCTCGCGGTCGTGGTCGTGAACCAGCACGCGAATCGTTGCGGGAGGCGAGCGGAGGCTCGTCCGTTCGTTCTGGTTCTTCGTTGATGGTCACCCGACGACCCTGGCCCCCAACGGCAGGTGAACTCGGCCCCCACGGAGTGATGGAGCCGGCCGCGCAACGCTGTTCTGAACGCTGGGCGGCCGAGGCCATCTTCACGGACACCCGTGTCAGCCCACTACGTCCAGTTTGGTCAATTCCCCAGTTTGGTCAATTCCGCGACCACGTCTGGGCGCGCTGCACCCATTCCACCATTTTGGCGTAGTGGTAGTCGCTCACCCATCGGGGGTCGCAGTACGCCATCACGTCCTTCGCATCGGGCGCGATGAAGGTGCCGGTTCGCCAGTCGTAGCCTTCCACCGTGGTCTCCGCCCCCGCGTGGGGGAACGCGTCGTCGAGCAGGTCCGGATTTCCGCACGGCGCGTGGAGCAGGCCGTGCATGTGGCCGAGCTCGTGCGTCAGCGTGCTCTGAGCCCGCGCGTCGGCGAACGCGGCTCCGATGGAAAAGGCGGCGCGGTTTCCATTGCCCGATTCGGACGACCCGGTTGGGCAGCTGCTGCAGAACTCCTCCCGCGTGGCCGCACCCGTAACGAGCCCGTAGTAGTAGACGTGCGGGGGCGCGTCGTCCATCTCCTGGACGATGCCGGTGTCGACCAGCAGATCGCCCATGTCGACCTGTCCACCGTACGCGTCGGGCACGACGTCGCCCACGGTCATCACCACCTCGGTCACCGGATACAGCGAGAGGATCGCGGCCTCGAACCCGGCCAGCACCTCCGGTGACGTGTCGGGCACGAAGCCGCCGATCTCGAAGGGCACGAAGTGAATCGCGAGCGGCCCGGTCTGCACGGGGTCCAGCGCGACGCTGCCGCTCGCGGGAAACCTCGCGCCGCCCGCTGCGGCCCCCTCGGCGCAGTCCAGCACGGAGACGCTGAGCTTCGCATCCACGCTGAGCAGACTGGCGGGGATGGTCGCGAGCATCATCGCGTCGCCGCCGACCTCGACGGGCTCGATGATGGTGTGCGTCGTTCCTGCGGTCTCGACCTCGAGCTGAAGCGCGAGCGAGCGCGCAGAGGCCAGCTCCACGCGCGCACGGACCAAGCCATCACGCCCCGCCACCAGCGGGACCTTGCGTTCCTCGACCGAGACGGCGGCGCCGTCCTCGAAGAGCCTGGTCTCGAGCACCTGAAACACCGAGACGTCGCGCAGCGTCACCTCGGCGGCGACGGTCGAACAGACGCCGGGCGTGCCTCCCGACGACGAATCGCCGGATTCGCTCGAGCTCTCGTCCACCTCACCCGACGATGACGCCGTCCCGGTGGACGCGTCCATCGCCTCGCCGGTCGATGACGCAGCTTCCGCCTCTGCAGGGCCAGCGTCGGCGCAGGCAAACAGAAGCGAGCAGCACGAAAGGCAGAGCAGGCGCGTCATCACCCCCTCATGGCCGTCAACGAGGCCGTGCGTCAGTCGAATCATCCCGCAGGGATCGTCGCGCACCCGAACCGGAGCTCGATGCTCGTCGCCGCGAGCTGCTCGAAGCGAGCGCAGGTCTGCGGGCACATCACTACGCTGCTGGGATCGACGGGGTCGTCGTAGGACCAGCCGTCGGGCCAAAGGGCACAGTCGGCCGCGTCCTCAACGAAGCCCACCGTCTGCAGCCCCTCCCCATCGTCATAGTCGACGTTGACGAATCCGGGCTCGAACACGAACCCCTCGGGCGGGGTCGGGATGGGGTACTCGCAGTCGAGCGCGACCGCCTCGATGGTGGAGAGCAGCTCGTCGAACAACGGGCCCAGCGAGTAGTCGCAGGCGTTCTCGAACACCCCGCCTGTGGCCGCCGCGTGCGCTGCATACGACGAGGCAACGGCCCACGGCCCTTCCACGGTGGCGCAGTCTCCCGCGGCGTCTCCGGGCGCGACCGCGTGAAACGTGTAGCTCCCGCGCTCGGGCAGCAGCGCCCGCACGGCCCCGTCGAACGCCTCAATCGAAAGCGTCGCGTCTCGCCCCGCAAGCACGAACACATGCGTTCGCGCGTCCGCCCGAAGCTGCGGCGCCCAGGACGGTGATGCGTCGAGCAGCTGCGTCAGCAGGCCGGCGCCATCGAGCGGCACGTCGTAGTGCCGATACATCGGCGGATTGTCATCGGTCTGCGGACACTGCTCGATGCCCAGCGGCGGCGCGTCGATGCACACGCCGTCGGGAGGATAGCCCGCCACCATCTGCACGCGTACGTCGTCGAGGCCGTCGTTGGCGATCAGCTGCGAGAAGTTGAGAAACATGTCGTCCATCGACTGCGCTTCCATGGCGCGGTCGACCGCAATCACGATGTCGGAGGGCCGTTCCTCGATCGAGATCGACTGCTCGATCGACGCGCACTCCATCGCCGCAACGTCGGCCTGCGCGACGTCGAGCTTCGGCGCGCCGCCTTCCGAGCTGGACGCGTCGGCGGTGGTCTCCCCCTCGTTGGGGCCGCCGCTGGACGACGTCGACAGGCTGCCCGCCGTTCCCACGACCTGGCAGCCCGCAGCCAGAACCGCGAGCAAGACGCCGGCTCTCACTCGCACGCCACCAGCGTACGCCCAGACGCGTTCGGGTGTCGCCGACGAAACGCTGCTGCCTGGGCCTTGGCCTCGTCGGTCCGGCCTTGCGCACACAACACGGCCACCGCGGTGGCGTCGCGCTCCTCCGCCACCGCGCTCTTGGGCCATCGCTTGCGGTGCTTGGCGAGGATGCGGGCAGCCTCGTCCGCCTTGCCCGAGCGCAGCGCGGCACGGGCCGTCTGCAGCACGCGAAGCTGCTCGGTCAGGGTGGAGGGTGCCGGCGCAGCACGACGGGGTTGAGCCTGGCGCTCCGACTTCGGCGTGGCGGTCTTCGGCTCCGGCTCGACGGGTTCAGGCTCCGGCTCCGGTTCCGACGCCGGCTCCGGCTCGACGGGTTCGGGGTCCGGCTCCGGCACCGCGCGCGGGGCGGACAACGCCGCGAACGCCGGCCTCGCCTGCGCCTCCACGCTCTCGGTCGAGCCGCGCACCGCCAGCACGAGGAGGACGCCGGACGCGACGATGGCGGCCACCACCCCCTTGCCCGCGGCTGCTCCGCTCGACGCCGTCGCGGTCGTGGTCGCGGACGCCTTCACCTGCGCCGACACGCCGGCCAGCGCCGCGTCGACCTGCGCGGGACTTCGCGTCATCGACTGCGCATAGGCCTGCACGAGCGCGGCCGCTTCGGGTTCGAGCTCGGGGATCGCTTCGCCGTCATCAACCACGATGTGTACTCCTGGCTTGGTGTCGCGCGATGAAGCGCGCGAGCTTGTCTCGAATCAACCGGATGCGCGAGTGGACCGTGTGGCGCGACAGGCCGAGGGCTTCGGCAACTTCGCTGCCGCTCGCGCCGTCGAGCTCGTACATCGCAAACACGACGCGCTGCTCGTCGGGCAGCGTCTCCACGAACGACTGGATCAGCGACGCGGCCTCGCTCCGCATCACCGTGGCTTCGGGGTCGGGCGCGGCCGCCGGTGGACTCGCGTGGCGCTCTCGCGCCCGGGCCCGCGCAGCGCCGCGCCGATGGGTCGACGCCACGTTCCGCGCGATCGCCATCAGCCAGCCCGCTTCGGACGCATCGGGCCGAAGCTGGTCGAACTTGCGATGCGCCACCAAGAAGACCTCCTGCGCCACGTCGTCCGCCGCCGCGCTCGGCACGCCCAGCACGACCATCCACCGCACCACGCGACCGTAGTGCGCCCGAAAAAACGCCACGTAGGCGCTCTGAAGGCCTGCTGCCCCGTCGTCGGGCGTCGCGTCTGGGGGCACCATCGCGCGGTCGGAGCACGGAGAGGACGACTGCACCGACCCCTCATGGCCGCCCGCGGTCGCCTGCGTCACACAAAGATACAGCGCTTCTTCCGCAGGGTCAGCCCGCGCCCCAGCGCACCACCAGACCCGCCAGCGCGCGAACGCCCACCGCGCCCGTCTGCACGATCGTGCCCGCCCCGTCGACGCGGACCTGCGGCCGAAGCACGTGCGCCAGACCGTCCACGCCGACGTATCCACCGACGCGCTCCGTGGGCACCCAGGCCAGATCGAGCCCTGCCACGACCGCCATCCACGGCAGCGTCGTCGTCTGCGGGGTTTCGATCGCGCGACCTCGACCCCAAACCACGCCGCCGGCAACGCCCAGACAGGTCGAGGGCTCGAACGCCCCGAGCTGCGGCCGAATGCAGCCGCGACCCTCCAGCGCCGCCTGCTGCAGCTGCACACCCACGCCCTCCGCGCTCGACACCAGCCGCGGCGCCGCGAACGTGGCCCCCGCGTCGACGCGAACCCAGCCGCGCGACCACCCGGCCATCGCTGCGACCCCGCCGCGAGCCACCGACAGCGTCCCCAGCTCGCCAAAGGCGCCCACCCGCAGATCAACCGCGCTGCGGGGCCGCGTCGGCGCTGGCTCGACCGAGGGCTCCGGCTGCAGCGGGTGTTCCTCGGCCGTCTCCACGCGCGTGGGGGCGGCCGGCATCAACGACTCGATCGGGGGCGGAGGCGTGGGCTCCGGCTCATCGCGGGCCTGCTGCACGCGAAGCGGGTCGAGTGCAACGGCAATGATGAGGCCAGCGGCCGACGCCAGGTCCTCACAGGTCTGCGCCTCGAGCGTCCGCTCCACCGAACCCTGGGGCATGGCAACGATGATTCGAAGCGACCAGCCGTCGTCCGAGCGCACCACCGTGCCTTCGACCCGCACGGCGTCCAGCGCCTCACCGAACGCCTCGCGCGCCAAGTTGTCCTCCACCGCTGCCCGCACCACGGCCACGTCAGGACACTCCGACGGAGCCTCCCACTGCACCGCAAGCCCCGTCGGCTCGGCCAAGGACAACGCCAGCAACACCGCCTGCATCCACCCGAAGTGCATCACGAGGTTGCGGTCTACGTCGAGGGCGCAGGTCGTACGTCGAGTTCTGCGTCGACCTCACCGGGGTCGACCTCCTCGCACGAGCCAGACTCTGGGACGGGGAACCGGGCCTGGCCTTTGTGGTGCCGTGTTCCTTCCGGTGCGGTAGGTACGGGATCATCGAGCCCAGATTCGACGCGTCGCCACTGGCAAAACGGCGCGGTTGGCCCGACCTCGTCCGGGTAAGGAAACTCGATGTACCCGCGCCCCGAGGATGGCTCTCCGGCTCTGTCCGCGCACGCCGTACAGGCCGAGAGACTCGCGATGAAAAGCGCCCTTGAGTACCTGAAACCTGTGATCACGGGTTGGTTGGAGACGTCGTACTGTCGCTCCCGCCTATTGTCAGTGGCGTTCGGAGCGTAGCACTTGAATGCTGTCGGGAGGGCCCGCAAGAACGCTCGGGCGGCCGTCACCAAATAGGTCCGCAACAAGGCGCGGAGAGTCGGGCAGGCCCATGGTCTTGACTGCGGTTGGTGCGTCAGGAACATGCTCAAACACTGTGAAGTCCTCCCGAAACAGGAGCTCTACATCGCCGTCCCCATCGAAGTCGTAGAAGGGCTCGCGAGCCCAAGCTTCTCGATCGGGCAAATGCTCGGCTGCTGGGAAGATCTCTGCTGGGCTGAACGTTCCGTCTCCGTTGCCTCGCCAAAGCACGACAGCCAGGGCCCCAACTCCAGTCCCGGAGCCGAGCAGGTCCACATGCCCGTCTTCGTCGAAGTCTTGAGCCTCGAGGTACGCGAGGCCGGTTGAGACTGATGGAACGGTTCCAACCCATTGGAGTCCTGCGGGGTCCGGGCTTCCGAGGAAAATAGAGAATCTGTGAAATGAAGGATCGTAGTCTGTCGGATAGGGTTTGCAGCCCGTCGACGAGTCGGTCACGACGAGATCGCGAACCCCATCGTTGTTGAAGTCTGCATAACGCCAAAGGAAGGGAGAGCCGCAGCCTGGCAGGTCCCATGCCGTCTGTGAGGCCATCCACCCGCTATCGCCAAGCTGGAGTATCCAGAGTCCCGCGTCTGCGACCGGGAGCTCGACGGAGACGAGGAACCTCGGTGGGGCATCGGCAACGGGTGCGATAGGTACAGGGAATCCACGAGCGAGGGTCTCGGGAATAAGGACTTCGACGGCCGCAGCGTCGAGGACACCCTCCTCGTTGTAGACGACGTTCAATGCTGGGCCGCCGCCTTGCTTTGGCTCTACAAGATCGAGATCTCCGTCATCGTCGAAGTCAAAGGGGACCATTCGAGACGGGTAGCCGACGAACCCCGAGGGGAATGGAAGAGTCTCGTAGCGCTGATAGGTAGATCCGCTCCACGCGATGCGGGTGACGTCCCAATCTGTTGCGGCAACGAGCTCTAGGATGCCGTCGTTGTCGAGATCAACGGCGTGCAGTCTGGGCTCAGCGAAATCTGGGCCAAGTGGAGGAAGCGTTGCGACCTCGTCGAAGCAGTACACCGCCGAAGGTTCAGTTTCGCAGTCGATTTCCACAGGGACGTCGGGTGGCGTCGGGGTGTCGAGCGGAGGCGATGATGTGGCCTCCGCAGCCGGTGAGCTGGTGATCGAACCGGTCGACGAAACCGAGTCCGCGCCAACCTCGATTGCCGAGTCTGGTGTTGCGCAGCCGGACGCGAGGAGTACGACAACGAAGACTGGTGACCGGGTCCGCAGGACACGAGGATAGGCCAAGGACAACGTCAGCGAAACGCGTCAGCCCCCGACCAGCCCGGACCGCAGGCTGGTGACGACGCCAGCACGCCACGAGCCCGACGAAAAAACACTGACGCACCCTGAAGGCGGCGGCCATGAGCACGTCGATGGACTCGTCTGCACGCGCACTGCTCTCGCTTCTGTGGCTCGGCACCTGGACCGGCTGTACCGAAGAGCCCAGGGAGCTCCCGC
>JBCCQM010000109.1:0-26323 GCA_039024335.1 Myxococcota bacterium
GACCCAGCTCCCATGCCGGCTCCACCGGCTTCGGCGGCCCTGCCCTTGATGCCCGCAGTGCTCTGGGCAGCGCCGGTGCATGCCCCCATCCCGGTCACTCCGGCGGGGCTTCCGCCGTCCCTCGGGACTCCCGTCAGCCTGCTTCCGCCGAGACCCGTCTACGTTCCCGCCGCCGGGTCTGAACCGCTGCGGGCGCCAGCGGCGTTGGACCTGGCCCCCGTGCCGCCCCCGGTCACGCCCCGGCCACCACCAGCGCCCGTGGCCGATGCGCCCTCCCCTTCGCCAGCGCCTCTGCAGACGCCAGGTCCCGCATCGCGAACGGTCATCCCCCAACTGCTGCCCCTCCCACGTCGGCGCGTGCTCGTGGCCGCACCCCGCGACAACCCCAAGACGCGCTCGGCGACGATCGTCGTCCGGCGTCGCCAGGTCGCTCAGCGCACGTCCAGCAGCGCGTAGCCCAGCTCGCCCGCTTCGGACTCGAAGCCAAGCAGCACCCGCGGCGCCGAGCCTCGGGCCTTGGCGATGCGGCGCAGCTCGGCAAGTCGCGTCGCGAGGTCGTCCATCGTCTCCACGCGCGTGCCGGTGACCGTCCGAATGCGGGCGCGCAGCAGCGCCGCGGGGTGGTCCCAACGCTGCGATCCGGGCAGCACGCGTGCCACCGTCGGGACGTCGACATCGCGGTCGAGCGCCAGGCCGAGCAGCTCCTCGGCGTCGATGAATACCTGGTCGCGCGCCGTCGCGGCCGCGATCTCCACCTCGAGCTCCACGACCGCGCCGTCGCGCACCACGGTGACCGCGAGCGTCTCGCCCTCGAACATGCCGCGTACGGTTTTCTGCAGATGACCGGCGAGCGCCGCAGGCTGCGTCGAGGCGAGCCCGTCGAGCCGCTTGCCCCGCAGCGCAACGACGACGTCGCCGCCAAGCATGCCCGCAGCCGCGGCCGGGCCCCCGGCGCGGGGCGTTTCCACGACCAAGCCTGCACGGTAGCCCAGCTTCGTGACCGCCTCGGGGGGCCGCGCGGTGGACAGCGTGATGCCGATGACCCCCGAGCGCATCGTCGACGCGTTCTCGAGGGCCTCGACGAACCCCCGCACGTGGTCCATCGGCAGCGCGAAGGCGATGCCCTGCGCCTGCTCGGGTCGCGCGGTGACGATGCCGACCAGCTCCCCCTCGAGGTTGAACAGCGGCCCGCCCGAGTTGCCGAGGTTGATCGACGCGTCGAGCTGGATCAGGGCCCGCTGTGCGTTGGTGAGGATGCCGGTCCGATCGACGGCCGACACGATGCCGCGACTGACGGTGTTGCGCAGGCCCAGCGGGTTGCCGATCGCGAACACGTCCTGCCCCACGACGAGTGCGGACGAGCGACCGATCGCCGCCGCCTGGTACGTGGCCTCGACCCCCTCCGACGCTTCGAGCCGGACGATGGCCAGGTCCTCCTCGGGGTCGGCCACCAGCACCGACGCGTCCACGGTCAGGTCGTTGGCGAAGCGCGCGGTCAAGGTGGGCTGCGGGCCCAAGCGCGCGCCGAACAGCGTCGGCGGGGGCCGCAGCGCTTCGGCGACCACGTGATAGTTCGTCAAGACGACGCCCGACGGGTCCACGATGACGCCGGCCCCAAGCCCCTGCGTCGACTCGAGGTTCACGACCGAACCCATCGTGCTCGCGACGGCGGCGGCCAGCGTGGGCTCGGCAGGAGCGGCGGGCTCGGGCGCGGGCGGTGCGAGCACGATCGGTGCTGGCGCAGCGGCCACGGCCACGGGCGCGGGCACCGGGGCGCGGGGCAGACCCACATACACGGCAGCGCCCCCGAGCAGGACGCCGGTCGTCGCCGCCCCGGCGGCAAGCCAGAGCGGGCTGGAGGGTCGTGCGTCGGGCACCTGCCCGCCAAGGTAGCAGCCCGCGCGCGTCGCACCAGTGCGCGACACACGACCAGTGACCACCGCTTCGACGCATGCTCCCTGCGCGCTGGCCCTGGCCTGCGTCGCCCTGGGTGGTGGATGCACCCCGCTCAACCCCGCATTCGGCGACGACGTCGGAGCACCGGAATCAGCGACCGGCCCCGCAACCGCAACGGAGAGCGCCGCGACCCTCACGTCGACCTCGCTGGTGATCAGCACCGGTGATGATTCAGGGAGCTCCGATTCGTCGGACGAAAGCGCCGTCACGAGGCGTCCGACTTCGTCTCGAGCGCCTGAGTCGCTGCGGGGAGTTCAGCCCTCGGGGCCCAAGAACGCCAGGAACGCGGAGGTCTGGTTGGGGACCGCGTATCCTGACGTACAGCCCTGCAGCGGCAGGCCGTCCTCGACGTACGCCGCCAGCGGCCCCGATGCGTTCGGCTGGGTGACGACGGCCAACGAGGTCTTGTCGACGCCGACGAAGTACACCCGATCGTCCGGCGCGAGCTTGGAGGCCCCAAACCCGCTGGTCGTCGAAAGCTGCGTCGCGACTCCGGTGACGAGGTCGTACTGCCACGGCGTCCCCGAGTATCCCTGGGCCCCTTGCGTGTAATAGATCTTCGTCGCGTCGGGCGAGAACGACGCCTGATACCCGGTCCCGAGGCAGTCGTCGACGTGACGAACGAAGTTGCTGACGGCGCCGGTCTCTGCGTCGAAGTCGGCCGTCGCAATGAAGCCACAGTCGCCGCCCTGCCCCGCGCTCAACAGCACCCGGCCGTAGTCCTCGCTGTGGTTGATCGAGGCCCGGTACACCGCCCCGGTCCAGCCGGTAGCCGAGACGACAGGCTCGGGTGAGACCCCGTTCGCGTCGACCAAGAAGGCCGAGATCGACGCCGCACCGTCGTAGCTGAGCACCCAGAAGTCGCTGCCGTTGCCATGCGGCAGAGCATCGAGTGCCTCGCCGGGGTTGCCCGTCGTCAGCAGCTCGTTCGCGACGGTGACGGTGCCGTCCGGGCCCTGCGAAAGGTCGATGACCGAGTAATACAGGGACGAGTCCGCGGCGGCGCTCGTCGGGTTGGTGAAGATGTAGAAGACGTCCTCATCGGCCGGAGACGGCGTGATGAGGGCGGCCTCGGTGCAGCTCGAGTTGCCGTTGAGACCCGTCCCGTTGGCGACGGGGTTGTGACTCTGCCCGTTCAGCACGGTGTTGCCGTCCGTGTAGAACAGCAGCGCCCCGGTGTCGGGTCGGGTGAAGACCGCGGTCCCCTCGATCCCTGACGAGGTGCCGATGACCCCCTCACAGGTGACCAACGGCGGCGCGACGTTGAAGTCGATCAGGATGTCGCTGTCGACGCCGTTGGTCAGGTACCAAACCTGCTCCAGCGGCGTCGTGCCGTAGTCCGGCGGACGAACTTCAGGCACGTCGGGCATGCCCAGGTCGAACGATGGGTTCGAGGGACCGCCGCTCGATCCGTCTGCGTCGCCGCCCGTCGAGGCGGTGGAGACCGGCCCGCTGCTCGTGCTCGTGGAAGCCGGCGGCGCCGATCCGCTCGTCGAATCTCCGCCGGCCCCCGTCGTGGACGCCGTGATGCCCGTCGCGTCGGACGCGGGCTCGGCCTCCTCGGCATCACACGCCGCGAGCGCAACGAGCACCCCCACCACCACCTGTCGTCGAATGCAGCTCCCCACGTGGGGAATGTGCGGGACGAAGGTGTCGAGGTTCCCAAAGGCTCACGAGCGCGGGGCTCGGGCCCGCCGGAGCACGAATCGGAGTCCGCCCTCGGCTGGGAGATCCGCCTCCAGGGTGAACCCCATCGATTCGGCGACGCTACGCGCGATCGGGAGCCCCAGCCCGGCATGCACGGCCGCGTCGGTGCGCGCTTCGTCGGCACGCCACAGTCGGTCGAACACCTGGCGGCACTGCGCCGGGGTGAGGCTTGGGCCGCTGTCCCAGACGGTCAGCATGTCCTCCGCAGGCTGCGCCACGACGATCGTTCCCCCGGCCTCCGTGTACGACGCGGCGTTGGAGAGCAGGTTCGAAACGATCGTACGAAGGCCGTCTTCGTTGGCTTGCAGCGTCACATTCGGCGAAACTTCGCACGCGAACGAGAGACCTCGTGCGCGGGCCTGGGCCTCGCAACGGCCCCACGCTGAGCGTACGAGGGGCTCGACGGCGACCGGTGCGACCGCCCCGCTCGACTCACTTCGGGCCACGGACAGCAGACTCTCGACCAGCGCCGACATTTCGGTCACGGTCTCGCGGAGGTCGGCGACCGTCTCCTGCTGCTGCCCCTCGATGCGGCGACCGAGCAGCTGCAGCCCGACCTGGAGCACCGAAAGCGGGGTACGCAGCTCGTGGGCAACGTTTCCGGTGAACGCCCGCTCCCGCGCGATGGAGTCTTCTTGCGCATCGAGCAGCTCGTTGATGCGGTCGACGAACGGGACGAGCTCGGTGGGCATCCCCGACGACGTCACGCGCTCCCCCGCATCGAGGCATTCGGTCGCGCGAACGACCGGACGGAACGACCGCGCGACGACCAGCGAAGCGAAGGCGCCGATGATCAGACCGCCGGAGACGACCACCCACGCGGTCGAGCGGGCCATGTCGGACTCTCGCTGCTCCACGGACGCCCGCGACCGGGCCAGGACCACCGTGAACCGCGTCTTCGACTGCATATCCGTCCCCAGGCGACGATGCCGAACCGAGGACACGACCGGCTCGAAGATCGCGTCGAAGTCCTTCTTGCGCTCCAGCTCAGGAGCATCGAGACCACCGAGCAGGTCCCCGGGCTGCCCGAGGACCCGCGCGCCGTCTTCGTCGTAGACAGCCCACTCGGTTGGGCCACGCTCGACCGATGTGACGGCGTGGATCACGGGGGTCGGCGGCGCAACCAGGTCGCCGTTCGGCCCTTCGATGGACGCCGCCAGCAGTTGTACGTCGTCTTCGACCAGGTCGTGGAACGCCACGCTCGCATCGACTCCGAACTCGGTCTTGGTGCCCCACCACGAGGCAACGCCGAGGACGACGACGGCGAGCGCGATGGCGAGATGAATGCGCTCGCGCAGAGAACGGAGATTGGGAAGGATGGTCATGGTTCAGGTCTCCTTGAGCAGGTAGCCCTGCCCTCGACGGGTTTTGATGAGCGTGGGGCGGCCGCCGGCGTCGACCTTGCGACGCAGCTTGCCGATGTAGACCTCGAGCACGTTCGACGCCGGGGCGGGCCCCTCCTCGTCGTAAAGCGCGCCGAGCAGCACCTCGCGTGACACGACGCGCCCGGCACGAAGTGCGAGACAGGACAGCAGCGCAAACTCGCGGGCGGACAGCGTCAATGCGACGCCGGCCCGCATCACCGACTTCGAACCCAGGTCGATCTGCAGATCGGCGACGGTGACTCGGTTCGCGGGGGCCCCGGCGCTGCGACGCACGAGGGCCCGCAGCCGCGCGTGGAGTTCCTCGACATCGAAGGGTTTGGCGAGGTAGTCGTCCGCACCTGCGTCGAGCCCCGCAACCCGGCTGCTCACGTCGTCCTTGGCCGTGAGCAGCAAAACCGGGGTCGAGATGTTTCGCTGCCGGAGCTCGTCGAGGACCCCGAGCCCATCGAGGCGCGGCAGCATCCAGTCGAGCACGACGGCGTCGTAGGGGTGGCAAAGGGCCCGGTCGAGGGCCGATTCACCGTCGGTCGCGAGGTCGACGGCGTGACCGTCTTCGCGAAGCGCTGCGACCAGCATTCGCGCCAAGCGGGCGTGGTCTTCGACGACGAGCAGCCTCATCGCCCACCACCGTAGTCACGAAGCTGAAGGGAACCTGAACGTACCGAGCCGTTCGTCGAGCACGTTCTACACCGCACGGCCTACATGTGCGTACAACAGCCGCAAAGGTTCCCCGAATCGCACGGGGCCGGCACAGCGGGCTACTCGTTCATCACGTAGCCGTATCCGCCGCCGTTGGCACCGTCGCCGCCCTCGTCGGGCGCGAAGTCCTGCACCGAGCCGTAGCCCCGGTAGACCACCTCGAGCACCGCGGGGTCGTCGAGCCACGACTTGGGCATCGCCATCTCGACGACCGAGCCGTTCGCGGCCGCGTCGACCCGGCCGAGCCACGCCCAGTCCCAGCTCTCGCCATCGCCCTCGTAGGCGAACACGTGCTCGCCTTGCAGCATGAACTCGGCGCCCGCCCCCAGCGCCCCGCTGCCGATGAAGCCGGTGTCGCGATCGAGGTCGGTGTCGAAGTACAGCGCGGTCCGCCACGTGTCGACTTCTGCGGTGCCGGCAAACTCGAGCCCCAGCACCAGCTGCCCGCCGCCATCGGCCATTCGCAGGGACTGCAGGTCGTACCCCGCATCGTTGGCGGGCAGGTCTGCCCCGTCGGCCGAGAACGTCTCGAGCCCCGACCAGTCGACCAGGCTGCCGTCGACCACGATGCCGGCGCTGTCGTTCTGCGTCGTCATGGGATCGGGCACCGTGATGGAGAGCACCACGTCGTTGTCATCGCGGTGGCCGAGCCCGTCGACGGCGTGGACGGCAAAGTAGTACGCACCGGGGTCGAGCTCGGCCAGGACCGTCTCGAAGGCAAAGGCGTTGCTCGTGTCGACGTCCCAGCCATCGCCCGCCTGCGTGGTCACGGCGTGATGCACGACGGCATCGCTCATCGCTGGATCCGTCGCGACCGATACGTCGAACGTGACGGGGCCGGTCTGATCGGTGGCAACGTCCCAGGACAGGATGACCTCCCCCTGGGCCTGCCCCAGCTCGACGCGCTGCACGCCGACGCGGTCCGCCACATCGACCTGCGTGTAGCCGCTCGCGGTGCTGTCCCATTGCGGCGGGTCGACGTCCAACGCAAGCGGGTTCTCGAACATGTAGTCCGAGACCGTCCACAGCAGCGAGTCTGCGGCGAGATACGGCGTCCAGCCCAACGCGCCGGCCGCCACCACCGACGCTTCGCGCTCCTGTGTCGACGCGTACCCGGCGTAGTCCAGCGAGAACACCGAGAACCCGTCCTCACGCATCGCCTCGGCGGCGATCTTCGGCGCGTAGTTGTGCCGGTTGTCGGCGTAGAACGGGCTGACGACGCCTTCGTCCGCGCACAGTCGGAACCATTCGAACGCGAGCGCGTCGATGTACGGACGAATCGTGAAGTCGTGCGGGTGGACGTCGAACACCGGGTTGTAGACGTTGGGGTTGAAGTAAAACAGCCCGCGGTTCGCCATCAGGGTTGCGGCCGGCCACGTCTCGTCGAGCCAGGCGACGGTCTGGCTCATCGCCTCCGCAGCCCACGGGTACGCGCCGGGCACGTTGACGTACGGCGCCGCCGTCCCGATCGTGTCGAGGAAGAGGCCGTCGAAGCCGAAGTCATGCGTTCGATCGATGTCGTCGTCAGCCAGCCGCGCTCCGAGCAGCTGCTCGACCCCCGGCGCGCTCCGAGCGGGGTAGTCCGCCGATCCACCGATCCTCTGGCGCTGCAGGATGTCGCGCCATTGTGCGTTCGGGAAGATGTAGCGACCGCCCCACTGCGCGTTGGTGTCGGGGGCACCATCCTGGACGTAGGCCTGTCCATCGAAGGCATCGTCGACGTAGAACGAGGCGACGCCGGCGTTCCCTGGCTGCAGCGCGGTCCCGTCGTGATGCACCGGGCCCGTCCCGTCACCCACCTCGATCGGCATCGACGAGGGCTCCTCGCCGATGCTCAGATACGCCAGCACGTACTGCACCCCGGCCGCCTTGAGCTGCGCCACCAGCTGCGGGGTCACGGTCGCGACCTCGGGATGAAGCACGACGACGTCTGCCGAGGCGAGCGTCGCGAACGTCTCCGCGCCGAAGTCGTCGCCGTAGTACACGATGAAGCCGGAGTCGGCGTCGATGCCGGGTAACGCGGCGGCATCGGCAGACGAGGGCGCGGCGACGCAGATGAGGCCGGCACTGAGCGCGCAGACCAAGACGGAGCGGGAACGCATGCGTCCTGATTCGACCCTCCGCCGAGAACCTAAAGATGGGGGCATCCCCGAAAGTGCTTTGATCCCGCGATGTTCGGCCGGCTGGCCGGGAATGAAACGTCCGAAAAACGATGCTCCGGCGGCGCGGTCTGGCCGCTTCGGGGCTCCCCTGCCCCCGCGGGCGCGCCGCTCACAGCCAGCGCGGGGGATCGTCGGGTGCCGCGTCGGCGAGCGCCTCGGCGGCGGCCCGCGCCTCGCCCGGCCACGGCTCCTCTTCGATCCGAAACAGGCCGTGGTCGAAGGGCTGGTTCGGCGCCGCCTTCACGGGAACCAGTCGCTCACGAACGCCGCGCTGCAGCAGCTCGAGCGCGCGGTGATGGCAGTACGGGTTGTTGCCGCGGCGCCCGTGCAGCACGTGGCTCGTCCAGGTGCAGCCCGCCTTGCAAACGTCGCCGTAGTAGCAGCTGCCGCAGAACCCCCACCGCTCCGTCGCGCGCTCCTCTCGCGTGAACCGAAGGGCGGCCGCGCGCTCCCAGATGTCGACCAAGCGATGGTCTCGCACGTTGCCCCCGACGTAGTCCGCTGTGGGGAGCGACGGACATCCTTTGATGTCGCCGTTGGCCTCGATGCCGAGCGAGTCGCGACCCGCGGAGCAGCCGGTCCCGTGGCGGCCGGGGTAGTCGCGCCGCAGGAGGGACTCGTAGGGGCCGAAGTAGCCGACGTTGGTCCCTGGCCACAGGCGAATGCCGGCGGCGTCGCAGCGCTGATGCAGGCGCGCGACCATCGGCATCACTTCGAGCATCTGGTACGGCTGCAGCAGCAGGTCGGGGTCGTCGGCGGCGCGACCCATCGCCACGGTGAGCTGCACCTGCCAGCTGTGAACGCCACGCTCCAGCAGCAGCTCGAACAGCGGCTCGATCTCGTGCAGATTCGCGGCGCAGATTTGCGTGTTGGCCGAGACCGGCACGCCGGCCGCTGCGAGATGCTGCAGGGCATCGAGCGCGGCGGCGTGGCTGCCCTTCACGCCGCGCAGCTGGTCATGGGTGGCCGCCAACCCATCCACGGAGACCGACGCGGTGCTCAGCCCAACCGCAGCGGCTGCGCGTGCGCGCTCCGGGTCGATGCCTCGCCCTCCGGTCGTCAGCGACGTGTCGATGCCCCGACGCACCAGCGCCTCGGCGATCTCCAGCCAGTCCTTGCGCAGATACGCCTCGCCCCCGACCAGCGTCACCTCAGAGACGCCCAGGTCTGCGATCTGCTCGGCAAGGTCGAGCGCCTCGGTCGTGTTCAGCTCATCGGGACGCGCCTTGCCGGCCCGGGACCCACAGTGTCGACACGCGAGGTCGCACCGCAGCGTGATCTCCCAGACCGCATACACGGGCCGCACCGCGTCGACCGCCCGCGCGGAGGCGGCGAGCGGGCGACCCCGAACGGCAGGCGGACCCGGAGGCGCGATCGGCAGGGAGCGGCGTCGCTGCGTCACGGGAGATCAGGGTCGTCCGGAAGCGGCTCCGGTGGCGGCACGGGCTTGGGCGGCGCTCCATATTTGGGCGCTGGCCTGGGCGGCGCGCCGTACTTCTTCTTCGGTCGAGGGCGCGGCTCCGCGGGGTCTTGGTTCCCCTCGGGGGTCGTCGAGTCCCGGCCTTCGGCGGGGACGGGCGGCGGCTCCTCGGGCGGTGGGTCTTCGGGCTGCGGCGTGGTCGCGACCGGCTCCGGCGTGGGGTCCGCCGGCTGTCCGTCGGGGGCAGGCGCGCCCGAATCCTTGGCTGGCGCAGAGTCTGCGGCCTCTGGCGTCGTGGGGTCTGCCCCCTCCCCGGCACCACCATCCGACGAAGGCGGCGGGGGCTCCGGCAGGCCGTAACACGCGGCCACGCCCAGCGGCAGCATTGCGGTGAGCACCGCCTGCTTCCACGTGAACACCGTCGTACGGCGTGTTGCTCCGCAAAACGGGCACGCCTCCCCCGAACGCACGTGGCGCCGGCACTCTCCGCAAACCTCGAGGGCCATCGCCCGTGATCATACCGGGCCGCGACGGCTTGCGGTGGAGCACGCGCACGGCGCCCGCCGATTGCGCCGTACGCCGTTGACACCCCCCAAGCCCCGCGGTAGGTCCACCGCGAGGCGAGTTCACTTCAATTTGAAATGAACAGATTCGCCAGAACGAGCGATTGTGCCCATGACCGCCACCGACGCCGAGACAGCGCTGACGTTCGCCCAGGACGAACTCGCGGACGTGTTCGGCAACATCGCGGCGTTCTGGGGCTTCACCAAGACGCAGGGCCGCATCTACGGGCTTTTGTTCCTGACCGAAGCCCCGCAGAGCCACGGCGAGATTCAAAAGCGTCTCGGCATCAGCGCGGGCTCGACCAGCATGACGCTGTCTTCGCTCATGCAGTGGGGCGTGCTCCGGCGAAGCGGCCGGCTCTACGAGGCAGAGACCGACATGTGGAAGGTGATCACCGGCGTGTTTCGTCGGCGCGAGCGCGACCAGGTCAACGCCGCCATCGACCGCCTCGACCGCATCGTGGCCATGCTCTCGGCGGTCGAGCAGCCCAGTCGCGACGCCGCCTTCGCCCTCGAGCGCGCCCGGCAGCTCGCGGAGTTCTTCCAGCTCGGCCGTCGCTTCCTCGACGCCTTCGTCGCCCAGAGCCCGGTCCGCGACCTGCTCGCCACCCTCGCCAGCCGGGCCTCGAAGTTCGCCCCGCGCCCGCCGTCCACCCCGGAGCACGATGCCCCCCTCGGTCACTGAACGAACCGCCGCCGCGCAGACCCTGCCGCCGGCCGTCCCCGACCCCGGCGCCGCCGACCTGATCGCGCGTTGTATCGGCCTGGTCGCGAAGGACCTCGCCGATGCCGAGGTCCGCCTGCGGCAGATGCTCGCGTCGGAGATCACCGTCATTCCGGAGGTGGCTGGGCATCTTGCGTTTGCCGGCGGCAAGCGGCTGCGGCCTCTGCTGACGCTGCTGTGCGCCAAGGCGGCCGGATTCACCGAGGACTGCCGCATCACGATGGCCGCGGTCGGCGAGCTGCTGCACACCGCGACGCTGCTGCACGACGATGTGATCGACGAGGGCGAGTTCCGCCGCGGCCGCCCAACCCCGCGCGTGGTCTACGGCAACGGCCTTGCGGTCCTCACCGGCGACTACTGCTTGGCCCGCGCGCTCACGGCCACCGCCGACCTTGGGCGCGTCGTGGCGTTTCAGACCCTGTCGCATACCGTCGCGCAGATGGCCGAGGGCGAAGTCCTGCAGCTGCACGGGGCCGGCGACGTGGACCTCGACCGCGCCACGTACGACCTCGTCATCGAGCGCAAGACCGCCACGCTCATCTCCTGGTGCACCGAGGTGGCCGGCCTGGTCGAGCCGGCCTACCGCGCCCCGCTGCGCCGCTTCGGCATGGAGCTTGGCTACGCGTTCCAGATCGCCGACGACCTGCTCGACTATGGCCTGCGCGACGCCACTGGACCCGGCGCCACGGGCAAGAACCCCGGCCAGGACCTGCGCGAGGGCAAGTGGACGCTGCCGCTGCTGCTCGCCTGCGAAACCGACGAAGCCCTGCGTGCCGACGTGCAGGCCGCCCTCAGGGCAGGCCCCCCGATGGCCGAAGACGTCGCCACCGACATCGTTCGGCGCGTCCTCGCCAGCGACGGCGTCGCTCGGGCACGCGCCGTCGCCGAAGGCCACGCCAAGCGAGCCTCGGCTGCACTCGATGCACTGCCAGACAGTCCGGCCCGCACCGCGCTCCAAGACATCCCCGCCTACGTCGTGAAGAGGAAGCACTGATGACCGCCAGCCGATCCAACACCCCCACCGTCGACGAACACGGCGAGCGCGTTCAAGGCATGTTCGACCGCATCGCGCACGGCTACGACCGCGCGAACCGATTGATGAGCCTGGGCATCGACATTCGCTGGCGCAACGAGGCCGTGGCCGACCTGCTCCCGCGAGACATCGCCGAGAACGCCCGCCCCAAGGTGCTCGACCTGTGCGCGGGCACGATGGACAGCAGCGTCGAGATTCACCGCCAATACCCCACCGCCGACATCGTCGCGGGAGACTTCGCCGAAGAGATGCTCGCCAAAGGCGCGCACAAGCTCACCGGCGCGGTCGGGGAGCGCATCACCCCGCAGCCGATGGATGCCCATGACCTGCCGTTCGACGACGACGGGCTCGACGCAATCTTCTGCGCGTTCGGGGTCCGCAACGTCTCCGACCTGCCCCGCGCCACCGCCGAGCAGGCCCGTACGCTCCGCCCTGGCGGTCGCCTGACCATCCTCGAGTTCTTCCGGCCCACCTCCGGCTTCAGCCGCTTTCTGCACACCGCGTACAACCGCACCGTGCTGCCCGTCGTGGGCTGGGCGGCCACCGGTGACCTCGACGCGTACACCTACCTGCCCAAGAGCATCGGCAAGTTCGAGACCGTCGAAGACTACGAAGACCTGCTTCGGCGCAGCGGCTTCGTCGACGTCTCGCACGTGAAGCTGACCATGGGCATGGCGTGGATCGTGCGCGCACGCGTGCCCCACGAAGGCGAGGCGGCGTGAGCCTGAGCATCGTCGTGTGCGTGGCTGGGGCCTCGGGCTCCACCTACGCCGCGCGCCTGCTGCAGCTGCTCCACGACGTGAAGCAGGGCGCAATCGAAGGCATGGACGCCATGCCCGATCTCAAGGTCGCCTGGACCGCATCATCGAACGCGGCGGTGTGCTGGAAGGGCGAGCTCGGCGAGTCGATGCCCGAGCAGATCCACGGCTTCAAGCGCTACGGCAACAAGGACTTCTCCGCTCCGTTCGCCTCGGGCAGCAACGCCCCCGACGCCGTCATCGTCGCCCCGTGCTCGATGAGCACGCTCGCCCGGGTCGCCAACGGTGGAGGCGGGGACCTGCTCTCGCGCGCCTGCGAGGTTGCGCTCAAGGAGCGACGCAAGCTGGTGCTGCTGGCCCGCGAGACGCCGCTCTCCCTGGTCCACCTGCGCAACATGGTCGCGGCCACCGAGGCCGGTGCGGTCGTGCTGCCCGCGATCCCTTCGTTCTACGCCGGCGTCACGACGCTGCAGCAGGCCGTCGACTCGGTGGTGCTGCGAGCGCTCGACCAGGCCGGCCTTCGACTTCCCCTGCTTCCGCGCTGGGGCGACGACCCCTGAGCCTCAGCCCTCGTCCTTGTAGATCTGGATGAGGTTGCCGCAGGTATCGTCGAAGACGGCCAGCGTCGTGGTGCCGAACGTGGAGGGCTCCTTGGTGAACACGGCGCCCGCGGCCTTCAGACGCGCGTAGTCGGCGGCCACGTCGTCGGACTCGAACGCGGTGGCCGGGATGCCCTGCGCTCGAATCGCGGCTTGAAAGGTCTTGCCCGCGGGGTTGGCGTTGGGCTCGAGGACGAGCTCGCACTCGTCGGGCCCGTCGGGGGAGACGAGCGTGATCCACCGGTACTCGCCCGTGGGGATGTCGTGCTTCTTCGTGAAGCCGACGACGTCCGTGTAGAAGGCGAGGGCCTTGGCTTGGTCGTCGACCATGATGCTGACGAGACGGATGCGCATGGCAGGAGTATCCGCGCTGCGGCGGGGTCTTTGGGCTTCAATGTGGGCGTCGCGGCTCCTTGCGGTGAGTTCGGGCTTCGTTGGAGGCGGGGCTGTCCGCGCCTGCGCGCTCCCCATCCGTGCTCGGAGTGCCTCGCGCGGGGCGGGGGGAGTGGGTGCTTGGAGGGGTGTAAAGGGCGCTCGGCCCTGCGCGCGGCTGCGGAGCGCTCCGGCACGCGCGCCCCGCTTCGTTGGCGGTGGTTTCCTGAGGGCGTGGCGGGAGCGACGCTTCGCTCGGCAAGCTCCCGCGCTCGTTCTGCCGATTGGCCAGGGAGCAGTCTGGCCGCCGGCTAGAGGAAGTGGTGGCGAACGGCGAAGGACTCGAACGCGTGGCGGTCCCAGGGGTTGGTGAACGCCTGGGCCCAGGCTCCGCTGGTCTTCAGGTCTACGGTCGAACGGGCCTGGGCGTCTTCGACGTGACACTGCACGCGCGGTGCGGCGGGCATTGTGAGCCCGAGGTCCGCGTGCGCGTCGTTGGCGATGGTGCCTTCGAACCGTAGATCCCCGTAGTCCTCGGCATCCCAAGCGGCGTTGATGCGCTGCAGGTCCTCGCGTGAGACTTCGACCCAGAGCCCGACGCGCCATACGTCGTAGTGCTCGACGCGAATGCCGAGGGTCGTGCGCACGAAGTAGCGCTCCGATCCAAGTCGGGCAAAGTCGCCGGAGACCTTCACGCGGGGGTCGTCTCCAAGCGCGGCCAGAGCATCGGGCTTGGCGAACGAACGCTCGAGCGGGACGTGCGGCGCACCGCAGCGGACACGGTGCTCAACCCCTCGGAGTGCGGGGTCCTGCTCGAACGCGGCATCGAGGACTTCGAAGGCGGCCTGCTTCCACGGGTGCGCCAGGGCATCGGCCCGCGTCAACCGCTTGCCCATGATCTCGACATCCGACCACACCGACGTCTCCACGTCCTCCAGCGTCGCTTCATTGGCGTCTTCTGCCGGGTGGACGCATACGCGGAACGCTGCGCGATCGCAGGCCTCGCTGCCTTCGCCCCACTCGCCGAGCGAGATCAACAGCTCGACCGCGGCCTCTGGGTGTGCCGTCAAGTACGCGACGTAGTAAACGGCGAACGCGTCGCCACCTCGATAGACGAACCGCGTGAGCCGAACGCTGAGGCCATCACAACATGGACATCGATCCAGCGAAGGCTCCTCGAACTCGATCTCGTACGCAGTCATGATGGTTTCGCTCGCCCTGCCTATCAACGTCGGCCGCAAGGATGCAGGCACGGACGTCACCGCCTGCTACGGTGGTGCTCGTGGAGAACCCGGGTTTCACCGCGCTGCTCGAAGAACGCATGCAGGCCGCCACGGTGGCGGCGCGGGCTCAGGTCGACGCGAAGATTCGGGACCGCTACGAGCGAGACGCCGCGGTGATGATCATCGACATGTCGGGGTTCTCCCGCATCACGCAGGACGAGGGCATCGTTCACTTCCTCGAGCTCATCCACCGGATGCAGGGGCTCGTCCTGCCCATCATCGAGGCGGCCGCGGGCGGACACGTCGTGAAGACCGAGGCGGACAACGTCTACGCGATGTTCGACTCGGTCCAGGCCGCCATCGACACCGCCGTCGCGCTGCAGGAGGCCTGCCGCACCGCGTTCGACGGCAAACCGGTCAACGACGCCGTCCGGCTGTCGATCGGAATCGCCTGGGGTCCCCTGCTCGACCTCGACGGCCACGAGTACTACGGCGACCCGGTCAACCTCGCCTCCAAGCTCGGCGAGGACCTCGCGAGCGCCGGCGACATCTACGTCACCGCCGACGCTGCCAACGGCACCACCCTCCCCGCTGGCTGGCGCAGCGAGCCCAAGCGCGAGCGCATGTCCAACATCGACATCGAATTCCTCGCCCTCGTCCGCGACTGAGCGGCAGAGACCGCGCTTATCTCGTGCGGGCGACGACGCCTCGGTTTAGCGTGAACGATTCGAGGAAACAGAACTCTCGACCAAGGGGGAAGAGCGGCCCCATGAGGAACGCCCAATCAGCGCTGTCTTTGCGAACGCCGTGATCGAAGGACGCAAGGCCGGATGACTCCACGGTTTCCAGCGCGAAGCCGCCGTCCTCCGCAAAGCAAATGCGTGCCGTCATGGTCACCGTCGCTGAAAACGGCACCGGAGCGACATCTTGGCCTCCGCCCTCGTAGCTCGTCAGCGGCATGTGTGCCTCGGGGAAGAAGAGGTTCAGGGGCAACGAGACCGTCGGCCGGTTCGGCTCGTCGAGGCTCATGCACGCGTTCGGACGGCCCGCCCGACATGCATGCGCATACAGCCGACGAGCCCGGGTCATGTCGACAGGCCGACCGACCCCCAAGGCCTCGAGGTCCGCGATGGATGCACAGAGACCAGGGGCTGCTCCACACCCAGCGTCGAGGCTCTCATCAACAACCGAAAGAGGTGCCTCCTCTTCGACCACCCGACGCGCCGCGAGGTCGACCGACATCCAACAGGAGGCCTCGTCTCTCAATCCGCAGCCTTTCGCGGCGGCACGATGCGCCTCGTCGAGGGAGAGTTCGCGATTGAACGCGTAGTAGCGGCACCCCAGCCCCACGTCGAGTTCGCAGGCCTGCTTCTCGAACTCCATCATTCGCCAGCGGTTGATCTCCACACGAATGCCGTACTCGTAGGCCATCGCAGCCGCGACGCACGCGACGCCATCCCCAGCCTCACAATCTGCTTCACACGCTTGCAGGCCGGCGGGTGCGCACTTGGGCTCGAGTTCTCGAAGCTCAGGTTCGTGGATCCGCAGCGGACGTGGGCCACAGCCGGAGCCCACAGCCAGGCAGGTCCCGCCAATCACAAGCGCGAACGTGCACCAGCTTCGTGGGCACTCGAAGGCGCGCCGTGTGTACATGCCGACAGAGCCTAAGCGTGGGGCGTCAGTTCGCCCAGCCAAAACCTCGGACGAGGACAGGCCACCGCCCAGAGCGTCGAGAGTCGGTGGATCCGCACGAGCCCGAGAGCTTCGAAGCGCAGCGTCGCCTCCAAAACACCCCATGGAACCCGCCGTCCACGAAGCGGGGCGCGCGTGCCGGAGCGTTCCGCAGCCGCGCACAGGGCCGAGCGCCCTTTGCCCCTCTCCAACCACCCACGCCCGACGCCCCGCGCGAGGCAATCCGAGCACGGCTGGGGAGCGCGCAGGCGCGGACAGCCCCGCCCCCATCGAAGCCCAAAATGCACCGCACCAGAAGAGACGCTCTCACCGAAGACGCAAGCGCCCACCCGAAGGTGCAGCGCTGCGTCGATCGATCCCGCAGGCGTCGTTCCCGGTGACCTCGCTACTCCAGAGCCGCGAAGTCGTAGTAGAGCACGTTGGCCTGCGAGTAGTTGTAGAAGCCGAAGCGGCCAGGCTCGAACGGCGCGCCAACCTCGTCCGCGCTCGCCTCCAGCGAGAGCACGCCATCGATGAAGACCCGGATCTCTGACGTGGAATACTCCAGGCGGAAGTCGTACTCGACGCCGAGGTCCCAGCCGCGATCCTCCGCGTCCGTGGAGTAGTCGGTGTCGAGGACGGTGTACTCCGGACTCGAGGTCTGTCCCCAGAAGTTCGGAAGCAGGTCCGTGATCTGTCCCTGCACGCGGGCAAGCGTCAGCCCCTGCTCAGCGAAGACCCCTCCGAACGACTGCGCTTCTCCTTTCCAAGACACAAGGAACATGTCGTAGTCATCGACCGCGTCTCCGTTGGCCTGCAGCGGTGACTGGTAGCCGAAGGCGAAGCCGATGTAGTCGTCGTCGCTGCCCTCGACGAGGAGTCGGCCGGTGATGGTGACCTCGTCGTACGCGTTCGGACTGACGAAGAACGTGTTGTCGCCGTTGACCGTCTGGCGCACGCCCGAGTCGTCATCCTCGAGCACCCAGTTCCCGTTCCCGGGGTCACCCTCCACCGTCCAGTCCGAGAACCGAATCGGGAACAGGATGGGCGCGTTGTCGCCGATGGGGCTGAGGGTGGCCGCGCTCTCCGCGAACGTCACGTCGTTGCTGCACGCGACGTCGATCACGCAGTCCGCGAAGATGAGCGGGTCCGCGACGCCCGCATCCATGCAGACGCCCTCGGCTTCGGCCCGGACCTCGGGTTCGATGTCGTCGACGGTGAACGGACGCGCGGGAAAATCGGGGACCTGGAACGTGTCGGTGCTCTCGCCGGATTCGTAGAAGAACAAGCTCTCCGCCTGCTCGATGCGCCAGGTGTCGCCGAACTCGCTGTACACGTCGCGCCAGGGGGTCGGCTCCTGCACGGCGCTGCCGTCGCGGCGCCGCATCTCGGCCGATGCGTCCCCATCGTTGTCGCCGAGCAGCCCTCGCACCACGCCTGCACGATGCGGCGGCAGGTCGACGTCGAGATTGAGATGGGTGCGACCCGTGACCTTGAGACTCTCTCCGTCGGACCACTCGATGTAGTACCCACCGGGGATCCCCTCGACGAAGGCACCGCCGTCGAGCTCGACCTGCTCCCCGAGCTGAAGCAGCGACGCCTCACCATCATCGACGCGAAGGCGCGGAGGCTCGCCATCGGCACCGTAGACGCCCACGATGTGTTGCCCGACCTGCATCGCCACGGCGGTGTTCTTGGACGTGTTCGGACACGCCCCCGAGGTCGCTTCTTGTCGCGCCTGAATCCGGAAGCTGGACTCGTCGGCAGCTTCCACCAGGATGAACTCTCCGCGCGCTTGGAACGAGTAGCGCACCCCGTCGAACGTGAGCAGGTGCGGGTCCGTGGTCGAACGACCGGTGTTCGGCTCGCACCCGCCATCGCAGCAGCGCGTGTTCGTGTTGCAGAAGCAGTCGTTGAGGTAGCAGACGCCTCCGCAGATACACGACGCGTTGCATTGCTCAGCGGTGCACGTCTTGCAGACGCCCTCCTTATCGAGCCCGACGCCCTCTTCGCACAAACAGGACTGGAGGTTGGAAGGTAGATTGTCAACCGCCAGGACGCATCCTACGCAACTCGCGAGCTTGAACTTGGACGGTGGAGTCGCGGCGCAGCCGGTACAGGGGAGGGTCGTGCCTGCGGCGTCCCAGCACGGTCCGAAAAGCGCCAGCTGTACGTCGGGTGGCAGTACACCCGGCGACCCCACCAAGTTGTTCGGCCCAAAGCAGTCCGTCAGCCGCATCTGCGTTGTGTCGCGCCAAGACGCATCGCCGTAGATGCTGAACATCGAGTTGACGGATTCGCTGTTCCGAAGGGGCGTGAGCCCGACCTCGTCCAGCCATGCGTCGACGTCCTCTTCCGAGGCCTCGTACGCACCGTGCCTCGCCGTGAACGTGTACGTCGGCGGCGTTGTGGTCGTGTCGAGCCCCCCGGTGGAGGGCGGCGACTGCACGTCCCCGACTGGCACCGCGTACTCGATGCGAAACGCCTCATCGTCATCGCCGCCGAGCCTCGTTCGAACCAGGAAGACCCTCCCGCCGTAGCGAACGGTCCAGACCGACGAGTCCACGAGCGTACCCTCGCCGACCTCCTCACCAGGCGCACCGAAAAACTCCACGTCGGCCTCCGCTGGCTCGTCCCCCGGCGCCTCGAACCGGAAGTGTGAACCCACCGAGCCCTCGTCCTCCTCGAACGCCGACGCCACGAGGACCCCCAAGTTCTCATCGCCCACGCCGCGCACGTCGAGTTCGATCGAGGTGGGCAAGGCCGTGATCGCGTACTCGTATCGGTCCACGCCGGCAGCGTCTCGGATCTCGTCCGAGGCCTGCACCGTCCCGAGGAGCGGTTGGTCGCAGCTTTGCCCCGGCCCGTCATCGGCCCCGGTTTCGTCTGCGCCGCTCGTGCCGCCGGTCCCGGCGGACCCCGCGGTGCTGGAGCCACCCGCGGACGAAGAAGCGTCATCCGTGTCGGAAGCCTGACTTCCGTCGTCGTCCGCGGTCTGGATCGTGCAGCCCGCGGTGAGAAGCAGGCCTATGAGGCTCAGCGCCGTGCTCTGGAGACAACGGCGGGAGGGAACGGTGAGGGACGGCAGATCCTTGCCATGCATTGGCGGGGTAGTCCGCATCCCGCCCCGCGTGATCAGTTCTTTTTCCGCCTCGGCGCACGATTTCAGAGGCGGAGTTCGGGGGATTGCCGAGCCCAACCCGATCCGACGCCGCGATGTCTCTAGAGCGCATCTCAGCTCCCCATCGGCGCACGAGGTGACGACCCACCCCGCGTCGCCCCCGAAACACCCCAAGGAACCCACCGCCAACAGTGCGGGACGCGCGTGCCGGAGCGTTCCGCAGCCGCGCACAAGGCCGAGCGCCCTTTGCCCTCCTCCAAGCACCCACGCCCCCCGCCCCGCGCGAGGCAGTCCGAGCACGGCTGGGGAGCGCGCAGGCGCGGACAGCCCCGCCCACATCGAAGCCCAAACGCTCCGCGCCTGAAGCGACGCCCCCGCAGACCCCAAAGCCCCACGCCGCGTCGCCCCCGAAACACCCCAAGGAACCCACCGCCAACGAAGCGGAGCGCGCGTGCCGGAGCGTTCCGCAGCCGCGCGCAGGGCCGAGCGCCCTTTACCCCACTCCAAGCACCCACAAACCCCACCCCGCGCGAGGCAATCCGAGCACGGCTGGGGAGCGCGCAGGCGCGGACAGCCCCGCCAACATCGAAGCCCACACACACCGCACCCGAAGCGACGCCCCCGCAGACTCCGAAGCTCCACAAGACCTTCAACCCACCGTTGAAACTCCCTCAACCCCGCCCCCTCTACCCCCAAAGCAAGCCCGCACCCAAACTCCGCCAAGGAGCCCGAGTGATGCACACCACCGGCCGCGTCAACTATCACGTCCACGCCGACCACCCCCAGCAGTTCGAGCTCGACCCCGACGGCCACGACGGCACGCTGATCGCCCCCGAGCTCGCGCCGACCGACGTGACGGTGCACGACGTGCGAGACCTGCAGCCGCCGCTCTCCTTCCACGAAGACGGCTTGGGCTTTGCCACGCTGGCCACCGCCGCCCAGAACCTCACCGACCCCGACCAGCCCTGGCGCGCCACCTACGATGACGAGCTCGCCCAGTTCCTCCGCGCCCGCTTGAGCGCCACGGACGTTCGCGTCTTCGACCACACCCTGCGCGTGGACGATCCCGACGCGCGCCGTCGACCCGCGCGCAACGTCCACGGCGACTACAGTCCCGCCGGAGGGCGCCAGCGCCTCATCGACCTGCTCGGCCCCGAAGAGGCGGCGTCTTGGGAGCGAGGCCACTACGCGTTCGTCAACGTCTGGCGTCCCGTCGGCGAGGTCATCCGCAGCGCACCGTTGGGCTTCGTCCGCCCCCGCACGGTCGCCCCCGCCGACTGGGTCGGCATCGACCTCGCGTACCCCAACCGCACTGGGCACATCCTCGGCCTCGTCGCCAACCCCGAACACGCGTGGATCTATCGGGCGAGCCTGCGGCCCGACGAGGTCGCCTTCTTCGTCACGCACGACAACCGCGGTGGACCCGTGGTGCCACACAGCGCCTTCGACGCTCAGTCGACCCAGGGTCCCCCTAAGATTCGGCGCAGCCTCGAGAGCCGCACCCTCGTCCGCTTCTCCGCGGCGCCCTCGGCCAGAGAGTAAGCGGCCGACGAATCGGAAAAGACTCTGTTTTCGTTACACTTTTCACCACCCGCGAGCGGGAGTGGCGTGTAGGTCGATGAAGGTCATACTGCGCCTCGACGGTGGCCAACACCCCACACGACAGCTCGATTCGAGCCGTGGCGCCGCCGCGCTACGCTGCCCGCGATGGCGAAGGCCAAGCCCCTGAAGAAGCCGGATCGCCCTGCTCCGCGCAACGCTCAGTCGGCAGCCATCGTCGACGCCACCCTCACCGCAGCGACCGAGCTCGGACCGTCGGCCAGCATCGAGGCGATCGCCAAGCGAGCCGGCGTCGGTGCAGCCTCGGTGTATCGGTACTTTCCGAACAAGGCCGCCCTGTTCGCCGAGGTCGGCCGACGCATTCATCTGCGGATGAAGGACGAGGTCGTCGCGCTGAGCCACACCTCGGACTTCGAGGACGGCCTCACCCGCATCGTTCGCGCGGGGATCGAGGTCAACCTGTTCTCGCAGGACATCCGTCGACACCTGCACGAGGACGTGCCCTGGGCATGGGTCGACGAGACGGCGCGCGCCACGACCGAGGAAATCGTGGTTGCGATGACGGATGCGGTCGAGCGCACCGCAGCCGTCTCGGTCGACCGCGCGACCTTGGAGCGGCGCGTCGTCGTCGCGATCTCGACCGTGCGCGGCGCCGCGCTCTCGGCTCTGCGCTTCCCGCAGCTGGGCTCCACCGAGGAGCTGCTGCCCGACGTGGTCCGCACCGTTCGCGCCTGCTTGCTCGGCAGCAACGTCTGAGCGCCCCACGCTGACCTCATCGCTTCCCGGCACGCCCCACGCGTGTCGGCGGGTCACGCACGCGCGTGCCCCACGGCGCTTCACACCCCGAGACCCTCGCCATGCACAACGCCCCGTTCACCACTTTGTTCTCCGCCGCCCTCTTGCTCAGCGTCCCCGCCTGCGGTGACGATGACCCCATGACGGACGACGCCTCGGCTATGGACGAGACCGAAGCCGACGGCAAGACCGACGACGCCGACGGCAAGACCGACGACGAACCCGAAACCGACGAAACGACCGACACCGAAGGCGACGACGAGAGCAGCGGTGGCGGCAGCAGCACGGGCGACGCTCCGGAGCCCGATCCCAACGCCCTGCCCTGCGACCCCGACACGCTCGGCGGCGAGCCGATCCGGTGGGTCATCAACGACGACTTCGAGCACACCGCCCACACCCGGACGCTGCCCCTGTTCGACCGCACCCAGCCGCTCGACGACGGCCTGGTCCGCATCGAGGCGCGCGGCCTCGAGTTCCGCGCGCGGGTGTACGGAATGGCGAACGAAGGGCCTGGCGTCGTGATGATTCACGGCTTCCCCTCCAGCTCGATCATGTGGGACCACGCGGCGCAGGCCGCCGCGGACGCGGGCTATCGCGTCGTCGCCTTCGACCAGCGCGGCTACAGCCCCGACGCTCGGCCCGAAGGCGTCGAGTCCTACCTCGTGACCGAGTTCGTCGACGACGTGGAGGCCATTGCAGACGCCGTCGGCTTCGACCGCTTTAACCTCGTGGGACACGATGTCGGCTGCGTCGTCAGCTGGGTCCACGCGACGATCCACGGCGACCGTCTCGATTCGATGACGTGCGTGTCGGTCTCGCACCCCGCAACGCTCGCGGACACGATCATCAACGACCCGCCGGAGTACATCCAGCTGTTCTCGCTGCCGAACATCCCCGAGACGGTGCTTGCAGCCAACAACGCCGAGCAGCTGCGCAGCCAGTACGCCTTCATGAACGAAGCGGAGTGCCGCGAGTACAACCAGCTGTTCATGGAGCCCGACGCGCTGCGAGCCACCATCGACTTCTACCGCGGCATCACGGCCTCGCTCATGGCGGTGGGCGACGTCATTCTGCAGCCGGTCGACGTGCCGACCTTGTTCGTCTACGGCACCGGCGAGCAGTGGGTCACCCCCGAAACCCTCGCCGCGCACCCCAGCATCGTCACGGCGGACTACACCGAGGTTGAGCTCTCGGACGCGGGGCCGACCGGGCACTTCGTGGTCGAGGCGCGACGCGAACGCGTGACCGAGCTGGTGCTCGAGCACCTGGACACCTTCGGCGGCTGAGCCGCAGCGCTGAAATCTCGACGATAGCCTCCAGACCGAGCGTCCGCGCTACGGTCAGAGGCGGTGGTCGAGCTGGACGACGACGACGCGACGCTCGCGGCCTTCGACGATGCGTCGGCGCCGGGTTCGTCGCGCGAGGACGGCGACGTGCCCAGCGTGGTGGGCCGGTTCACCGTCCTCGGCCGCCTCGGCGCAGGCGGTATGGGCGAAGTGCTCACCGCGTACGACGAACGGCTCGACCGACGCGTCGCCGTCAAGGTCGTCCATCGAGGAAGCCTCGGTACCCTGGCGCAGGAGCGCATGCTCCGTGAAGCACAGGCGCTGGCCAAGGTCAGCCACCCCAACGTCGTGGCGGTGCACGAGGTCGGCGAGCACGACGGCGACCTCTACATCGCGATGGAGCTGATCGAAGGGCAGACACTCGCGGCATGGGTCGATGCACAACCACGGGGCTGGGCGGACGTGCTCGAAGTCTACGGCCAGGCTGCCGCCGGTCTCGCGGCGTCCCACGCCGCCGGATTGGTCCACCGCGACTTCAAGCCGGAGAACGCCATCGTCGGGACCGATGGTCGCGTCCGCGTGCTCGACTTCGGACTGTCCCGGCAAGCCGAGGCCGGGAGCCACGCGGACGCTGCCGCCCCCGACGATGACGACCCGACCGACCTCAGCCCGAACAGCGATCGCCTCACCGCCACGGGCACCACGGCGGGTACGCCCGCGTACATGGCCCCCGAGCAGGTCATGCTCAAGCCGCTGGGCCCCGCAACCGACCAGTTTTCGTTCTGCGTGTCACTGTGGGGTGCCCTTTATGGGCAGCGCCCCTTCAGCGGAGGCCATCGCATGGCCCTGTTCGCGGCGGTCATCGATGGCGCGATCGACGATCCGCCCAGCGGCTCCGACGTGCCCGCGTACGTGGAGCGAGCCCTTCGACGAGGCCTCAACGTCGACCCCAACGCGCGCTGGCCGTCCATGAACGCCTTGATGCAGGCGCTCTCTCGCGACCGCGCCCCGTGGCGGCGTCGCGCCCTGCTGGTCGGTGTCGCGGGTTCGGCGGTGCTGGGCGGCCTTGCGGGCGGTCTTTCCTGGGCGAACGCGCTGCAGCGGGCCCCCTGCCCTCCGGGTGCCGACGAGATGGCAGCGCTCTGGACCCCGGAACGCGAAGCCGCACTGACACGGCGCATCTCCGGCAGCCCGGCATACGTTCAAGCCACGTGGCGGACCGTCTCGGGGCGCATCGACGCGCTCACTCAAACCTGGGCCGAGCGCTGGGACAAAGCGTGTCAGGCCAGCGACGCGGCGCAGCACGACCCGCAGCGGATCTGCCTCGAGCGCCGACGGACCCAGCTCGACGCTGCCCTGACGCGGATCGAAACCGGTGATGCCGAGGCATGGGCGAGCCAGGCCCTCGAGGCGACGTTGATGGGCGACCTCGACGACTGCGCGCGTCGGACGGCGTCCGTCGCCGAAGCCGAGCTCCCCCAAAGCGCCCGCGACGAAGCCCGCGCCCTCCGGGCCACGCTCGTGCGCATCACGGCCGCCACCCATCAATCGGCCCCCCTGGCCGGGCTCGACGAGATCGGTCCGCTCGTGACGCAGGCCCGTACCCTCGACGACCCCACGGTGCTCGCCGACGTCCTTCACACGCAGGCGAAGTATCTCTTCGCGGTCGGAAGGGCCGACGAGGCTCGCCAGGCCAACGACGAGTCGGTGCTGCTCAGCGAAGCCAACCGCTACGACACCGGTGCCGCGCGGGGCTTGGTGTTCGCGCTGCGCCTCCTCTTCCGCGGGGAGCGAGACGCAGCGGCCGCCCGAGCGTTGCTCCCTCGCGTCGAAGCGGCGATCGCTCGTGCAGGCAATCGCCGCTCCGACCGCGTCGCGCTCGCCTCCCTCCAGGCAGAGCTGGAGCGGGACACCGGGAACGCCGATGCCGCCCGGACCCACGCGGCGCGAGCGTTGTCGTTGGCCGAGCAGCGATTCGGTCCTGAGGACGCGCGCATCGTCCTGCCGCTTCAGCTGCAGGCATCCGTACACCTTCGTAGCGGCGACGTCCCGACAGCGCTGGTCAATCATGCTCGCGCAGCCACGCTCATCGAGCGCGCCGGTGGGCCCACGCATCCCGCGTTGGCGACCGCCCTCGACGGGCTCGGACACAGCCAATACAACGACGACCGTTGGCAGGAGGGCATCGCGACCTACGCTCGCGCGGCGTCGGTTCTGGAGCCGCTGTACCCCGATGGAAGCTCGCAGTTGGCGTGGACGTACGTGAAGCTCACGCAGGGCTACTGGACCTCGGGTGACGTCGCGAAGGCCCACCGTTTCGCGACGAAGGGCATGGCGATGCTGGAGGCGGTCGAGGGCCACGACAGCCCCAACCTGTCCGGCGCATTGACCCTTGCCGCCCGCTTCGACCGGCTCGACGGCGACCACGCCAGCGCCGTCGCCAAGCTGACGCGCGCCAGCGACCTCGTGTTCGGGCGTGACAATGCGGCCGCCGCCCTGCTCTCCTTCTCCATCGCCATGCGATGTGCCGCGGACGAGGGACTGCCGCTGGACCTCGCCCCCCTCGAGCACTACGTGTCGGCGCTGCGTGACGAGGACGTGCGTTACCGGACCCGAGCCCTGGCTGCGCACGCACGTCTGCTGGCCAGCCGCGGCGAAGCCACGAAGGCGCGGGACGTCCTAAAGCTGCTGGAACCGCCGCACGAAGACCCCCCTGGGCTCAACGCGAAGATCGACGTGTTCGTCGCCTACGCGACGCTCCACGACGATGCGTCGAGGCGTTGGTGGACCAGGACGCTCGAGGCGATCGAAGCCGACACGGACGAGCACTCGACCTGGGGGGAGTACGCCGTCCAGCGCGTCGTGTGGGCCGAGCACGCGCCCGCCGACGCCGACCGAGCCCGCATCGAACGCGCCCTCACCCCGGCGCGCGAGCGTCTCGAAGACTGCTGTGCGACCTCGTCGTGGACAGCCCGGGCGCAGCGCGTGCTCGAGGCACCGTGAGCGTCGAATCTTCGCGGTCGCGTCGCCACAAGCGGGACAAGCCCGTACCGTTGCACGAACCCCACACCCGTGGCGTCAACACCACAAGACGACGCGACATCGCGGCACGATGCGCCCGACATCGTCGATACGGTCGGTGGAACGCGGGTTGCATCACCACACCGCATGCGTCGGTTGTTGACCGTGTTGCCCTGTCTCCTCTTCGCGACCGCGTGCTCGTCGTACGAGGGCGAGATCTATCCGCAGGTCGCAAAGACCCGCGAGGTCCGTATGGAACAGACGATGC
>JBCCQM010000110.1:0-26273 GCA_039024335.1 Myxococcota bacterium
CGCGACCCCGTCGGTTTCGTTCGGCCTGAGCAACGACGGGCTGCTCGTGTTGTCGGCGCGCTTGCGGAACGGAGGCGCCGGGATCTATCGCGAGATCGCGCCGGGCGAGTTCGTCGACGTGGCCAGCATCGGCGCCACGCCGCCCGACGATGCTGGCGTGCCGATGGATGGCATGACGTACGCCGACGTTGGCAGCCTCGTGACGGCCCCAGACGGCTCGATGATGTACACGGCGCGGATCGAGGGACCCGGCGTCGATTCGGCGGTGTTTGGGCTGGGTGTGTGGGGCGTGGGGCCCGACGAGGGGTTCGAGCCGGAGCCGCGATTGCTCGCGAAGATTGGCGACCCCGTGCCCGGTGCGAAGGACGCCGAGATTTTCGAGATCCGAGTCGCCGACCTGCTGCTCCCCGACTCCAGCGGCAGCGCGATCTCGGGCCTTCGCTATAACGAGCCGATCGAAACCGGGTTCAACGTCTCGGCGTTCGGGCTGCAGGCCCAGGGTACATCCGGGTCCAGCCAGACGATTCGCCCGGGCACGTGCGCTGACGGACTGGTCCTCGTCGGCGACGGCACCACGCAGGTCCTCACGCTCAAGGAGCTCGACCCGACCTGCGTTCCGGGCTGAGTCCGATTTCGGAAATGACCGCGCGGTTTCCTGGGTTGAACCCAAGCTATGGACATCGTGGTCACTTCCGCGGTCGCTGGTGGATTCGTCTTTTTGGCGCTGCTGGCGGTCGCATCTCTATACGTCGTCGAGCAGCAGACCAACGGGGTCATCGAGCGGTTCGGTCGGTTCTCGCGCATCGCAGAGCCCGGCCTCAACATCAAGATCCCGCTGGTCGACCGCATTGCGGGCCGCCCCAGCCTGCGCGTGCAGCAGCTCGACGTCGAGGTGGAGACCAAGACCGCAGACGACGTGTTCGTGCGGGTGGTGGTGTCGGTGCAGTACTTCATCCTGCCCGACTCGGTCTACAAGGCCTTCTACATGCTCGATGACGCGGAGCGACAGATCCGCAGCTTCGTGTTCGACGTGGTCCGGGCGCGCGTGCCCAACATCGAGGTCGACGACGTGTTCTCGAAGAAGGACGACATCGCCGACGCAGTGAAGAACGAGCTTGCGCAGATGATGGGCGACTTCGGCTACGGCATCGTGAAGGCACTCGTCACCGACATCGATCCCGATGCGCGCGTCAAAGCGGCGATGAACGAGATCAACGCCGCTCAGCGACTGCGCCTGGCCAGCGAAGAGCGCGGCGAAGCGGACAAGATCCTCCGCGTGAAGGCTGCCGAGGCCGATGCGGCCGCGAAGGCCCTGGCAGGTCGAGGCATTGCCGACCAGCGCATGGCGATCGTGGACGGACTCCGCGAGTCGGTGGACGAGTTCCAGAAGAGCATCCCGGGCGCGAGCCCGCAGGACGTGATGCAGCTGGTACTGATGACGCAGTACTTCGACACGCTCAAGGACGTGGGCGCCGCGTCGCGCACGAACACGATCCTCATGCCGCACTCGCCGGGTGCGCTCGGGGACATCTCCGGTCAGCTGCGCAACGCGATGATCGCTGCGAACGCGGCGTCGGATGCGGGACACGACGACAGCCCGCCGCGTGTGCCCACCCCCGGTGGTCACGCCGCGAGCTAGCGCGAACCTGCGGAGGCCTTCCTCGGGAGGTCTCCGCGGCGCTTCTGCCACTTGTTCGACGCCGAGGCGTCGATGCGCTTAGACTCCGCGGATGCTCCGCCTGGGTGCACTGATCTCCGGTTGTCTGACGCTTGCGGTGGGCTGCGGCCCCAACGCGAATCGGGACGCCAACGAGGCGCTCCCACCCGCGGACGCGACGGAAAAGCCTGCCGAGACCCCGGGGGAGGTCGCCAAGGCGCCGGAGGACGCGCCGGACGAGGCGCCCGCCGAGGAGGTCAAGCCGGCGGAGCCCGCCCCAGAGCCGGAGCCCGTCGACCCGCTGGCCAAGCTGTCCGACGAAGATATGGCGATCTTCCTCGCTGGCCCGACCGATGGCGGGGAGCCGCTGCCCAACCACTACGTCAAGAGCAACGAGCGACGCCACGACACCTGGTTCCCCTACATCCAAGGGCTGGGCGGAGCGTTCATCGGCGTGGGCCCGGACCAGTGCTATACGGTCGCCGCAGCGCAAGGCGCCGAGCTGATGTTCCTGCTCGACATCGATCACATGGTGGTCGACGTCCACAACAACTACGAGGTGCTCATCGAAGCTTCGGAGACTCCGGCGCAGCTTCACGAGCGCTTCAACGCCAGCGAGCAAGACGCCAGCCTCGCGCTGCTCGAAGAGGCCTACGCCGACGTCGACGCCAAAACCAAGCGCCTGCGTCTGCAGACCTACAAAGCCTCGCGCGAGACGATCTACCGCCACCTCAAGCACGTCATCGAGCGCCACCAAGGCGACGAGAAGACGAGCTGGCTGTCCAACCCCGAGTACTACGCCCACATCCGCACGCTGTTTCAGAACGACCGCGTTCGGGTGATGGACGGCGACCTCACCGGCAAGGACACGATGATCAGCATCGGCGTGGCGGCGACCAAGCTCGAGGTCCCCGTACGCGTGCTCTACCTGTCCAACGCCGAGGAGTACTACCGCTACACGCCGCAGTACGTGGACAACGTCGCCGGCCTGCCCGGGGACGAGAAAAGCCTCGTGCTCCGCACCATCTACAACAAAGAGTGGGAGCACGCCGACTCGCTGTGGAACTACCAGGTGCAGCCGCTGGCCAGCTATCAGGGCTACCTCAGCGACGGGAAAGCGCGCAGCCGCAACGGGATGTTCCGCGTCGCCACCAAAGAGAAGGTGCTCGAGCGCACCACCGACGTCCCCGGCGTCAGCCGCCTCGGCGTCAGTCAATAGTCCGGCGGGCAGAGAGCCACGCCTGAACCTCGCCGCGGCGCTTGGCGGACGCTGGCTTCGAGGCCAGCGCTTGCTCGGCCTTGCTCGCGAGCTCCAGCGCGTGCTGCTTGTCCGCGAGGTTTGCTTTGGGGGGCTCGTACGTGGCGCGGGCGAGCAGGAACGTTGCCTCGCCTCGGTCAGCGTCCGTCATGTCGTCGACCGCGAGCGCCTGCCCGAGCAGGGTTTTCGCGGCCGCATGGTGGCCGAGCTCCAGCTCGACGTGGGCGAGGCGGGTGGCGGCGTCTGCGGTCCTGAAGTGGTGCTGGCCGAAGATCGCGGTGGAGGCGTCCAGCGATGCGGACGCGAGCTGACGGGCGGTGTCGAGGTTGCCGGCATGAAGCTCGACGAGCCCATGGACACCGTCGAGCAGGGCCGCGCGGGTTGCCTGGTCGGGGCGGTTCGCGGAAATCGCCTTGGCTTCGCGAACCGCGGCACGGGCTTGGTCGACATCGTCGAGGGCGAGCATCACGTTTGCCAAGTTGCTCAGGATTGCGATGCGCGTGCTCTGGGCCTTTGGAAAGTGCTCGGCCAGCACCGCGTCGGCCTGGCGCAGGAATCGTGCCGCGTCCTCGAAGCGACCAAGCTCGAGCAGGGCAATCGCGTAGTTCACCCGGCCCGCCACCACCCGCAACGCGTTGGGCCCTTCGTTCGCAATGGTGATGCGCAAAGCTTCCGCCCCGTGCTGAAGCGAAGCCTCGTAGTCGCCGCGTCGAGACGCTCGAATCTGCAGGTCTTCCTCGATCTCGGCGATCACGGGGTGGGCGTCGCCGTAGACGTCGAGAAGAATCTGGCGCGCGGTCTCGAGCTGCTCGCGTCCATCGTCTTCGGTGCCCGCGGTCAAGAGCTGGCCCGCGTACACGAGCAGGACCTCCGCGCGAGAGGTTGGCGGATAGGTTTCGTCGTGCTCGATGGACGCGTAGGCGCGCCGTGCAGTGTCCACGGCCCGCTCCAGGTCTCCGCGCTGTTCGTGCAGCTTTGCCGCGGTTGCCAACGCCTGGGCTTCGAGCCGAGAAGAGCCCGCTGCTTCGGCGCGGGCCAGCGCGAGGTCGAACCATCGCTGCGCGTCCCGAACGTCTCCTTGCTCGGCGGCGATCTTGCCCAAGAACGTGGCGGTACTCGACGCCTGGTGATCCAGCCGATGCTCCACGGCTTGCTGCTGCGCGCGGAGGCTCAGGGCTTTTGCGCCGTCGAGGTCCTGCCGATGCAGGAGCACGCGCGCGCGAAGTTCGAGCACCCGAATCGCGATGGGGGGATAGGTCGCGCGTTCGAACGCGTCCGCGTGCTGCTCGAGCTGTACCCACGCGCCGTCGAAGTCGTCGACGAGGACGCGCGCGTTCGCCTCGGCAAGAACCGGGCTCAGCGTGTCCTCTTCAGCAGTCTGTGCCGCGTCCGTCGGCAGCACGAGCAGGCGTTCGAGGGCCGCCGTGTCGGCGCAGACGTGTGCGGTACGGAGTCCCGCGACGAACTCGGGCCCGCGGCGAATGTGATGCTCGGTCGGGTTGCGTAGAGACGCAACGGCAGCCGCAAAGCCCTGCAGCGTTCGTCGGTGGCAATGCGTCTGCAGGTCGAGTGCAGCATCGGCGATTGTGCCATCGTTCGAGGCGCGGCAGGTTGCGGTCGCGCCGTCAACCCAGGTGCGGGCATAGGCATCGAGGCCTGCGAGCGTGCTGCGGGCCGAGTCCGCGGCGTGGGGGTGGTCCGAGGCCGTGAACGCGGCTTGGATCTCGGCGCGCGCGGTCGCGTCATAGGTTGCTTCCAGGGCCCGGGCGGGTGCGGAGCAGTCGGCGTGTGCGGGCGTTGCGAGCACGAACGCCGCGGTCGCAGCCGCAGCCGCACCCAGGCCGACGAGGGGAAGGCGTCGGTTGGGACGCAGGGCGCGAAGCAGGTCGCGCATGGAGCCGAACCGGTCGTTGGCATCCGCGGCGAGTCCACGCTCGAGCACGCGGCGAATCCGTCGGGGAACGACGTGCTCAGTTCGCGGGGTGGGCAGCGGGCCCGTTCGGATCGCGGACGACAGCGCGCGTGGGGTCGTCCCGAGGAAGGGGAGCCGCCCATACACAACCTCGAACATCGAAACGCAGAACGCGAACTGGTCCGAAGCGGGCGTCGCCTTGCCGCCGTCGAGCAGCTCGGGCGCCATGTAGGGGAGCGTCCCCATGACGGCACCCGTCTTGGTCAACGAAGCGTCGGTCGGACCGTCGAGCGGCGCGGTATCGACGAGGTCCACGCCTGCCAGGCCGAAGTCACCCACGCGGGGCCGTCCGTCGGCGCCCACGATGACGTTGGCAGGCTTGAAGTCGCGGTGAAGCACGCCCGCTCGGTGGACTGCGGCCAAGCCTTCACCTGCGTCGCGGAGGCAGGCGATGATCTCGGCGATCCTGCGCTGACGGGCCCACACGTCGAGCGTCACCCCGTCGATCCGCTCCATCACGAAGTAGGGCGCATCGTCGATCTCGCCGACGTCGTACACCGGGATGACGTTGGGGTGCTGAAGCGCGGCGAGCGTCTCCGCCTCCCGGGTGAAGCGTTCACGAGACGTGGACGACAGCGCGGTCGAGAGGATCACCTTGATCGCGACGAGGCGGTTCAGCGAGGGATCCCAAGCCTCGAGCACGCGCCCCATGCCTCCGCGGCCGAGCTCTTCGCGGATCTCATATCGGCCAATGACGCTCAGCTCCCCGGGGCGTTGATACGTGGCCCCGATGATCGCGCTGCAGACCGGGCACTCCGCGAGGTGGGCTTCCATCTGGGCGCGCTCGGGGTCGACGAGCAGGCCCTCGGCGAACGCGAGAAGCTGGTCGTCGTTTGGGCACGTCTGTGACACCATCGTCAGGTGGACACGATAGCGCGCACCGCCGAGTCCTTGGCGCAGAGCGTGTGCGCTGTGCTCAATTCGGCGTCGGATGCGGCACTCGAACGCTCGGTGCGGCACCTGCTCGACACCGCGGGCACGGTGTACGACGGCTTCGCACCGAGCCCGTCGGCGCTGGGCCGACAGCTTGCGGCGTGTCTGGAGGGCAAGCCGCGCGCGGGCTGGGCCGAGGCACTCCACGAGCTGGCCGCCGCGGACGTTTGGCTCTGTGCCGCCCTCGCGGATGGCGACGAGGCGGCCGTGCGGGTATTCGAGCGACGCCTGGGCCCGGAGATCGACCGTGCGCTTCGTCGCCTGTCGTTGACCGACGACCAGCGCCGAGAGCTTGCGCAGCGCGTTCGCGTGCGCCTACTCGTGGGCGAGGACGGCGGCGCGCCTCGGATCACCCTCTATCGCGGGTGGGGCAGTCTGGAGGGGTGGACACGCACCGTCACCGCGCGGCTCGGCCTCAATGCGCTTCGGGACGGGGCCCGCGCGGAGCCACTCGAGCGCGCGCCGGACTTGCTGTGCGCGAGCCCGGAGTTCGAGGCGATGCGGTCCTCCCGACGGGCTTCGTTTCTTCAGGCCTTGCGCGATGCGTTCCACTCTTTGGAATCGCGAGAACGGGCGCTGCTGCGGCTTCGATATCTCGACGGGGTTCAGGCCAACGCGCTCGCCGGGTCGTACGACGTGCACGAGTCGACGATGTCGCGCTGGCTCGCGGCTGCACGCGCGGAGCTGCAGGCGCGATTCGAGCAGGAAGCCCGACGCCTGGTGGACGACGATGTGGGCATTGCCGAGCTGCTCGGCGCGGTCCAGAGCCGCTTCGGCGCAAGCTTGCAGCAGCTGTTCGTATCCGAGCTGGCCGATTCGACCGACGGCTGATCTTTCTCGCGAGATTCCTGCAAGTTCGTCGCGGGGCCGTGTTCTCCGAGTGGAGAGCCATGAATCGAGTTCGGAGGTTGCAAAGAGTCGGTGTGCTGGCCGCGTTGGCGGTCTGTTTCGGGTGTGATGCGAAGTCGGAGGACGGCGCGGACCCCAAGACAAAAGAGGCTCGTGCAGCGCCCAGCGACCCGCTGGAGGGGATGCTGGGCATCTACACCGTGGAGTCGGCCGTGGAATCGAAGGAAGGGTGCTCGCTCGACGCGGGCGAAAAGCCGTTCGAGCAGAAGGAGCAGTTCTTCTACGTGGCGCCGCGCATCAACCCGTTCCCACACGAGAAGGAGCTGAAGATGATCGGCATGATCGCCTCGTGCCCGGACCTGGAGACCTGCCGCGCCAACGCCAAGAAGTACGTCGAAACGGGTGCTACGCCGTTGGGGCGCCTTCGGCGGGACGATCGTGCTCAAGGACGACGGGACGCTCGAACAGGCGACCAACCTGGCCACGCGTCGGTCCGATATCCCAGCGGTCGACGGCCAGTGTGATGTTTATTGGAATCGCGCCAGCGTCGCGTTGGACGATGGCGCCTTGGTCTTCCGCGAAGAGCATCGCTTCGCCAGCTATCCGAAGGGCGAGGGTGGCTCTGCCTGCGAGATCACCGGCTTCCCAAAAGCCCGCGACGAGGCGTGCGGACGCCTTCGAGTGACGAAGGGCAAACGGGCCGAAGACCTTCCAGCGGCCGCCCCACCGGATTGAGTGGCGTCGGCAGCGCTCATGCAGTAAACCCCCGCTGGTGTCGACGAACGGATACTGGGACGTGGAGGTCGGTGGCGGCCTCGCGCGGATCCGGCGGACCGACAAGCGGTCCGACGACATGGATGCGTTTCTGCGCAGCTTCGACGACATCTACGCGGCCGTCGGCGAAGGACGGCTGGCGCAGACCGACCTGCTGATCGATCTGCGGCGGGGTTTGGGGCGCAACGACGTCGAGTTCGAGCAACGGCTTGCGGCACGTCGCAAGGAGCTGTTCATGCGGTTCCGTCGCTCTGCACTGCTGGTCCGAACGGCGGTGGGCCAGCTGCAGGTGCGGCGGCACATGGAGGCCGACGGCGTCGAGCCGGCCGTGTTCCTCGACGAGACCGAAGCGGTCGCGTGGCTGCGCGCGCGGGCCTGATGACGCGTTGCATCGTTTCAACGGCGCGACACCGTTGAAACGAACGTCGCGCGGAGAAACCCGGCGAGGGCTGTGATTTCGGCAACCTAGGCGCTGGCACAGGCGCTGCACAACACACGGGCGTGCTCCCGAACGTGTTCACGCCCTGCGCCTCCACGCTGGGTGGCCTGCTCATCGGCACCAGCGCCGTGCTCATGCTCGCGCTGCTCGGCCGCATTGCCGGGGTGAGCGGAATCGTGGGCGGGCTGCTCTCGGCTCATCCACGAGACCGCTCATGGCGAGGCGCCTTCGCCCTGGGTCTGCTTGTTGGCGGCTTCGTGCTCGCCGCCTCGTTCCCGGCGCAGTTTGCCCCGGTACCCGGCCACGGTGTGGGTCGGCTCGTGCTCGCCGGGTTGCTCGTCGGGGTCGGCACGCGGCTGGGCGGCGGCTGCACCAGCGGCCACGGCGTGTGCGGCCTCAGCCGGCTGTCGAAGCGCTCGCTCGTCGCCACCGCCACATTCATGGGCGTCGCCATGCTCACCGTCGCCGTCGCGGGGGGTGCAGCGTGAACCTCCGTCGCGACCCGCTCGCATTCGCGGCTGGGCTGCTGTTCGCGGCCGGGCTCGTGCTCGGCGGCATGACCAACCCCGCCAAGGTGCTCGGCTTTCTCGACGTCACCGGTGCCTGGGATCCCTCGCTCGCGTTCGTGATGGGCGGTGCGATCGCCGTCTTCGCCCCGGGCTACTGGTTGATGGCCCGGCGAAGCGGCTCGCTGCTCGGCGACCCGCTGAACCTACCCACGCGCAGCACCATCGACGCACGCCTGCTCGTGGGCGCCGCGTTGTTCGGCGTGGGGTGGGGGCTCGCTGGCTACTGTCCCGGCCCCGCACTCGTCAGCACCATGAGCCTCGGTCGTGATGCGCTCATCGTCGCCACGGCGATGCTCGTCGGCATGGCGGGGTTCAGCCTCGTCGAGGCAAGACTTCGGAGGGCCGCGCCGTGACCCCGCTGCGGTCATGGGTCCGGGCGCAGCCGGGCATGCGCATGCGGGCGGACGTGCTCGCCGGGCTGACCACGGGCGTCATGCTCATCCCTCAGGCCATGGCCTACGCGATGTTGGCCGGGCTTCCGCCGATCGTCGGGCTTTACGCGTCCACGCTGCCGCTGCTGGTCTACGCGGTGTTCGGCACGTCGCGCGAGCTCGCGGTCGGCCCGGTCGCGATGGACTCGCTGTTGGTCGCATCCGCCTTGGCGCCGATCGCCGCGGTGGGCAGCGACCGATATCTCGAGCTCGCGGTTCTGCTGGCGCTGATGGTCGGCGCGGTTCAGCTGGTGCTTGGCCTGTTGCGCGCAGGCGGCCTGCTCGATCTGCTCAAGCGCCCCGTCATCTCGGGCTTCACCTCGGCCGCGGCCATCATCATCGGGCTCAGCCAGCTGTCGAACCTGCTCGGCGTCTCGCTTCCGCGAGAGAAGCAGGTTCACCGTCTGTTGCTCGCGCTCGGGGACGTCATCGGCGATGTTCACCTCGCCACGGTCACGCTGGGCGTGCTCGGGATCGTCGTGCTCAAGGTGCTCGCCAAGTTCGCGCCCAAGGTGCCGCGGGCCCTCGTGGTGGTGGTGCTCGGCTCGGTCGCCGTGTCGGCGCTCGGCCTCGATGCCGCAGGCGTTGCGATCGTGGGCGAGGTCCCCTCGGGCTTGCCGGCGTTGTCGGTGCCGAGCGTGGCGCTGGACGACGTGCAGACACTCCTGCCCTCGGCGCTGGTGCTGTCGCTCGTCGCGTTTATGGAGGCCGCCTCGGTCGGCAAGGCGGTCGCGGCCAAGCGCGAGGGCTCGATCGACCCGAGCAAGGAGCTGGTCGGGCTGGGCTTGGCCAACGCCGCGTCGGCGCTGGTGGGCGGCTATGTCGTCACCGGTGGCTTCTCGCGCACGGCCGTCAACGCCCAGGCCGGCGCGCGCTCGCGATGGTCGGGCGTGGTGACGGCCTTGCTCATCATCACCACGCTGCTGTTCCTGACCGGATGGTTCCAGTACCTGCCCAACGCCATGCTGGCCGCAATCATCATGAGCGCGGTCTTCGGGTTGGTCGACCTTCGCGAGGCGCGACGACTGTGGTCGTCTGCCCGGCCCGACTTCGCCCTGTGGGTGATCACGTTCTCGGGCACGTTGTTTGCCGGCATCGAAATCGGCATCGGCGCGGGCGTGCTCGCCTCGCTCGTTCTCTCGACGCTTCGCCGACTCGGCTGCACGCCTGCGGCCACGCCCCCCACCCCCTGAGGCTCATCATGTTGTTCCGCCAGCTGTTCGATCCCGAGACCTGCACGTACACCTACCTGCTTGCCGACGAAGCCACGCGCGAGGCCGTGCTCATCGATGCGGTCTTGGAGCAGGTCGACCGCGACGCCGAGCTGATCGAACAGCTCGAGCTGACGCTGCGCTACGTGCTCGACACGCACGTCCACGCCGACCACGTCACCGGAGCGGGCGTGCTGCGAGAGCGATTCGGCGCAAAGACGCTGGTGGCCGACGGCGCGGGCGTAGAGTGTGCCGACGTCGCCGGCAACAACGGGGACATCATCGAGTTCGGGCAGCACACCCTCGAGGTCTGCAGCACGCCGGGACACACCTCGGGCGACCTCACCTTCCTGCTGCCGAACGAGGGCATCGCGTTCACGGGCGACACGCTGCTGATCCGGGGCTGCGGACGCACCGACTTTCAGCAGGGAGACGCGCGCACGCTGTACCGCTCGGTCCACGGCCGCATCTTCACCTTGCCCGACGACACGCTGCTCTATCCCGGGCACGACTATCACGGCCGCACGGTCACCACAGTCGGCGAAGAGAAGCGGTTCAACCCGCGCCTGGGCGGTGGCCGCAGCGAAGACGCGTTCGTCGAGATCATGGCCGCGCTGAAGCTGCCGTACCCCAAGCGCATCGACGCCTCGCTGCCGGCCAACCAGAACTGCGGCGTCGCCACCCAAGGCGCGGGCAGCTGGGCCCCGGTGCAGCGCACGGCCCAGAACGTGCCCGAAGTGTCGGCCGCATGGGTCCATCGTCGTGGTGCTGACGCGGGCGTTCGCATCGTCGACGTTCGCAGTGCCGAGGAGTACGCCGGAGGGCTCGGACACGTACCTGGCTCCGACCTCATCCCGCTGGCCACCCTCGAAGCCGAGGCCGCCACGTGGGACCGCGCGGCCTCCCTCGTCGTGGTGTGTCGCTCAGGCCGACGCTCGGCGAGTGCGGCGGTCACGTTAGAGCGACTGGACTTCACCGCCGTCGCGTCGATGCGGGGCGGCATGCAGGGCTGGAACGACGCCGGTTATCGACGGTGATCCCCTGAGGCGTGGAGATTCAGTCCGGCACTTCGGGTACGGGGCATGTCTCCGGGTCTTCTGCCTCCAGCCAGCAGCAGCCCGGCCATTCCTCCTCGGGGATGCAGTGACCTGTTCCCACACAGATCGATTCACCTCCACACCGACACGCAACCTCTGTATCGGTGACGCTGTCTGAGCAGGTGACCTTTGTGTCGGTGCAAACACCTGCGCAAGCGGAGGGAAAGTAGCATCGCATTCCAGCTTCGCATGGATGCTTGAAGTCGCACCACGGACGCGGGCACCCGAACTCATCGAGGTAGTTCGCCGGGTTTCCGCAGGGGGAGCTTGGGCCACAGCTGGGCATCACCGTGCAATCCGACGCTTCGTTACCCGGACACAGCCTGTTGGACGAGGATGTCGTCGACGAGGAGGACATCCCGGTCTCGTCGGTCGTGCTGCCCTCGGAGGATGAGCCGAGAGAAGTCGCGTCGCTTGAAACTACGGACGTTCCAGTTGCCCCACTCGATGTGCTCGTCGTCGAACCCTCGGGCGGTTGGGCATCGCTCGTCGAAACGTCCGATGCCGGCGGCTGCTCTTGCGGGACTGCGGGCCCACACGCAACGAGCCCGAGCGCGACGCACCACGTGAAAGATCTGGTTTTCATTCCAAGCCCACGTCGTCCCGTCGCTAAAGCATGCCCAGCTCGCGCATGCGTCTCCAGAGCGTGGAGCGGCTGATGCCCAGCAGTTCGGCGGCGCGGCTTCGTTGGCCTTCGGCGTTGCGGAGCGCTTCGGTGATGCGGGCGCGCTCGCTCTCCTCGGGGGTGGCATGGACGCGGCCGCGGATCTGTTCGCCGCGGAACTCGGGGGGCAGCTCGTGGGTCTTCAGGACGGGCCCTTCGCCCACGGCGAAGGCGTACTCGACCACGTTGTGAAGCTCGCGAATGTTGCCCGGCCATGGGTAGACGCGCAGCAGGGCCATCGCATCGTCGGCGATGCCCTCGACGACGCGACCGCCTCGTTCGTTGAAGGCGTCGATGAAGTGCCACAGCAGCGCGTCGACGTCGCCGCTGCGCTCGGACAGCGGTGGGATGAAAACCGGGACGACGCGGACGCGATACATCAGGTCTTCGCGGAATCGCCGGGCTTCGACCTCGGCACGGAGCGACTTGTGGGTGGCCGCGAGAACGCGAATGTTGGTGCGCTGCGGGGTCACGCCACCCACCGGAACGAAGGTGCGCTCCTGCAGGACCCGAAGCAGGCGCGCCTGAATGTCGAGCGAGAGCTCTGCGACCTCGTCGAGGAAGACGGTGCCGCCATCGCCCAAGGCGAACAGGCCCTCGCGCTCCGAGATGGCGCCCGTGAACGCGCCTTTGACGTGTCCGAACAGCTCAGAGGCGGCCAGCTCGGGCGTCAGCGTCGCGCAGTTGATCGCTCGAAACGGGCCCTCGCTGCGACCGCTGAGTCGATGTACGGCGTGGGCCGCAAGCTCCTTGCCCGTGCCGGTTTCGCCACGAAGCAGGACCGAGGTATCGGTCTTCGCGACCCGCTCGAGCAGCCCAAACAGCGCCGTCATTTCCGGCGCGACCGTGACCATGCCGTGGAACTCGGTCAGGGCCAGCGTTGGGCGGGTGACGACGGCAGCCATCTTCTGTTGATACCCGAAAAAAAGCCGCGGGCAGGGAGAATCCTTCGAACCACCCGCAGCGGTTCAGGCGCCCGACCGAGGCGTCGCGCGTTGAAGCGCCGCACATCCTGCGCGGCCTTCACCGCTGCAGTGTCGATGGGGCGCAGGTCGATCCGCGCGTCGCCGATTTTTTTTCGAATGCGGTCGTCAGCAGCTGGACCAGGCGATCTTTTTCTCGCCGCGCGGGGTCTCCACCGTGATGCGCAGCTTGCCGCCGCTTTTGACCAGCGAGGCGTCCAGAAAGCCCTTTTTCCGCGGGGCGAAGATCTCGCCCTTCCAGACCGAGTCGACCTGCTTGAAGTTGCGCAGGATCGTCATCCCGATCTTCGCCTTTTTGCTCGACGACTCGACGAGCTTGCCGGTCAGGACGCCGCCGCGAACCGAGACCTCGACCACGCCGTCGTCGTTCCCCGTGCACCACCGGCCGCTGACCGACGCGCTCGCAGCCATGGGCATCGCGTCGTCGGCGAGCATCTGCGGCGGTTCGCCCTGGGCTTCGGAACCATACGCCCCGGTTCCACAGGACAACAGAGCGATCACCAGGATGCGTGACATGCCTGTGGTTTAGGGGCTGCCTCATGCCCGGACAAGGCACCAAAGTGCAGCGTTTCGTAGCGGAGCCCGAGCCGCAAAGCCGCTAGCAGCCTGTGGTGCAACCCGTCACGACGCCTCGCTCGTCTCTTTCGCTCCTGGCGGTGTCGCCAAAACTTGCAGTACGCCCGGTACAGCGGCGTTTCGGCTCCTACCCAGGAGCGAAAAATCCGTCGCGATCCGCCGCGTCGGGTTGCACCACAGGCTGCTAGAACCGCAGGCTCAGACCCGGGGGAGGCTCGTCCTGCAGGATCTCGAACGCCGCGCGGTGCTGGGTGTGGAGGCGACGTCGCGGCAGGCCGCTACGCTCCACACACCTCGAGCAGCTTCGCCTGGGTGTTCGTGCCTGGATCCCCGTCGACCTTCAGCCCGTGGTCGCACTGGAACTCCTGCACCGCGGAGAGAAACGCGACGCCATCCCGCACTCGCCGTCCCCGCCGTCCTCCAGGCGCGTAGCCGAGGTTTTCGAGTCGGTCGTGGATCCCCGGTACGCCGTCGACGGGCTCGAGCGTCGCAACGCTGCAGGTCACGGTTCTGTTGCGGACCGTGAGCTCGAGTTCTTCGGTGAACGGCCCGACCTCGAATTCCACGGTGCCTGTGTCGTCGGGCTGAAGTTCAAGCGTCTCCCCGTCGAACTCGACACGGGCGGTGACGTCTGGGCCGACGATTGCTGCCTCGTTCGCATACGCGAGCTCGAGCCTCAGGAGCGGGTACGGTAGCTCGACGACGAGCGTATGACGTCGACCCACTGCGAGTCCGTGGAACTCGAACGGCTCGGCCGCTGGCACGGCCACCACGTCTCCTTTCGCGAGCACGCCTGGATCGGGTCTGGCTTCGCGAAGCGCGGCGTTCTCTTCCGCCTGCCATACGTCGTCGACCGTACGGTGGCCGTGCATGTACGCAATTCTCGCGAGGTGGGCCCCGGGTTTGATGCGCTCCTTGACCGACATGTCCTTCGAGCCCTCGCCTTCTTGAGTCGCCGCCTGCAGCGTGCGACAACGCTGACACGGTGGTTGTAGCGTATCGCACTCGTGTGCAACCTCGGAGTCGTTCGCTACGCCGGGGACGGGTCGTCTCGTGAGAACGCGGCGCCGAAGCCTCTCCCTTGCGGTTCTCCCGAACACCCGAAACCGGCTGAGGTTCGAGCCCAAGGTCGTGGCGTGCTGGGCTGTTGGCGACGGCGTCTTCGACTTTGGTCACAAGTTCGTCGGCGCGGACGCCAAGCCGGACTTCCGGCGTTTCAGCGCCATCCGCAAGAAGCACCCCCACGCGCAGATCGCCTTGTTCGGTCACACCGACGCTGTGGGCAGCGATGCGTACAACCATCAGCTTGGCTACGAGAGGGCCATGGCCGTGTTTGCTGTGCTCAAGCACGACCCCGACCTCTGGTACGACCTGTTTCGCAACGACCATGACGGCTTGAAGAAGTTGAAGACCGAGCTCGGTTCGGTCGGGGCGGAGATCCGCGACGCGCCGGGCGCCTTCGGCTCCTCGACTCTCGAAGCTGTCCGAGCACACTTTCAGCGCATCGGTCCGGCAGAGCCGGTCCCCAACCACGACTTCCTTTCCGCTGGTCAGGCTGCGGTGCAAAGCTGCGCGGAGTTCAATCCAGTTCTCGTACCCGCGCCGTGGATGTTCGAGGTTCTCCAGGAACATGAGCATCGTGTGGCGTTGCAGGCCGTGAATCGGCGCGTCGTCGCGCTCTTCTTCGATCCTGCCACCGTCACGCATTTCACCTGGCCGTGCCCTCCCGGTGGGGAGGGGCCTGCGAGGTGCAAGGCGAGGTTCTGGAAGGAATCGCGTGAGGCGATTCGCACGACTGATGACGGTCTCCAGTGGTGGCCGCGTTCGTTCAAAGGCAACCCGAAACTCCCCTGGATTGCTTCTGAGCAGGTGTTTGCGTGCAGGTTCTACCAGCGCCTCGTCCATGAGCGCCGCTGTGAGCAGGTCGACCCGTACGCAGTCATCCCCCCCGAGAAGCTTGAACCTCCCGACGAACCCGACAACCCGCCACCCCCACCGCCGCCTCCGCCAAACAAGCGCAGACAGAAAATCCCAACGTTTCCGCCCGGGCCTTTGCCCCCAGATGTCCTTCCAGAGGTCATCGTGAACTGTGAGCACCCGTTCCGCTTCAACAAGCATACCTTGGCTGAGCGCACGGGTGACATGAAGGGAGAGGACGCGTTCGCCGTCGTTCCTCCGATCGAGGGGGACACGATCTTCATGCGAATCTTCCCGGACTCCGAGCGTCAGCACGTCCGGCTTTTCTGGGATGACACTTTGCTTCCGGTCGCGGACGAAATGGTCCTGTTCAACCGAGCCGGGTTCGGCACGAAAGAGGTCGACCACATCGACGCGGATGTCGAGAATCCGCTGTGGCTGTACATGAAAGAGGAGATCCTTCGCCGGACCGTGCGCATCAAAGCAGAGGGCCGCGACAACGACCGCTGGGTCATCCCGATTCGCATCTACCCTCGGGACTCCGTCGAGTGGGACGGCCTGGAGATGCTCAACGAGGCTCGCGGCTGGCTGGGAGACTGGATTGAGGTCGTCGAAGAGATGTTGGCGACGCTCATCGACGACTTCGAGTTCAAGTTTTTACCTGAGGATGACTGCGAAGTCGGCGCGCAGTTTCAGTGGCGAGAACTGCCTCTCATGGAGGAGGGCGTGACCCCCGTACCCGATCACCGGGTGATGTTCTGGTGGCGATTCGCCTTCGTCTTCGACCCCTTCGTGAGTCTCCGCGGGACGCTCAAGGTGACCTACATCAAGGCCCTGAACACGTTTCGAAAGTGGGCGAAGGGATCCTGGACCGAGCGCGCCGTAGAGAAGCTCTTCGACCAGATTCCACAGGAGGTCTTCGATGCCCTAGACGCGGCGCGCCTCGAGGTCAGTCCAACCGTTTCGGGGGGATCAAACGCTGTCTGGACCCGCCGTTCGCCCGATGAAAAGCTCGACATCGGCCCCCACGAGGACGGTGCCGTAAAGGAGGTCGAGGGAAGGAGCGAGGTCTCGCTGAAGGTCGCCGGGATCTTGGATACTGCCACCACGCTCCTCTTCATTGGGAGCAAGCTGACGCTCAAGCTGAGTTTCACGTTCGGGGCAGAGTTTCGGTATGGTTTGATCGCAAGCCTGGTCGAGGGCAAGGAGAAGCTCGGGATGTATCTTCAGGCCTCGACGACAGGGTTGAAAGTGAAGATGTTTGCACACGTACAACTGCCGATTGGGTTCTTAGATCCGGCAAAGCCCTCCTTCGTAGCGTTTGACGAGAATGAATCCTCGCTCATTCGCTGGGTCTGGTGGGATGGAAAAGAGGGGCAGCGATGAGAACTGCAATCATATTCTTGGCCACGCTCGCTGGTGTTCTCGGGTTGTCATGCCACTGCGAGCCCGGTGGAAAAAGCAGTCTCGGGCTCGACGAAGCTGGAATGTTTCATGAATATCCCGTGCGCTACGAGCTACATGTCGAGGGCAACGCCGCCTCCGCCACTGTGAATGGCGCCGAGGTGATCGTATGCGACACGTTTTCCGAGAACTGCGCGTTTGCCGATCTGCCCCAGCCACTCCCCCGATTGAGACATCATGAAAGTTCTGCTGAGCTGACGGCTTACCTTCGACCAGGTCGGAATCGGGTTCGAGTTCAGGTCCGTCCAGACGGGGATGATGACGCTCCTGCCAAGTATCGGCTCCTCAGAAAACAACAGGGCAGCCGGACTCGGACGCTGGCCGAAGGTGAAGTGCCAGTCGATCTGTCGGCTGGCAACGAGTTTACGGTTGATATCGCGTCGGACTGCAGCCAGCCACCATTGCCTGAACTCGACTGGGTGGAGCGGTTCCTTGGACCCTATCCGGAGGCGCAGCGCGTGCAACAACTTGAGGCTTTTGCGTCGTTTCTCGTTCCGGTGAGAAACGCAGACGAAGCGTTGGCGAGGAAAGAGAGGTTTGAGCGATTCCGCGAGGTGACATTTGTGGACTATCCTTTTCCCGTGGATAGCGTGCGGCAAACACCCGAGGATGTACCCCTTGTGATGAACTACTCCTGTGAGAACGAGCGGCTCTTCGTCTACCCCGAGGACGGTGGCTACCTGTCCGCATTCGTCGTAATCGAGCGCCATACGACAGGGCCGGTCAAGGGGACATCCAGTCAGGCCAGTCTCGTAGACGCCGTCGCCCTCGCTTATTGGGAGGGAAGCTGGTACCTCGCCGAACCCTTCTAGCTATGACGACGACCACGACACTCATCGTCCAGGGGAGCGGCTACGCGTACAAGGCCACGGTCAATGACGAGGTCGCAGCCGAGGGCGTCTTCGAGCCGGGCGAAGCCGGCGTGCACGTTCATCCGCTGTCGTCGATCCTGCTCGAGGGGGAGAACGAGATTCGCGTTGGGGGCACGCCTTCGACGGCTGGTGCACAGGTCCACGTCGTGCTCGGCACCAGGCAAGTTGGAGACCAACCGAGGGCGCTGCTCGAAAACACGTTCGAAGAGAGCTTTGGAGTCAGCGTGTCGCTCGCACTCGGACCGGGTGATGGTCTCTCGCGAGCTACGGCTTTGGGCGCCGATCCACAACACGCCAGGGGCCCGGTCATGGATCTCCACCAGGCGATGGCCAACCACGACATCTCGACGATCACGGCACTGCTCGGTCCCGTTGCGCAGTTCTGGTCGTCCCGTGACGAGACGGAGCCGAGTTGGGAGCAGAGCGACTACTATCGTCACCTCCGGTCGCTCCTCGAGGATCCCGACTATCAGCTCCGGCCTTTGAACAGCCTCGACTTCGCGTCCATCGCCGGTGGCAGACTCTTGGTCCCGATGCAGGGGAAAACCTCCGCGTTGACGTTTGAACACCGGTCGCATCCAGAGGGGGCGGTGCAGTTTCAGGTCGCGCTGGCGCCGTCGTCGGATGGATGGAGGTTTTTGCGGTGAGTGGGTCTGGGTTCGATCACGAGCATTGGCGCGTACACGTTCTCGAGTGGTGTCGCGTCAAAGGCTACTTCGGCGCCGAGCATGCCGTCGCTGTCGTTGAGGCCGCGGAGTCGCAGCTCGGCTTCGACGCGCTGCGATCGTGGCTTCCTGGTCTCCCAGTCGACGCAGATGCACTCCGCCGGGCGCTCGTCGGGGCACTCTGCGATGGTCGGCTGAAGCTCATTCAGCACGCTCGGGCCCATCAGCCCCTTCGCAGTCCCGAGGTCCGCGAGTTGATCGATCTCATCGAGGGTTCTGACCAAGAGGTGCCGCAACGGCCGTGGCTGGAGGTCAGCTGCCTGGGTCCCAACGGCGAGTCGTACGCCTTCAGCAAGTGCCGGGTGCGGCTTCCCGATGGCTCGACTCGGTACGAGACGCTGGATCATCGCTCTCGTCTCCGGCTTGATGACGTCTCCGAAGGTGGGACCTGCCATTTCGAGCTCTCCGCGGACGCGCAGCCGGACGGAGGGCGGATCTCGGCTCCACCGCGCGCAGTCGTCTACGAACTTGGGACTGCCGCCGCGGTTTCCACGTCGGCGGTTCACGTTCTGACAGTTTCGACGTCGAGGGCGTGGGTCGAAATTGAAGTTAAGGACTCCCGCGGGCGCCCGGTGCCCCATTTCGGTGGTTCGCTCCGCACCAGCGATGGCCCGCAAAGCATCACACTCGACGCTGGCGGCCTGTTTCGTCAGGGGCAGCTGCCCGATGCAGCGCCGTTGTCGGTCGAACTGCGAGCGGTACCAACGTGAGCCGCACCAAGACGTTCGAGTTTGAGGGGTGGATTGTCTCCGTCGTTCCAGACCGTCAGCTCGAACGCGCTCGTACTTCGGAGGAGGCGAGCCAGATCGTACGTTCTGCCGAGCGACAAGGCGGCCCATCGCTTCTTCGGGAACTCCTTGGTCAGTGGGCTCCATCCGGACCTATTCGTCTCGGCGATCTCCGATCGCTCGTCCACAAGGAGATCCTCGAGTGCAGCGAGTTATGGAAAATCCCGCTGCAGGAGAGCGTTGCGTTCGACACGCCGCAAGTCGTGGATCTGCGCGAGCTAACCGAGCTGACGCCGCTTGGAGGGACTACACTCGAGCCGGAACCGGTCGGCGCCGTTGAACCGGATCCATGGATCGAGCTCGAGGTCAGAGACACGAAGGGCCGGGTTGTGGACCACTTCGAAGCTTCAATGCGCTCGGCTGGTGGCTCGCGCAGCGTTCGGGTCTCGAGCGTCGTCCACGAAGAGCTCGAAGGTACCGACCCAGTCGATGTCACGTTGCACGTGCCTGACGAATCCTGAGTTCGTCCCACCATCGACACATGTCGTTCCCGATACGTCGGGCGGTCAGAACCGCAGATTCAGACCCGGGGGTGGCTCGTCCTGCAGGATCTCGAACGCTGCGCGGTGTTGGGTGTGGAGGCGACGTCGCGGCAGGCCGGGGGCCTCGACCTCGAGGGTGCAGCGAGCGAGCTTCGAGTTGAGGCAGGCTTTGTGCCCCCCGGGCGGGTTGAGGTAGCGCAGGGCGACGAAGTCCGCGGGTTCCGCATCGAACGTCGCGTGAATGCGGACTCCGCGTCCGGCCGTGGTGAGCTGCCAGTGAAAGCCGTCGAGCGCCCCGTCGCTGCGCGCGGCTTGCAGCATGCCTACGCGCTGCACGGTGGTGTCGCCGATCCGCACTGAGGCGATCGTCAGCGGTGGAGTCGTCAGCGGCCCGATGTCGAGCCATGCGGTGGCCGCCTCGAAGAACACGTCGGGCGCGTCGTCGAAGCCGGCGACTTGGCCCCACGCGTAGCGGTCGGTGTGCCGGCTGCCCCAGTTGTGGTTTTGGGAGCCGACCCAATCATCAATGTTGATGCGGCGGTCACCGATGTCGATGTGGCCGCGGAACCGCGCGAGCGGTGAGCCCGTGACCAGCTTGGCCTTTGGAAAACCGCGCGCGTAAAGCCCCTCGGGCAGCATGAGCATGGGCGGGCGGGGGCTGTCGAACTTCAGGGCCCAGCGAACTTCGTCGATGTTGCCCTCACAGCGCGTCGCGTCGAGCGTGGAGGTTCCGATGTGAACGTCGAGGCCGGCCCGGTCGAACCGGCAGTCGGCAAGCGGGAGCTCGGCCTTCCGGGCGACGACGCTGCCGTCTGCACGGCCGAAGAGCACGAACCACAGCTCGCCGAGCGCAGCGCGGCCGGAGTCCGCGGGGTGAAAGATCGTGTAGCGGATCCAAAACGCCAGCGGCTCGCTCGGGTGGTTCGCGCGCTGAAACCAGCTCTCGTAGTGTCCCTGTGCGCCCTCGCGAAACCGGACGGCGTTCCATGCTTCCCGACCCTGCGCCATGGCACGCATCCTCGCACGCTGAGGGCGGCTCCGTTATCCTGCGCGGGTTGATCGGTTCATCCGCATTCGTATTGGGCGCGTCGATGCTGGCGGCCGCGCCGGGCGAACCCGTCAAAGAGATCGCGGTTGGTGCTCGCATGGCGGTCCGGCCCCAGGCGCGGGCCAACGCCACCTACGGACAGGACGCCGACGACGAGAGCTGGCAAGTCCTGCAGGCCGCACGTCTGGATGTAGCGGGGCGGTACGGCCCCCTCTCGGTCGTGACCCAGCTGCAGGACGTGCGCAATTGGGGGCAGAGCACCAACCCCAACTCCAACGACGCGTTCACCGGGCTGCATCAGGGCTACATTGAGCTCGCCGGGCAAGACCTCGGCGCGCGCGGTCGCGTCTCGGGCTACCTCCGAATGGGCCGGCAGGAGGTACGGGTGTGGAGCGGCCGGCTGATCGCCGAGACGCCGTGGGTCATCGGACGTCGTGCCCTCGATGCGCTCCGCGGTCGACTCGACGTGGGCCGGTGGGGCTTCGAAGCCGCCGCTGCGGTCACCCGAACACCCCGCACGCTGACCGACGCGACCGGGGAAGGCGTGCAGACGCAGGGCGACCAGCTCGCGTGGGGCGAGGTGATGTTCCGGGCGCACCCCGCCTTCGAGCCGCACGCGGGCGTGTGGCTGCGCCGACAAGACGCCACCGAGGCCGACCTCGAGCGCGACCGCCTCGTCCTGACGCCTGGCGTATGGTTCCACGGCGAGCCGGTCGACGATCTCGTCTACGACGTCGAGGGCTACGCACAGGTCGGCCGCGACGGCGCGCTCGAGCACCGGGCGTGGGGGGCGGTGGCGGTGGTGACGTACACGTTCGACGCCAAGCTGCGGCCCGGCGTGCGTGCCTCCTACGAGCTGATGAGCGGAAGCACGTGTACGCAGGCTCCCGAGGACGGCGAAGGGTGTGCACAGACCGTGCAGCGCGACTTCGACGGCGCGTTCGGGTTCCGGCACGCGTACCGCGGCTTTGCGGACCAAATCGGCGACAGCAACTTCCGCGACCTTCACCTGCGCGGCATCTTGCAGCCCGCCGACGATCTGAGCTTCTGGCTCGACTACCACTGGCTTGGGCTGATGGAGTCCCGGGGCGAGTGGCGCGATCTGACCGAGTCCCTCGTCGGTCGGGGGTTCGACATCACGAACGATCGAAACACCCTGGGGCACGAGATCGACGCCATCGTGAACTACCGGCCGTTCGAGGGGGCGCTCGAGGTCCGGCCTGGCTACAGCCTGCTGATCCCCACCGCCGCCGGGCGCACGCTCGCCGGTTCGACCCCACAGCACTTCGCCTACGTGTGGATCGTGGCGAACTTGGGTCATCGCTGGACCCTCTGAACCGCGCGATCTCGGGGTCTGGCCGCATTTTGCTCGGCAGCGGGCGTGGTGCGGGTCATGCTTCGACCATGGCCGACGCACCCTCTCTCGAAGTTCTCGCCGTGTTCGATGCGATCAAGGCCGGGGACGTGCAGGCGGTGTCGACGGCGCTCGACGGCGGCATGGACGTCGAGGTGGTGAACAAGCGCCAGGACACGCTGCTGATCGCGGCGGCCACGGCCGGCAACGCGGAGATCTGCAAGCTTCTGGTCGAGCGTGGCGCGAACATCGAAGCCGCGAACAAGGGCGGACGCACACCCCTGGGTGGCGCCGCGTTTGCCGGCGCCGTGGAGGTGATTCGCCTGCTCGCGGAGTGGGGCGTCAACCTCGACTTCCAGGATATGTCCGGGCGCACCGCGCTGATGTACGCGGCAATGTTCGATCAGCCCGACGCCGCGTGGGCGCTTCGAGACGTGGGCGCGTCGGTCGACATGACCGATCCCGGCGGTCGCACCGCTGCGGACATGGCCCGCATCGTGGGCAACTTCCGCGTCATGGACGAGCTCCGCCCCGCGCTTCCCAGCAGCTAGCACCACAGGCCGCTAGGCGGCTGGACGGGCGGTGAGGTCGACGACGCGGGCGCGTATGGTGTCTCGGACGGCCTCTTCGAACGTCCCACGACTCATCGGCTCGTAGGTCTCGAGCGCCTCCATGAGTCCGAGGATGCCGTCTTGAAAGGCGTCCTGCTCCGCATCGCCGTGCAGTGGCGCCTTGCGAAGCGCCGCATCCACGAGCGGCAGGCCCGTCAGCACCAAGCGGTTCCGGGCCTCGAGGTATCGCGCGCTCGTCTCCAGTAGCGAGCGTAGGTGGACCTCGCTCGCGGGTTCATCGTCGGCACGCAACGCGTTCACCACGGCCTGCTCGACCGCCATCGCAAGATGTCCCAACGGATCAGCCCGACGCGCAGCGTGAGCTAGACGCCGCGTACGCAGGCGATGTTGGTCGAGCGGGAAGGGCTGACCACAGCTGTGGACCCACGAGGCGAGGTGCAGGCCGAGGTCGCGATTCGTCCGTGCAGACGCACGGAGCTCCCATTCGACGGTTCCTGCCATTCGGGGCAGCCCGAGCAGAAGCTCCCATCGGAGGATGCTGAGCGCTTGAAGGCCGGAGACGTCGGTCGCGGTGATCACGTTCATCGCTCCAAGAGCGTGAACGACCGGGCCAGGACCGCACTCCAGGATCGACCCGCACCTCCTCTTGGATTTCTCTATGCGTGCGGCGACGGCGGACTGCTCGGGCCAGGCGAGACAACTGGCTTTCGCCGCCATGCTCGCCGCCCACTTCTGCATCTGGCCGCCCTTCGTTGCGGGGAGGGCCGCGGGATTCGAAGACCCGCCTGGAACCGCCTCTTGCTCGTTTTCAAATCCTCACGCTCCACCCAAGCCTCGGCGCAAGGCTCCAACTACCGCCGAATTGGGGGATGTACCCAACCCCAACGCCGATCTTGAACGTTGTCCGCTCGTATCCCAAGGACCACCCCAACCCCCCTGAAACGACAGTGAGCTGCTGCCAGCTTGGGCCTGCAGCCTTGACTCCGCTGTGCACCAGTGTCGCGTCGGGACCCACGCCAAGCTTCAATGTCCCGCTACGGAATATCTGGTAGGACAGAGCGAGGGTCGTCGATCCACCGACGCTGACCGAATCAACTCCTGTTGCGAAGTTGATCGCCGCAACAACCGCCAGGCGCGATTTGAGGAGTCGCGCGACGGAGAAACCCACGGTCAACAGCGTCGTGTTGTGCCGCGTGCGGGGCGTGAGACTCAAAATCTCGACGAACTGCGTTGAGACAGCAACGTTCGTCTTCCTCTGCGCGACCTGGTCGCATACCTCGTCCGGTGATTCATCTTGGCGCGGTCGGTGTGCAGGCTCCTCGGAAAACGCAAATCCTGAACTGCAGACCAGCAAAGTTGCCAAGGCTGATCTGCGTGCGAGTTCGTCGAAGGCGCGATGGACGATAGGTGCCGCGATCTGACGACGCCTGTCGGCGTAAGTGCGCATCTCGTCCGGTGCTGCCCTACGGTTTCACCGTGTAGTCCATCACGGCTGGATCGGGCCCATGCATCGGTCCGACCAATTGTTCGATCTGGGAGCGAAAACGCTCTACGAGTGGCCGTTGGATCATGAACCTGTGGAAGTCGCCAGGCGAGGTGTTGTGGTGCAGAACGGACTCGTATCCCCCCGATGCCGCGACATCAAACCTTGACGGGAACTGAAGCCAGGTGCCCTGGAATTCATCCGACAGCATCCAATTCAAGTACAGTCTGGCAGCCGCCTTGTTCTTGGCCTGCGTCGGAATTCCGGCCCCTTGGTACCAGGTCAGGAAGAAGTCCTCGCGAGGAAACGCGAAGCGCGTTGGGCTATCGGGCATCGGCTCAAATGCCCAGAACGTCGTGAAGCTTGCCGCGTACCAGCCGTTGCTGACAGCGACGTACGGCATTGCAGTCCCGCGCACCCACGTTGGATTGGTCGCGACGAGCTTATGCAGGTACTCCCAGCCGTACTCCTGCTTCAGATTCCAGAACTGATAGAGAACCGCATCGTCACTGTGAGGGTACGTCAGAATGACTTTCCCCTTCAGCGAAGGATCGAGGTAATCGAGGGCGTCGCGGGGGGCCGAGCCCTCGCTGAGCATGTCTGAGTTGTAGCAGTTGCTGAACGTTACGCCGTACAGGCCTGTCCAGCGCCCGTGGGGATCCTTGTGATCTGGAAAGACCTTCTCCCAGTTCTTCGGCTTGTATGCCTCCAGCAGTCCCTCTCGAGCGTAGAAGTTGATGTCGTGCTGGGTCTGTAGTTGGATTACGTCCGGAACGTTCTCCGCCCCGCCGGCGTCTCGGGCGTTGTCGTACCGAGGCGCGTGGTAAATGCTGAGTTCTACGCTGTGCGTCACGTCCAGCTTCGGAAACCTGGCCTTGAACTTGTCGAGGTAGTAGTCGATTTGATCGGGCTTATCTCCGCCTGCTCGGAGCGTAAATCGCCCTCCCTCGGCTTGGGCTTCTTCGTATAGTTCATCGAGTGATCGAGTCTCGATGCTCGGGGTAAGTCGCTTCGTCATTGGGCGGCGCTTTCGTGTTCTGCGTTTTTTCTGTTTTGTGTGATGGGGCGGGTGCGGTTCTTCGCGAACGACGCACCCGAAGTCCGACTTCGTAGTGATGACTCCGGTGGTCACGCCGCCGGGTTGTTCGACTCGCCGTTCGCGAGATCGAACCGGTCAGCGTTCATCAGCTTCGTCCAAGCAGCAACGAAGTGGTCCACGAACCGTTCTTTGCTGTCATCCTGAGCGTAGAACTCAGAATACGCTCGAAGAACGGAGTTTGATCCAAATAGGAGATCAACTCGAGTTGCCGTCCAATGCGTCTCGCCTGTAGCTCGGTCACAAAGCTCGAAGACACCGTCAGCCGACTCGGCCCAGCGCCACCTCATGTCGGTAGTGTTGACGAAGAAGTCGTTCGTGAGGGCGCCTGGGCGGTGAGTGAACTGGCCGTGCGTCGTTCCTGCATAGTTTGTGCCGAGGACCCGCATCCCGCCGACGAGTACGACCATCTCTGGCACGGTGAGGTCCAGGAGATGTGTCTGTTCAATCAGCCGTTCCTCGGCTGAACACGTACGACCAGCCGGATCCCAGTTTCGGTACCCATCGGACTTGGGCTCCAGGACGGAGAATCCGACGGTGTCCGTGTCTTTCTGGGTTGAGTCGCCACGGCCGGGTTCGAACGGGACTTCCACTTCAAATCCAGCCGCCCGTGCAGCTTTCTCAATGGCGACATTTCCTGCCAATACGATGACGTCGGCAATGCTCGCAGACGACGTTCGTGCAATCTCTTCCAGGATCGACAGGCTTCGACGAAGCCGCGCGGGCTCATTGCCTTTCCAGTTCCTTGCAGGTTCCAGACGGATGCGTGCGCCATTTGCGCCCCCGCGCTTATCCGATGTCCTGAATGTGCGTGCACTGTCCCATGCCGTTGCAACTGAATCTCCGATCGAGAGTGGAGCCTCAATGATCCTCTGTTTTAGGGATCGAACGTCGTAGTCGGTGGGGCCAGCGGGAACGGGATCTTGCCACAGTAGATCGCCGGTTGGCGCCTTTGGGCCAATGTACCTAGACTTGGGGCCTAGGTCGCGATGGGTGAGCTTGAACCATGCTTTGGCAAAGACGGAGGAAAAGTATGCATGATCCTCGTGGAAGCGCGCC
>JBCCQM010000111.1:0-26214 GCA_039024335.1 Myxococcota bacterium
ATACACAAGCACGAGCGGACGGTCTCAGCGCGAAGGAGCGTGGAGACATCGCAATGACCCTTGCGGAGTCGATGGAAGCCGCGGCTGGCAGGCCGGTTCGCAAGGAGGCACGCGCCCGTGCCGACGAGGCGCTGCAGTCCTTCGTGCAAGCGGGGTCCAGCGGACGCGAGGGTGCGGAGCGGGCTCGTGCATGGTTGCGCATGCACCCACTTTGAGCGCCAACGCCGACGGGCCCTCCTTAAAACAAGCGGTCGGGCCAACGCCATGATCGCCGCCGCCCTTGGGCACGACGAAGGGGAAGACGTCGAGCGGGACGCCAGCAACGACCTCTGGGTCGCGCGCGTTGGCGCCTGACCGCCCTCGGCGAACCTTGCTACGATAAACCCACGTGCGGGGTTGGGTGTCGTTGGGAGTCGCCGCGGTGGCGCTGGTCGGGTGCCGCTCGAGCGAGTTTCTCTGTGGTTCGGACGCGCAGTGCGTCGTCAATGAAGAGCAGGGGTTTTGCGAGTCGAATGGCTACTGCAGCTTCGATGACGACACCTGTGAGAGCGGTCGGCGCTACGGGGAACTCGCGGCCGGCACGCTGGCCAATCAGTGTACGCAGCCGACGGACGCGGGCTCGAGCGGCAACACGACGGCGGAACCCGTCACCGCAACGACGGGTGAGACGACGGGCACCACCACGACGACCTCGACGACGAGTCCCGGCCCTTCGACCACGGCGACCACCGACGTCGCAACGGATACGACGCTCGGAGACGAGTCGTCCGAGGCAAGTGACACCACCGAGGCCCCGCGCCCGGGCTGCGGCAACGGCATCGTCGAACCCGACGAGGCGTGCGACGACGGCAACGAGGAGAGCGGCGACGGTTGCTCCGCGACCTGCTCCCTGTCCGGCGAGGCGCTCGTCGTCGCGTTCTACAACCTCGGCGTCGAAGACGAGTGCTCCGACGTAGACTGGCTCAACGACGAAGGCCCGGTCCTCATCGGCTACTCGCGACCGCTGGGCGGCATCGACGCGCGACTCATCATCGCGGTCGACGAGGCCGGCACTCTGACGTGGGTCGACCAGGCCACGACCGAGCTCCCCTCGCGAGGACTCGCAATCGACGTCGGCACGGGCTCGGGCGATCTCTATGTCGGCGGCTACGAAACGGCTGAAGATGGAGGCTCCCGCGCCTGGACGGGGCGCTACTCGAGCGCCACGGGCGACCCGATCTGGCAAGATCAGTCGTTTGGCGCCGGCGGAGTCACACACGCAGTCGCGGTCGATCCGGCAGAGGACTTCGTCTACTACGCGGGGTCCCGGCCCGCGACGTTCGTGGACGCGTTCGTCAACGCAAAAGCAACAAGCGACGGCAACACCACTTTCTCGGGGTTCTTCACCGCAGCCAGCGTGGAGGAGGGAAATTTCTTCGCGCTTTCGATCTTGGGTGACGACGTCGTCATTGCGGGCGGCACTGCGACCTTCGGCGACGCCGATCAGCGCGCCATCGTTTCTCGGTTCGATTTCAGCGCCGAGACCGTCGTCGAGATGCAGCAGAGTCTCGCGAGCCCCGGAAATGGCGCGACCGCCATCTACGGGCTCACCCCCTCGATCACGCCCGACGCCGTCATCTCCGCCGGTGAGTTCTCGACCAAGACGGGACAAGACGGCTGGGCCGCGCAGGTCGATACGAATCCCGTCGCCCTCGGCCTCACGATCACCGATGGGTTGAAGGTGGACAGCCTCTATACCGATGCCGTGCAAGACGATGAGGGCACCGTCTTCGTGACGGGTTCTCGCGGGGGCCCGGAAGGGCAAGAGGCGGTCGTTTCTCGCATCAACGCCCTCACCGGCGCCACCGAGTGGACGTGGACCTTGCCCGACGGGGCCAGTGGATCCGCCAACGCCCTCGTGCTCAACGACGACGGGCATCTCGTGGTTTGCGGAGTCGAGAGTGACGAAGACGGCAGCAACGCATGGCTCGCCATCATCGCGCGGTAGGTCCGAACCCGCGTATGCTCCGCGTCGAGTGACGCTTCCCATCGAAACCATTCGCGCGTCGCTGCTCGAAGGCCTCGGGCGCGAGCGTCACTTCGTGCTTCAGGCCGAGCCGGGTGCAGGCAAGACCACCCGCGTACCGGTGATGCTGCACGAGGCCGGCTTCACGAAGCACGGCGAGGTGATCGTAGCGCAGCCGCGACGCATCGCCGCCCGCATGGCTGCGACCCGCGTGGCGCACACGCTCGGTGAACCCGTCGGCCAGACCTGTGGGTACCAGGTTCGCTTCGACACCAAGGCCGGCGCCAACACCAAGATTCGCTTCGTCACCGAAGGCCTGCTGCTGCGTCGGCTTCGCGATGACCCCACGCTCGCGGGCGTCTCCACGGTCATCCTCGACGAGTTCCACGAGCGCCACATCGACACGGACGTCGCGCTCGCGCTGCTGCAGCGGTTGGCGGGACGCCGCGACGATCTACGCATCGGCGTCATGTCGGCTACGCTCGCCCCCGGGCCCATCGCCCGCTACCTCGGGTGCACCCCACTGCACTGCGAGGGCCGCACGTTTCCCGTCGACGTCGCCCATCCGCAGAAAACGAGCGACCGTCCGCTTCCCAACCAGGTCAGCGCCGCCCTGCGAGACCTCGCCACCGAAGGGCTCGACGGAAGCGTGCTCGTGTTCCTGCCGGGCGCCGGAGAGATCCGAGCCTGCGCGAGGCACCTCGACGGGCAGGCCCGACACTTGGGCCTGGACATCGCGCAGCTTCACGGCGACATGCCGGCCAAGGAACAGGACCGCACCGTCCGCGCCGGCGAGCGGCCCAAGCTCATCCTCAGCACCAACGTCGCGGAGACCTCGGTCACGATTGACCACGTCGTTGCGGTGATCGACAGCGGGTTGGCGCGCAAGCCGAGCCACAACCCCTGGACGGGGATCCCCACCCTCGCGCTGGCCAAGATCTCGCGTGCATCCGCCGAGCAGCGGGCCGGTCGTGCGGGACGAACGGGTCCAGGCCGGTGTCGGCGGCTCTACAGCAAGCACGACTTCGAGCGGCGGCCCGCCTTCGACCCTCCGGAGCTGGCCCGCCTCGACCTCACGGCCGCGATGCTCGATCTGCGGGCGGCGGGCCTCCGCGAACCACGCGCGCTGGGCTGGTTCGAGACCCCGCCCGACGCTGCGATCGATGCCGCGGAACGACTCCTTCAGCGCCTCGGCGCCGTCGACCGCGACGGAGCCCTCACCACCACCGGGCGCGCGATGCTTCGGCACCCGCTCCACCCCCGCCTCGCGCGGGTGCTCGAGGAGTCCAAGGCGCGCCGCGTCGCGGGCTGGGGAGCGACCGCCGCCGCCCTGCTCTCGGAACGATCGATCCGTCGGCGCGGGGGCGGCTCGGGACCCGCGCGCTCCGCCTCGTCGGACGTCATCGTCGACGCCGAAGACCTCGGTGCGTTCGAGCGAGACGGAGCCAGCGCCGCGGGACGGCTGGGCCTGGATCCGGGGGCGTGTTCCATGGTGGGTCGCGTCCGCAAGCAGCTCCTGCGAAGCGTCGGGGCCAAGCCGCCTCCGCGCCGGCCCTCCGCAGCCGACGAAGACGCGCTGGGTCTGGCGTTGCTTTCGGGCTTTGGCGATCGCGTGGGTCGCTTGCGGGCGGGCGCGTCCGGAGGTACCGAGCTGGTCTTTGCCGAGGGCGGCAGCGCCACGATGGATGAGCGCTCCGCCGTCCGCGAAGGTGAGCTGGCCGTCGCGCTCGCCATCGAAGAGCGGCGCGGTCGCCATGGGGCCCCCACCGTGCTGGTGCGCAGCGCCGCGAGCGTGGAGCTGGAGGGACTGCTCGAGCTATTCGTCGACGACCTCGAAGAACACCACGTCGTCACCTTCGACCCCGAGCGCGACCGCGTGAGCGCCGTCGAAGAGGTCCGCCTGGGCGCGCTGGTCGTGGAATCGACGCAGCTGCGCGATCTACCAGCCGAGGCTGCGCAGACGCTGTACGAAGCGGCGGCCTCGCGAGGCATCGCGGCATTCGCCCCCGACCGCGATGCCGCCAAAGCCCTCGAAGCCCGTACGCGCTTCGCCCACCGTCACGACGAGGCCGTCCCCGTGATCGACGATGCGGGCCTGCTCGAGGTGCTGCGACGGGCCTGCGAGGGGCGCCGCAGCTTCGCCGAACTGCGCAAGGCCAACCTGCTGGGCACCGCGCTCGACACCCTCGCGCCCGAAGGTCGGGCCGCGCTCGAGCGCCTCGCCCCGTCTCACGTCACGCTCGGCGGCGGCCGCCGGCTTCGCGTCCACTACGAGCTCGACCGCGATCCATGGGTGGAGTCGCGGCTGCAGGACTTCTTTGGAACCGCGCAGGGGCCCACCGTCGCGCAGGGCCGTGCGCCGCTCGTGCTGCACCTGCTCGCGCCGAACATGCGCGCCGTACAGGTCACCACCGACCTCGCCGGATTCTGGGATCGACATTACCCAGAACAACGCAAGGCGCTCATGCGTCGATACCCCAAGCACGACTGGCCCGAGCGCCCGCTCGAAGCCACGCCTCCCGCCCCTCGCCCTCGCCGACGTCGACGCAAATGAACCGCTGCACTGCCCTCGTCCTGCTCTTCGCGCTCGGCTGCGGCGCTCCAGCGACCGCACCGCCTGCCCCGACCGCGCCCGTGCCCGCGCGCGCGCCCGCGCAACGGCCTCCGGGCACCACCGTCGAAGTCCTGCTGGCGGGCAGCCCACCGCAGCAGTCCCTCGCACGAAGCGTCGACGGCACGCCCGATACGCAGCCGTTCTTCCTCGGCATCGGGCACTACGGGCCGCCCAAGGACGAGAGCCGCAAACACTACGCCAGCTTGGCCGCCGAGCCGACCGACGATGGGCTGCAGTTCGTCGCCCGCGAAGGCGAAGCCACGCTCGCTGAGGAGACGGTGCAGCTCGGCCCCTACGGCCGGACCGCCCCGGTCGAGGCCGCCTCCATCGGGATGCAGACGGCCCTCGACGCCCTCACGATTCCACTTCCCGAGCGTGCCCTGGGCAAAGGCGCGGTGTGGATCATCGACCGCCCTCTTGGGGACTCGACCATCCGCACCACCGTCGAGCTCTCCGAGGTCTATGCCGACGGCTACAAGTTGGTGCTCCAAGGCCGCCTGCTGATCCCCACCGAGGCGACCGACCATCCCACCGTTCCAAGGCCGCCGCCCTCCCCCGACGGCAGGCAATGGACCTCCACCGCCGAGGTCTGGGTCAGCTCCGAGCGCCTCCTGCCCGCTCGGGCCTACGGCCAGCTCCGCCGCACAACCCCAGTGGGCGGCAGCGTCCAGACCGACGTCGTCGACTGGAGCCTCGACGCCGCCGAACGGCCCGAGTGAGGCCCGCTTTGCGGCGGTGCTCAGTCTGCCGCCACCCGCACCTGTGCCTTCTTGGAAGAACGCCTTGCCATCCACGGCCAGACGGCGAGAATGACTCTGGTGCAGGGAACCCGAGCAACAGCAGCCCTTCCAACGGGCGACAGCCACATGGTGAGCCGATCCACCGGGGCAGTAGGTTCTCTAGCACTCCACCCCGATTACGTTCGCACCAGCACGGCGAACCGCGCGACCGCCCTCGCGGTCGGCGGCGCGAAGCCGTCGATTCTCCGCCACCCCGCAACGAACGGCCACGAGCAATGAGCAAGATCCGGGTCCACATCGACACGCTCGAGTACACGTCTCAGGGCCTGAAAACGCGAGAGCCCCTCGACCTCACGGTCGGGCAACACAACCAGATCGTACTCGTGCGCCCTGACCGACGGAAGCCAGTAGCGCTGAACGCAGGAACATTTCGACACAACAGCTGTTTCCCGACGCCGGCCGTGCTCTCCGTGTGCATGGTTGCTGCCGCACAGAATCTGCTTAACCTCGTCCTCGGATTCACCACCTCATCCGTATTCCAGGTCTTCGGTCACGCGGAGCCTTCCGGAGTTCGGTCACACAACAAGGACCTGTCAGATCGTCGTGCAGCGGCATTCAGAGCCTTCCTCGTCGCCGACGTCGATACGATTCAGGACCTCGCAGAGTCCGAAACCTGGGCATTGCCAGAAGACCAAATCATGCTCCGAGCGCTGAAATGCGACCCGGGGCCGATCGACGGCGAAGCAGGCGATTTGACGCGTAGCGCCACATTCCTGTTTCAACACGAATACAAGGACGGCATTTTTCATCGACACCTTCCAGATCACACGCAGCGCGAGGACCTTGAACCAAGCGGAGACCTGGACGACGTTACCCGACGAGCTCTCATCGAGGCGTACGTGCTCTGCACGTCGGCGCACGTGAGCCCTGAGCATCTTCACCCGACACACCCTGCGGTCGGTTGTTCCGAGTTCAACCTCCGCGATCCCGAAGACCCGCCCTCCAACCGTCGCGTTTCACTCATCGCGCACCCTCAGTTGCCTCCCCACCACGATGCCGCCCCGTGCACGGAGGGGGACCACTCTAGTTGTCCAGTCGACGGCCGAGACCCACGATCCTCGTGTCTTTGGTATCGAGAACATGTCGAAGAGCTACACCCATCTCAGTACGAGCACCGCCACTTCGACCTTCGATGGCTGCAACTCGCGAACGGTGGATGGCTTCTCAGTGCGCTCACAACCTTACCTGACGACGCGAGAGTGAGCTTTCAACCCTTCCGCACGCGCCCCCTCGCTCCCGATGAACCGGTCGATGAAGCTGCGCTGGGCGCCCCCCTGGACGCGGCTCTCCAAGGCATCGTCCGCGGCGGAGTCGCACAGGTTGTCTGGATCCCAGAAGCTGGACAGGACAGCGTCCATTCACGGCTCACCTTCGAGCCAGACGCCAACCCGTTCACCGATCAGCCCAAAGCCGTTTTGTGTACCTTCACGTGCGAAGGAGGTGGAAAAACCTCGGTGGCCCCCCCTCCGGGTCGGGAACTGATCCGACTACCGAACGATGCGGACACCGACGTCGTCGGTAGTTCGGGCTTCCTCGCTGTCGACGTTTATGGTCGTGCATACCAGCACGGCGCTACCGAGGACGAACGACCCGAGGCCCAGGGACACCCCCTTCGCCACGACGAGCCGAGAATCGTGGCCAAGCGTTCACTCCAACTCAAACTTCGCCCCGAGGAGTAAGCAATGTCGAGCCATATGCCTCCCGCCTCAGTTCAGCTGCGAGCCGTCTCTCTGGTTCCATATCCCTACGGGGGCGCATCGATCCCAAGCTGGCGCCTGAACCTCGCTCACTTCACGCGCGCAATCTTGTCTGGACCGAACCCCGATCGACTGCCAAACACCCAGGGAAAGCCGCTCCACGACCCTCTGTCCGTCATTTCTCTGGGTAACCTCGCGCATTGGCTCTTTCAAAGCGAGCCACCGCTCTGGGAATACGATGGCGTTGTCCGAGAGACTGACAGTGATGGAGCGGCCATTGAACGGTTCACCCCAACGGTAGGAGCCATGCTCGAGTTGCTCGACGCACACCCGGGCAATGAGAGATTCCGCAATCTTCTCTATGCGGACCCCGGAAAGATCGTTACGTCCTTCAACGGCGACGACGTCGTACTTTTCTTCGAACAGAGTCACGGAAAGGACCCGCTCGACAACCTGGAGTCTTGGTACTCGCAGCGAAAAAAGGAAGCTGCTGCCGCATTCGCTGAAGTCGAGTGTGCGGACTTCAACGCCTCGCTAGGCAAGCGTATCGACGCGATGAACACTGTCTACTCCCGTCGGCAGGCCATCAGCCGAAGCCTGGCCCCCCTCATGAATCGACTGCAAGCTGGGGACCAAATCATAGGGATCGTCGAAGCGTTCGGAAAACGTCCACGGAACCGTCCCGACCGACACCCCTGGAAAGAACACGGTTCGAAGCGGTTCGTCCAGCCACAGCCCGACAAAGACTACCAGGATCGACTGCGGAACTTTCGAACAGTCGAATGGAAAACACCAATATCGGTCTGCTACGATTTGATCAACGATCCCGAGATCAACGATGAACTCGAGGCAGCCGCAGGCAAGTTCATTGATGAACTTCGGAACGAAGGTTCTGCGTATCTCGACTACATCCACGACTACAAGAAGCTACATGCCAACTCTCGAGCCATCGTGCGGCATTCAATGCAGCGGGGCTTCGAGATCGCGCTACTGACGGAAGTTGGCCGAGACGCGCTCGTTCGCGGAGAACTCAACACGCTGCTACGGCTCATCGATGCCACGGTTCCCGCCCGAAACCGTCAGGGGAGCGCCCGCGTCGAGGCTGTGGAGAACTTCAAGTTCGACGACTGGCTCGGTGAACCCGAGCCGAATCCACTTGGGAAGGCGATCGCTGAGTCATGGACGGGTGAGATCTCCGACTCCCTGGACGGTGGAACCTTCATCCTCGGGCTTCTCAGTCAGGGCCTTGTGGCGGTAGTGCAAGAAGGCCGGCGGATGGGCGTGGTGGAGGAACCCCTCTACGCCATGCTCTTTCGCCAGGTCGTTGCTGTGACGAAGATGACTCCGGACCAAGAAGCTGCCTTCGAGGCCGCACTGACGGAGTTCTCGAAGGGAGGAAAGTTCTCCGTCGTGAAAGGTGTCTTCTTCGACGAAGGGACTGGGGGTCTTAGCGTCTGCCGCGAAGGTCTCATCAATCGCGCTAAAGTTCGTCACGACGACCGCCAAGCTGATTCTGCTCTACCACAGCATCGCGGAAGCGCGGAAAGCGACGGAGTCGGACGCCCCGCTGGATGTCCAGCTCGCCTGGCTCAAGGCTGTCGGGTCCGTTGTCGAGGTCGCCGGGCTTGGCGCCGATCTCATCGCAACCTTCTCCGACACGACACTGGTCAAGGAAACCGCAAAACGGCTGTCAGTCAGCACCAAGTCACTCGGAACAGTCACGAAGTGTCTTGGTCTAGCTGAGGCGTTTCTGTCCTTCCTAATCTCTGCGGGTGAATATCAGGAGTCTGTCCGAAAGCGGCGGACATCGAACGTCCAAGACGACAAGTGGTACGCAATGGTCTTCGATGCACTGAAAGGTGCTCTCATCGGAGGCGCTGCCGTATTCGGAGCCGCAGAGGCCGGAGTAGTAACTGTAATGGCATTGGCAATCATGACTGCCAAATACGCGGTTACAAACCTAGACTCCTGGGTTCCACACGTCCCGTTCACCAGCATCTCGCCCAAACCGGCGCCGCATCGACTCCTGGAAGGGCTACTTCACGAGATGGTGAACGAAGATAAGCATGGCTACCCACGGGTGCTGAGGGGAGTAAAACAGCGCCTCGGAGCGAAAAAGGCAGACCACCTCGACACGCAAGTCCGAGCGCTTCATGAACGACTTCAGGTACCCGTACGTGAAGGGTTCGAGACATTCTGGGATATTGCGCCGCCGCAGATCGACGGAGGAGACTCCTTCGCCCAGGACGATCTCGACAGACCGAACATTGAGGCGGTACGACACATCATCGGAACTGAATGGGGAGTCTACGATGACGAGACACTCAGAAGACTGGTCCAACACTCCAGCTAGCGCACATGTCCGCTGCCCAGTTGCGTTATTGCTAGTCAACCTGATGACCGGCTGCCCTTCACCGGAGCCGTTCGATGGTCCACAGCCATACGCGAGAGACTGGTTCGGGTGCGACCGAGGGCCTAAGGGTAGAGACCCGCTCCCGGTTCATTGCGCTCCCGAGATCGGCAGTGATGGGGTCGTTCCCACGCGAATTCTCAGGAGTAGTCTGTCCCCGCTCGAGCGCCAGGTCTGCTTCGGCGAGGACGGCACGACTGGCTGGATCCCGCCGCTCGAGGCGAAGTGCAGCTGGGCACCAGGTCGACGTTGCAAGCTCCGTCCCGCCGGAGAGAAGCCTCGGCAGCCCTGGGAGTACAACTATCCGGAGAACGAGTACGCCCGGCGCTTTCGGGACGCGATCGATGGATCTTGGGAGGAGGTTCTCGCAGACGCGAGCAGCATGCACATGCGCGTGTCCTGGCGGTCCAACGCCAACGAATGCATGTTCGTGTTCGAGGCGTGGGGCGATGCGGACAATGACGGCAGCTATGCCGTTGATGGCGTCGTCTTCCTCTACGACCGAGAGGTCGAGGACATCAACCACAAGGTCTTCACAGAGTTCGCGACGGTCGGCAAATCCGGCAAGGCTCCTGTGACGCGGTCCCCGGGCGCCCCGTTCCCCATGACCCTCAACGTGTTCTGGCCAGACCCGCTCGCGCGGAAAATCATCGACGAGTACATTCGCGGCAAGACCGACGGGTCCGAGTTCCCCGAGCCGCTCGCAGACTACGGCGACTGGCTCGAGACGCAGATGTAGTGCGAGTCCGTTGGGGAGGCCAGCTCCGCCGCACGACGCCCGCCGGCGGGAGCATTCAGACGGACGTGGTCGACTGGAGCCTCGACGCGGCCGAGGAGCGCTGATTCAAGGAGGCCCTTCCGACGCGTGGCGCAGAGCACAGGCGGGTGATTCACGGTGAAGGACTGTGTCCTCGCTGGACATTATCCGGATGATGGACCGAGAACCTATGGTCGTTCGCCTCTCGATCACGCTGTTGCTCGCTGCGGGCTGTCCCGCCGTCGTCGACCCCACGCCCGATGCCGGCGACGCGGGCAGCACGACCGAAGCTAGCTCGTCGTCCTCGACGAGCGCGGCGACGCCCGGCACGGATACCGGGAGCACGACGGGTCCTTCGCCGAGCGCAGACAGCTCCACCGGCGACGCAGAGGGAAGCTCCAGCTCCTCGGGCAGTGACGGACCGGTAAACCCCGGCGGCGCCCCCGTCGGAGCGGAGTGCGACTTTCCCGACGACTGCGAAAGCGGCGCGTGCTTTCTTCTCGGCGACCTCGGCGGCATCTGCTCGGAGTGCGACGCCGACCGCGAATGCGAGGAGGGCTCATGCTCCCTCTCGTTCCTCACCGTCCCCTATGGACTGTGCGCAGCTGGGGGACAGGGGGCGGGGTGCATCTCCGATGCGAGCTGCGAGCCCGGGCTGTCGTGCTTCAACCTCCCCGGCTTCCGCACCTGCGCCGGCTGTGACTCGGACGATGACTGCGCCGGCGACACGTTGTGCTCGTATCCAGATCCCACATCTCCGGTCGGCCGAACTTGCGTAGCCCCCGGCAGCATCGCCGATGGCGAGTTCTGCTGGATCGACCCGGACCACGACGCCGACGCGACCTGCGAAAACGACCACTGCAATCAAGTCGGCGAGTCAGCGATCGGGCTGTGCGGGGAATGCCGCAACGATTTCGACTGCCCCGGCGGAAGCTGTGTCATCCCTGATGACGCGGGCGCCTTCTGCCAGCCCGACTGAGCACCGTCGCGGGCGGCCCTAGCCGTCGTGTTCGGCCAGGTAGGCGAAGACGTCGCCCACCGCCAGCGGACGGGCAAACAAATAGCCCTGGCCGAGCGTACACCCGAGCCAGCGCAGCACGTTGGCCTGTAGCGCGTTCTCGATGCCTTCGCCGAGGGTTCGGAGGCCGAGGGCCTGCGCAGCGGTGACGATGTGTCGAATCCGGCCCGAGGTCATCTCCGTGCCGTCGATCTTGGAGACGAAGCGGCGGTCGATCTTGAAGCCGTCCAGCGGAATGTCGCGCAGGTCGTCCACCGTGCACTCGCTGAGCCCGTAGTCCTCCACCCACACCTTCGTCCCCGCGTCGACGAGGCCATGGACGAGGTCCCGCGCGGCATCGTTGTGCTCGGCGATCGTGCCGGCTTCGATCTCGAAGCGCACGGCCTTCGGCTCCAGGCCGGTGGTCATCAGCATCGAGCGCACGCGGGCGACGAACAGCGGATCGAGCACCTGCGGCGTGGAAAGGTTGATCGAGATTGCGAGGTCCTTGGCCGACTCGAAGTCGCGGTGCCAGTCGGCCATCTGTCGCATGGCCGCCTCGAGGCACCAGTAGCCGATCGGCACGATGAGGTTCGTGTCGTTGGCGGCGTTGATGAACTCCGCCGCGGGGCGCTCGACGCCGTCGGGATGGTTCCAACGGATCAGCGCCTCGAAGCCGAACGGCATACCGCTCTCGAGCTGCACGATGGGCTGGTAGGTCACCGAGAACTCGTCGTGCTCGAGCGCGTTGGCCAGCTGCGACGCGATGTCCTCCCGCAACGTAGGCGTCTTGCGTTCGCGCGCGGACGCGCCGATCTCCACCGCCTTGGGCACCTTCACCGAAGCGCACGCCCGGGCAAGCGCCGCGTTGGCGTCGGCGTCGAGCCCCCGCCCGCGCGCCAGGCCAAAGCCCAAGTCCAGATCCAAATCGTCGAGCCCTAGCGCGTATTGCCTCTGGAGTTGCTTGCGGATCAGCTCGGCGCCCTCGAGTTCATCGCCGACCTCGAAGCCGCGAAACAGCACCGCGTAGCCCGTGCTACTGACTGCAGCGGCGACGTGGTCGTTGGCGACCCGGCACAGGCGACGTCCAACCTGAGCTCGAAGCGCGGCCACCTCTTCGGCGTCGAGCCGGTTCCCCACCTTGACGCGGCTGACGTCGACGTAGAGGACCGCGTAACGGTACGAGGCCTCCATCTCCGAGTGTTCGATTGCCGCACCGAGACGCCGAAGGAACCCATGGCGGGTGTAGAGCCCGGTCTGAGGGTCGAGCGCGCCGCTGTCCTCCCCCGCGGACACGGCATCGAGCATGCGTCGCGCCTCGACGGCACCAAGCAAGGCGTGCTGCAGAAGTGGTCCGCTGAGCTCGTCGACGAACAGGCACGCCGCCGCCCCGTCCTCGCGCATCTTGGTGCGGAATACGGCGCGGTCCTCTTTAGGCGTTTCGACGAGCATCAGGACGGGCGCGGAGATCTCCCGCTCGACCATCGCCCGCTGAACGCTTCGACCAACGAGGTCGTCGAACGCCAGCACCGCACACACGCCGCCCGCTTCGAGACGCACCAACGCGTTGGGTGAATGATCGACGGCGGCGCACATCACCTGATAGCCCTCGATCGCATCGAGGAAGCCGGTGACTTCGTCCACGTTGGCCGGCGCGCCTCCAACCACGAGCACGGTGCAGCGCTCGCGTGGTCGAACGACGCTCGCGGCGCCTAGGTCGGCCACGTTGGGCCGGGTCTCGCGAAGGGTCGCGGACACCAGATTTGCTGAGCTCGACACGTTGGAAGCCATCGACAGTTCCCTGCCGTTCCCTTCGTCGACGCGTCGGTAGATCTTGAGCGGAACGCCTGCTGCGGGCCGGTTTCAGGTAATGCCCGACCAGCCGGCACAGGCCGGTCCGAACGAGCGCGGCCCCATCGGCTCAGCTGCCCCAGCCGCCGTCGACGTCGATCGTTTGACCGCTGACATAGCCCGCGCCCGGCCCAAGCAGGAACCCAATCACGTGGGCCACGTCTGCGGCCGTGCCGACTCGGCGCAGCGGCACGGTTTGGGCGTACGCGTCATATCCAGCGTCGCCGACGTCAGCCGTCATGTCGGTCCTCAAGAGGCCTGGCGCGACCGCGTTCACCCGAACACCCCGCGGGCCGAGCTCGTGGGCAAGCCCACGGACCGCGGCCTCGATGCCGCCCTTGGCTGCGCTGTACGCCACCTTGCCGGGCAAGCCATGGCGGGCAAGGTTCGAGCTGGTGAACACCACCGACGCCCCAGCGGCGAGCAGCTGCCGCTGAAGCAAGCCCCGCAGCAAAACCAGCGGGGCTTCGAGGTCGGCCCGAAGCTGCCGCACGATCGGGTCGTCGGTCGCGTCGCCCGAGATGAAATCCCGTCGCTCCGCGACCCCTGCGTTGAGCACCACGCCCTCGAAGAGCATGCGCTGCTCCTCGAAGCGCGCGAGCAACCCCGCAACGGCGACCGCATCGTCGAGGTCGGCGCGAAGCAGCGTCAGCGGACGCGTGCCCGCGAACGCCTCGAGCGCCTCACTCGAAGCCGAGACGGTGCGGTGGACACCGACGACCGCTGCGCCCGCATCGAGCTGCTGCTCGGCGAGCGCGCGACCGATTCCCCGCGACGCACCGGTGATCAGCACGCTCACTGCGCGACCTCGATCTCGTCCGCGGGGATGAACGGGGGCATGTCGCAACAGAACACCGTCGCGCGCACATCACTTCGGTTCTCGTACCCGTGGACCCTGCCTTTGTCCCAGGTCTTGGGTCGATCGTGCGGCACGCGCTCTCCGTTCCACCACAGCTCGCCTTCGGCGACCCACTCCAGCTCTTCCATCACCTGATGGTGATGCGGCGGGATCTGATTCTCAGGGTCGACGTGCAGCAAATACAGGCCGGCTTCGCGCGTCTCGAGGAGGATCTCGACGTTGCCGAACGCGGTGTCCTCGTGCCGCCGCGGATAGTCTGCGCGCGTGCGGTGAACGGACACCATCGCCCCCGTCCCGAACTCGGCCAACGCCTGAGGCTTGTCGAGGGTGATCGACACCTCGTCGACCCCCGCGTGAAGCCCGAGCAGCATCGCGGCAGCTTCCTCGGCCGCAGCCTCGAGCAGCTGGTAGCGGCGAAACCGCAGCAGGGCGCCGAGCTCGGCAGCGACGCGAGCGTAGTCGCACGTGTCCTGGATGCGACCGGAGCGACCCGCCTCGCGGAGGCTGAGCGTGAGCGCCACGTCGATGCGCAGCGGCTGCTCCTGGTGTCGTTCGTGCTCGTGGACCCCGATGATGCAGGCGACCTCGAGGCCCTTGATCGCGATCGTGTCGCTCACGCGCGGACTCTAGCAGCCAGGCCCGTCCGCGCCCGGTCGGGGCCCGTCCGGACCCCCTCGCCGCACGCAGGCGCGACATCTGCGTCGCGGGTGAGCTTCGTGAGGTTCGACCCCGCCCACACTCGGCGGGAAAAACCCGTCGTCCGCGCTGTGCTACACCCTGCCTTCGGCCCAGAAATTTCCGGCCGACCTGAATCCAAACCATGATCCAGCGTCCATAGGACGGCCCATACGTCCTACCGACCTCGGTTCACGCGGAGACCTGACATGCTTCTGAAGAAACTTTCCCTCGCGACCCTCGCTTGCCTGTTCGCCTCGGGCTGCATCATCACCACGGACGACGACGACGGCTCCGCCGACACCGACGACACCGCGACGACGCAGACCACCCAGACGACGCAGACCACCGACACCGCGACTACGGGCTCGACCGACACCGCGACCACCGACGACCCGACCACGGGCGAAGGCGCCGCGGGATGCGGCTGGGGCCCCATCGCGGGCAACGACGAAGTCCCCGAGGGCTACCAGTGCGGCATCGACGGGGTCGAAGACCCCAGCGGCGTCCACCCGATCGCCTGCTCCGAGAACGCCATCTTCGAGCTCGGCGCCGACTGCCTCGCAGCTGGCATCACCGCTGAAGGCTGCTGCGACGCCGACGGCAACGTCTGGTTCTGCGTCGATCCCGACGGCGAAGACGGCCCCATGGAGCCTCAGGTTGGTGGCGAGCAGTGTGGCGATGTCCCCGCCACCACGACGGACACCGATGCCGACACCGAAGGCGACACCGACGGCGATACCGACGCGGATACCGATGGCGACACCGACGCGGACACCGACGGCGACACCGACGCGGACACCGACACGCCCACCACCGGCGACACGCCCACCACCGGCGACACGCCCACCACCGGCGAGTAATCCACCCGCCCCCAACGAAAACGCCCCGGTGCGCTCAAGCGCACGGGGCGTTTTTTCTTGCGAGCCTCAAAGCCTCAGCGGCGTACGACGACCGTGGTCCCGGGGCTGCCAGCGTGCGAATGGACGCCGTGCCACGACTCGGGAAGCCCAGGCGTCGTCCACTCGAACAGCCACTTCGCGTCGGCAGGGCCCAGGTTCACGCAGCCGTGGCTGCGCACGCGCCCGAAGCCGTCGTGCCAGAACGCGCCGTGCAGCGCGATGCTGTCGTTGAAGTACATCGTCCACGGCACGTCCTGGATCGAGTAGTTGCCGTCGGTGTCAGACTGCCCGTCCATCGTCGTCGACACGTGCTTGCTGCGAATGCGCCAGCGACCGATCGGCGTTTCGAACGACTCCTCTTTCGTGCCCTTCTTGCCCGTGGAGACGAGCGTGATGAACCGAGGCTCGACGCCCTCGTAGGCGATGAGCATCTGCTTGTCGAGGCTGACGTCGATCCAATGGTCGTAGGGCTCGAGACCTTCGGGAAGCGGCTGCGGCTGGGCAAAACGAATGACCCCTTTGCGGATGAGACCGCCGTCGGTGGTCATCATGTACGTCTTACCGCCGTGCTCGACCTCTTCTTGCAGGTCGACGAAGGTCTTGTGGGCAAGGGTGTCGGTGGCGACCAGCACGCCCTCGTCATTGAACTCGAACCGCTTCGCGCCCTTGGGCGTCATGACGAACCCCATCGGGAACGTCGCGCCCTCGGGCAGCACGGCCCCCTCGAAGCCCTTGGCGTCGTAGGCGTACGCTGCGTCTGCGTCGACGAAGCCCCCGCGACCGGTCTTCCAGTACTTGTGGCCGGCCGCCTCCACCTTCTCGCCCACCGCCAGGAAGAAGCCGCGCTCGAGCCACGGCGTCTCGGGGTTGAGCGGAAGCTTGACCGTGGGCTTGGGGGGCGGCGCCGGTTCGGCTGGCGGCGGTGCCGTCACGGGTTCCGCAGGTGGCGGCGTCGCTCCGTCCGGCGTCGGCAGAGCGGACAGCTCCGTACCCTCCGTCGGTTTCGCCTCGGCCGCAGGCGCAGGCGCGGGCTCGGGCGTCGCCGGTGCAGGCGGGTTCTTCCGTGCAGACTCCCGCTCGTCGCGCTGCGTCGCTGCTGCGGCGCGCTCGGTGTCCGTCGGCGGGCGCCAGTACATCGGGCTGTTCCACCGCTTCACGAACGCGTAGGTGTACGGCAGCGGCTCGTTGGTGTTCGGCGGCGACGAAGGCGTGCGGCTGATCGGCGGCCGCTTGGCGTCGACGACGAGACCCCGCCCGACGCATGCATAGCCGCCCTCGGGAAGCTGATGCCACGACACGCGGCAGCCCTTCCCGGACACCTTCGGGGTCACCATCATGCGGGTCCCGATTCGCAGGTAGCCCAGGCTCTTCGAGTCTGTGTTCGGCTTGTCGTAGACCGTCACGACTTCGTAGCCGGCGATCGCGTGGACCGTGAGCGTGTCGGGATCGGGCACGCCATCGCTGGGCTCGATGTCGCCGTAGCCCGGCGGCGTCGCGGGCAGATGTTCAGGCTCCTCGGGCGTGAGCTCGATGAGGGGCTCCGGCTCGGGTGTGGGCGCCGGCTCGGGCTCTGCCCTGGGCTCGGGCGCAACCGCGACGCGGGCAGCCTCCGTCACCACCGAGGGCGGCATCGGCTCACGAACAACCCGCGTACCGTCCTCGGGCTGGGGCATCCCGGTCGTTGGCGCCTCCGCCTGGCCATGCCGATCGCACCCTCCCAAGAGCAGGAGGACGGCGAGGACAGGAACCGACGCGTGCCGCATGACTGACCCCGTTACCGGAGTCGCCCGCGCAACGCGAATTTTCGGCCCGTTCAGCCGGAGACCGACGGACCCTTGCCGGCGGACACGTTCGCGAACCAGTTGTCGACGGTGGGCTCCACGCCGTCGGCGTTGAGACGATCGATCGCCTCTTTCATCTCTTCGACCTTGGCGTCGTTCTCGTCGAGCAGCAGGAACACCGGGTAGCTGTCGAGTTTGGCGTACCAGCGCTTGCGCAGCGCGTTGAACTCGTTCATCCGCGTGGCGGCCATCCAGTCCTCTTCCTTGAGCTCGAGGATCCGATAGCCACCGATGCGCTCCTTTTCGTGCTCGTTGCCGAGCTCGAGCTCGAGGCGGCGGCACGGCTCGCACCAATCGGCCGAGAACAGCACGGCGACGTTCTTGCCGTCGTCGTGTGCGGCCTTCGCCATGCGAGCGAACATCGCGTCGAGCGTCTCGCCATCACGGGGTCGAAGCCGCCGCACGTCGTATCCAACCTTGGCGGGAGCCTTCGGGGCCGCTGCCGCCTCGGACGAGGCCTCCGCGTTGCCATCACAGGCGCCGCACAGCGCGGCCAGGGCGAAGAGCGCGACGAAGCGATCCATGACGGAGGTTAAACGTCTCCAACCGCGCTCGGGTCAAGCTCGCCCGCCAGGTTCTGACCCACGAGGCCGCGTACATCCGCGGGAGACCGACCTGCGGCGAAAAGGCAGTACAGCTTGCTCAGCGCGGCTTCGGGCGTCATGTCGATGCCGCTGATCACGCCAACGTCGGCGAGGGCCCGCGAGCTGCTGTACGTGGCCTGATTGACGACCCCGCCGTGGCACTGGCTCACGTTCACCACCACCGTAGGCTGCGCAGCGGTCGTCGCGCTCCGAATCGAATCGAGCAGCCCGGTTTCGCGGTGCGGGAACGTGCCCGCGCCGTAGGTCTCCAGCACGACACCATCGGCGCCCTCGAGCACCGACTCGAGCAGCGCTCGACTCATGCCCGGAAAAACCCGCAGCGCGACCACGTTCGGCTCGCGCTCGAACTGCAGCGACACGGGCAGGCCAGCCCCAGCAGGGCGCACGAGGTGCTCCGCAACATTGATGCGTGCCCCGACGACGGCCAGCGGCGGCAAGTTGCCCGAGTCGAAGGCGTAGAAGTCAGCGGAATGCACCTTTTGCGCGCGGTTGCCTCGAAGGAGTCGGCTGCCGAAGTAGATGCACACCTCGGGGATCTTGTGACTCGCGAGAATGATCGACGTGATGATGTGCTCGCGCCCGTCGGTGCGGACGTGCTCGAGACTGAGCTGCGCCCCGGTCAGGATCACCGGCTTACGAAGCCCCTGGAGCAGGAAGCTCAGCGCCGAGGCCGTGTGCGTCATGGTGTCGGTGCCGTGCAGCACGACGAAGCCGTCGAACTCGGCGTCCCGCGCGACGATCGCCTTGGCGATGCGCAACCAGTCGCGTGGCGCCATGTCGGCGCTGTCGAGCAGCGGTTCGAGCACCTCGACGTGATGCCGAGGCACGTCTTCGCGACCGAGTTCGGGCATCGCCGCGAGGTAGCGATCGAGCACGTCTCGCTGCGGCACGAGCCCGTCTGGTGACTCCGCCATGCCAATCGTTCCGCCAACGTGAAGGACACAGACGCGCGCCATCGCGGGGCGACCCTAGCAGCCCTGCGGGCGCTTGCGGCATGCGCGCTGCGGCGCCCGGTCGCGTTCGTGGATTTGCACGTAACCTGCGGGGCTCCTCCGGGGTAGTGCTGTCCGTGGCCGCAACGCAGCACTTCGGGTCCCCCGCCGCCTCGGCGGAACCCAGCGTTCCACCGAGCGGGATTATGACCCTGCCGGGGGTGAACGGGCGCGCAACGGCGGAGGGTGCTGCCGTGACGCCACGCGCGGGCGTCCGCCTGGGCGGCCGCTACGAGCTCGAAGAACGCATCGGCCGCGGCGGCGCCGGCCTCGTGTGGCGGGCGCGACACACGACCATCGGTCGCCGGTTCGCCATCAAAATGCTCGTCGATGCGTGCGAGACCTGCGAACACACGGCCGAGGCCCTCCTCGCCGAGGCCCGCACCCTTTCCGCCCTCGACCACCCGAACGTCGTCGACGTAATCGACTTCGGGTACCTCTCGCCGGGCCACCCCTACGCGGTGATGGAGCTGCTCGATGGCCACCCGCTGCGTCACGCCCTGGGCGAGCCGCTTCCGTGGGGCACCGCGCTTCGCTGGATGCTGCAGGCGCTCGACGGACTCGAGGCCGCGCACGAATCCGGCATCGTCCACCGCGACATCACGCCGACCAACCTGTTCCTCCAGCACGACGACACGATCAAGCTGATCGACTTCGGCCTCGCGACGGAGCGAGAGTTCGACGGTGACACCGACACCGTCGGCACGCCCTCGTACATGAGTCCCGAACAGATTCGAGGCCAGGCCGTCGATGCTCGCAGCGACCTCTACAGCCTCGGCTGCGTTTTGTTCGAGATGCTCACGGGCGCTCCTCCTTTCGAGGGCACCGCGCACGAGCGACTCGCCCAACATCTCGACGCCGCGCCACCGCGCCCACAGCTCGGCGACGACGTGCCCGCCCACGTGGCCGACGTCGTCCAACGCTGCCTCGCGAAGAACCCCGAGGACCGTCCAGCCTCGGCGGACGCGCTTCGGAACGCCCTGCTCTACCCCCCGCGCCGTCGCGCTCGATGGCCGTGGGTCGCGGGCATCGTCGCCGCCGCAATCGCACTGGGCATCGCCGCCCAGCCGGAAGCGCCCAGCCCCTTCACCCCTGTCCACGTCGACCTGCCCTCCGTCCAGATGCCCGCCGCGTCGCTGGGCTCCCTCGACGCCGAGCTGCCCACGTTCGAGATCGCCGAACGCCTCCCGGCCCAAGCACCTGCCGAGACGAAGCCAGCGAAGGCACGCCGCATTCGTCGGGCACCCGCGGCCAGCGTCGCTACGTTTCATCCGCCCGAGGCCGTGGCGACCGCAGCCGCCGTCCCCCAGGTCGCGGAGCCGGCGAGCATCCAGAAGGTCGGCGGCCTGAAGAACCCCTTCTTGGCCCGACAAGACGAGGTCGCGGTCGGGTACCCTGCCGCGTCTCCGACCGGCCCGTGAACGCTCCCCGCCACACGCTCCCCACGATCGTCGCCGCGCAGTTTGCTGGCGGCTCGCTGTGGTTCGTGGGAAACGCGGTGCTCGGAGACCTCGCGCACCTGTGGCCCACGGTCGAGGGCGCCGTCGGCTGGCTGACGTCTGCCGTTCAGCTGGGCTTCATCGTCGGCACGCTGGCGTTCGCCGTCTTCGGACTCGCCGACCGCATCCCCAGCCACCGCCTGTTCTTCGCCTCGGCGGCCGCCGGCGCAGCGTTCAACGCCGCCAGCCTCATCGCGCCGGCCTCGTTTCCCGCGTTCGTCGCGACCCGCGTCCTCACCGGGATCTGCCTCGCAGGCATCTACCCCGTCGGCATGAAGCTCGCGGCGTCCTGGTTTCGCGAGGGCTTGGGCGCGGCGATCGGCTTTCTCGTCGGCGCGCTGGTGCTCGGCACCGCCTTTCCGCATCTCCTGGGCACCCTGCAGCTCGACGCGACCACGCTCATTCTCAGCGCGTCGGGCCTGGCGGTGACCGGGGGCCTCGCCATTCTCTTGACCGTCCCCGAGGGCCCCGCGGTTCGCATCGCACCGCGAACCCGCGTGGCCGAGGCATTCTCCGTCTTTTCCGAGCCTGACTTCCGGTCGGCCGCGCTGGGCTACTTCGGGCACATGTGGGAACTCTACGCGTTCTGGGCGTTCGTACCGTTCGCCGTGCGGCTCGGCCTGGGCCCGGATGCGGCGGCGGCCGACGTCGCGCTCGGATCCTTCTGCATCATTGCGATCGGCTCGATCGCGTGCGCCGTCGGGGGGCAGATCTCGGTCCATCGGGGCAGCGCCGCGGTAGCGGGCGTGCAGCTCGTGGGCTCGGGCGCCTGCGCATTGCTCAGCCCGCTGGTGTTCATCCTGAACATTCCCGCCCTCACGCTCGGCTTCTTGGCGGTGTGGGGTGCAGTCGTGGTGGGTGACTCCCCGCAGTTCTCGGCCATCGCGGCCCGCAGCGCCCCACCCGACCGCGTCGGCACCGGCCTGACGCTGATGAACATGATCGGCTTCGCGCTGACGATCCCCAGCATCGCGCTGCTGAGCGCGCTGGAGAGTCACGTTCCTGGGCCGTGGCTCCTCATGACGCTCGCGATCGGACCCATCCTGGGCGTGCTCAGCCTGCGCCGCGTCTTGGCCTCGGACCCCACGCGACCGCAATAGCGCCTGGTGTTCCGGCGGCACTGCGCCAGGCGCTGCCACGGGCTGCTAGCCTGCGGCGGATGTTCCTCGTCTCCGGAACCAAACGCAGCGGCACCTCGATGTGGATGCAGGTGCTGCGCAGCGCCGGCGTCCCCGTGCTGGGCTCGGCCTTCCCTCGGAACTGGGGCGAGAGCTCGCTCAAGGACGCCAACCCGGACGGGTTCTACGAGAGTATCCTGCGGCAGGGCATCTACTTCCGGACCAACCCCCACCCGGGCACGGGGGCATACTTCATGCCCGACGACGTCGCGGGCTATGCGGTCAAAGTGTTCATTCCCGGCGTGGTCCGGACCGAGCGGGCCTACATCGATCTCGTGGTCGCCAACGTGCGGGAGTGGCGAGAGTATGAGGCCTCGATCAATCGGCTGTACGCGCTCGAGCAGAGCGACCGCGAAAAGAAGAACCCCGACGCCGACCAGCCGCTGCACTTCCCCCCTGCGTACGAGTGGTGGATGGAGAACTTCGCGCTCATGCGCGACATCAGCCTGCGCGGCTACGACTACCAGCTTCAGACCTACGACGAGGTCGTGGCCGAACCGCAGCGCGTCATCCCCGAAGTGCTCGGTCGCATGAAGCTGCCCGACGCGAACATCGAGGCCGCCGTGGCCGCCGTCAAACCCGACAACCGCACCCAAGACCGCGACGCCGACCAGCTCGCGTCCGACAGCGTGCCCGACGAGCTCGCCGAAACCTTCGATGAGCTGTACATGGTCGTGAAGGAGCGGCGCCCCGTGGCAGGAGCGTTCCTCAAGCGGCTCAACGACACGAACCGGGCCCTGCTGCCCAAGCTCACCGCGCTGCAGAGCGACGTGGTGCAAGCCATGGCGAAGGAGCAACAACGCACCGGCGCAAAACCCAAGCCGATGGGGATCGAAGGGCTGCCCAAAACGGCTCCAAATCCCAAGGGCTAGCAGCCTGGCGATTTTTCGAGGCTGCGCGCGCGGCGTGCCCCTGATTCGGAAGCCGAGGCGCCGTTTTCAGGCGCGTTAAGTGACCTGTGGGCTAGGATACCGATCGACGCATGGATGACGCCGCAATCGCGCGGGCACATGACCTCACAGGGGCGGTGCTCGGAGGCCGCTACGAGGTGCTGGGAAAGCTCGGTGTCGGTGGCATGGCGTCCGTGTACGAAGGCCGCCGAGTCGGCCTGCACAACCGGGTCGCGATCAAAGTCCTCCGCTCGGAGCTCTGCGAAGATCCCACCAACGTCAAGCGCTTCCTCCGCGAGGCCCGAGCGTCCTCGGTCATCGAGCACGAGAACATCGTCGACATCGTCGACTTCGGGTCGACCGAGTCGCTGCCGGTCTACTTCGTGATGGAGTTCCTCGAGGGGGACGACCTTCGCAAGGAGATCAAGAAAAACGGACCGATGGCGTGGGGACGCGCGCGCCCGATCTTGGGGCAGATCGTCAGCGCGCTCGCGGCCGCGCACGACAAGGCCATCGTCCATCGAGACGTCAAGCCAGCCAACATCTTCTTGGTCCGCCGCGCCAACGGGGAAGACTTCGTGAAGGTGCTCGACTTCGGCATCGCGAAGGTCGTGGAGGAGACCCTCGGCGGGCTGACGCAAGGGCACACGATGACCAACGGCCTGCTGGGAACGGTCGCCTACATGGCTCCGGAGCAGGCGCGCGGCGGCACCATCGACGCCCGCACCGACATCTATGCCGTGGGCGTAATGGCCTATCAGATGCTCACGGGGCGCGTGCCTTTCAAGGGCACCAACCCGTACATGGTGCTCGAGCAGCACGTGCAGGAACGGCCCAGGCCGCCGAGCGAGCTCAACCCAGACATCCCGGCATTTGCAGAGACGATCGTGATGCGGTGCCTCGAGAAGGCACCCGAGGATCGGTACCAGTCGATGAACGAGCTGGCCGAGGTCCTCGACCACGCACGCACCCTGGAGTACGCGCCCAACGCTCCGGTCGTCATCGAACCGGGTGCCGCGCCTGCGAAGCCCGCCGGGTGGTCGCCCCCGCCGGCAGATGCGGTTCAGGACTTCGTCGCCCCGCAGGTCCAGCAAACCGAGGCCTTGGGCAGCGGTACCAGCGGCCGCGCGTCGACCTCGAGCGTGATGGCGACCGTCGTCCCTGCGCCTGCTCCGAGCGCGGGACATACCGCGGCGCCGTCCACCGTCGTTGGGACCACGGCCTCCCCGCGGCGAACCGCGGTGGCGCAGCCGGCCGTCGTATCGTCTCGACCACGTCCGGCAAACCGCGGCCTGCTGCCCGCGCTGCTGGTCGCTGGCGTCGTGCTCGGCCTCGCGATCGCGTTCGGCATCGTGCATTTCGTGCTCGCACCGAAACCGGATGCTGCGCCCGCCGAACCGGCTGACGTCGTCGAGCCCGAACAGCCCACGCCCGCGGTCACGCCGACCGCCAAGCCCCCGCAGCCTCCGGTGGAAGAGCCGACCACGCCCGAGCCCGTGCCGGCCGAGCCTGAGGTCGTCGTCGCGACGCCGAAGACCGCGCCCGAGGCGAGCGAGACCCCCAAGCCCAAACCTGCGCCTCGCAAACCACGGCGACCTCGCAAGCCTCGCAAGCCGGCGGCAGAACCGGTGACGCAGCCCGCGGCGGCGACCCCGGAACCCAAACCCAAGCCGCAGCCCAAGCAGCCCGAGGACGAGCTGCACCCCGACCTGCGCAACCCCTACGGCTGACGCGCCCAGCGACGCGCTTCGATCGACTCCACGTCGAGGTCCGCTGGAATGGCCATCTCCACGTCGATTCGATCTTTGATCTTCAAGGCGCCGGCCAGCCCCCGGTAGGGCTCGATTCCCCAGCGCGTCGGCTTGATGCTCACGGCCGCGACCAGCTGCTCGCCCGTTGGGATCACGCGTGCGGGGTCGAGCGCGCGACGACGGCCGAGGATCGTGAGCGAGCCGCGGACCTCGGCACAGTCGCCGCGAGGCTCCATGCTCGCTTCGAGCACCACCTCTGGGTAGCGCTCGACCTGCAGGATCTCCTTCCGGACGGTCTTTTCGACCTTCGCTCTGTCCCGCGAAGACAGGCCCCCTGGATCGAGGGCGCCTTTCTTCATCGCACCGTCGACCCGGATCGAGCGCGTGTCGAACCGACCCACGAGGGTTCCCGTCTCGAGGGTCATCTCGAAACACTCCACCGAGAGCCGAAGGTCATGGCCAAGCCTCGAGAGGAGACCCTCCTTGAACACGAACAGGCGCAAGCTGGGCAGACTCATCGCTGCCGACATCATTGACCAGGTACGACAAAAACGAAGCCAAAGTGGCTCAGTCCGTCCGTGACCTGACCGCGATTGCCCACCGACCGACTCGAATCGATACAGAATCGGCGCTGCTATCGCTCAGGAGCGTCAACGCCCCCGCGCAAGGGTTCAGGTGCTCCGCGCTCGGTGCTGCGGGATCCGCCGATCGGGAGAGCTCCATCTGCCGACCGTTCTCCGCCGCGTCCACGTGTGCGGCGGCAGCCAGCTCCGCCGCGGGCTTGAGATCGACGAGGACCCAGATTGCCGCCCCAGCTCGAGCTGCGAGGAACTGCGCCTGCAGCAGCGACGCTGGCAACGTCTCGTCGCCGGCGTGTACGAGCGACCACGTCGGCACCTCGGGGTAGCGCTCGGACAGCGCGGCGTGGACGGCCGAAGCAGGCGTCGCCGCAGAGACCGTGGCCAACACGACGGGGAGCCGCATCGGCGCCGCGAGCCGATCGACCATCGCCGCGGCCGTCCTCGTGAAACGAGGCAGGGCTGCCAGACCATCTTCTGCTCGGAGTGCCCCCCGTTCGGGGACCCAGGTCACCGCGTCCACGAGCCTCACCCGCGAGCCTCCAACCCGACGACGACCCCGCTCCCTGCGACCGACATGCACGTGGGTTCCACCGAGGCACCCGGAAGCCGAACCCCGCTGGCGAGGACGTCGGCACCCACGACCAGCGCACCCAGCACCCAGCATTCGAACGCCTCGGGCAGCGCGAGTGCGGCCTCCGACTCCTGTTCGGGACAGCTCAGCACTGCGTCCGGACGAGCGGGTGCATCGACGAGGGCGATGAGGGCATCCGCGGTCCGCTCGAGCAACAGACCCGCCGCAGCCCCGGCGCGCGTGCTGCCGAGCAATACGGCGTCGGCGACGTCGTAGTCGAGGAGATCGCGAGCCGCCTGCAACGCACGGGCATCGGCGTCTGGACCCGCGAACCCCAGACGGACGCCAGCTGCTTCGGTGCTCTCGGTCGGCCAATCGTCCCAAGCGTCCACGCGCCCGACCCTTAGACGTCCCCAGCGCTCCCGTGCGACCTCGACGGCCGCGGGGAGCGAGACGGTCGGTTCAGCATCGGGGCGCACGGGCGAGACGACGGAATAAGGATGCGGCCCCCACGGGGAGCTGAGCATCCATCCCGTCACCATCGCGCCGCGCATCACCGTCGCCTACGCGTCGTCTTCTTCGCCGGCGCCTTCTTGCTCACCTTCTTCGACGACTTCTTCGCTGGAGCCTTCTTCGACGACTTCTTCGCCGGAGCATGAAATCGAAGACTTTATTCAATCCAGAGAAAGTGGAGCTCAGCAATTAGTGGCGCTTTTCGATTATTTACAAATTTTCTATC
>JBCCQM010000112.1:0-26164 GCA_039024335.1 Myxococcota bacterium
CGGGCATGTACGAGTACGACCGCAAGAACGTCTACGCGCCCCTGCAGACGGTGCAGCGGTTCTTGCTGACCGGCGACCGCGTCACCGGCGTCGAGGTAAAGCTCGTCGACGTCGAAGCGATCGACGAGGGCAAGGCCGAGGTCGAGCGCATCGTCGCCGAGCTTGGGCGTGACGACCTCATCGTCGAAGACTGGCGCGACCTCAACCGCAACCTGTTCTCGGCGATGTTCCTCGAGAAGGTCGCGATGTTCATCGCGCTGCTCTTCGTCGTGCTCGTGGCGAGCTTCGGCATCCTCGCGTCCAACCTCATGAGCGTGATGGAGAAGAGCAAGGAGATCGCCATTCTCAAGGCGATGGGCACCAGCGACGGCGGGATCATGCGGGTGTTCGTAGCCGAGGGCCTGTGCGTCGGGCTGTTGGGCAGCTTCGGCGGCATCGGGATGGGGCTGGGCCTGTGCTGGGCGCTGGACCGCTACGGCCTCCCGCTCAACGAGAACGTCTACTACATCGAAAAGCTGCCGGTCGTGGTCAACCCCCTGGAGGTCGCGCTCGTCGGGATCGCCGCGTTGGTGATCGTGTGCCTGTCGAGCATCTATCCGGCGCTGGTCGCCTCACGTTTGCGACCGGTCGACGCGCTGCGTCACGGGGAGCACTGAACGAGCGCAGGCCGACGCCAGGCTCGCCTCCAGCCCCTGCCAGCCCCCGGTTTTCAGCGACGTAGCCCGCGTCACGATGCGCTCGTGAACCATCCCGGAGCGCGTTGACACCGTGAAGCGCGGCGGCGTACGCTGCCGCGGCTTTTGGCCCGGAATGTGGGCATCGCGCCCCCTTTTCCCCATCCCGACGACCCCCCGACATGAGCGAAACGACCTCCGACGCCGGACGCGAAGTGCTCCTGCGCGCCGTCCGGATGACCAAGGAGTTCGACCGGGGCAACGCGTCGCCGCTGCGCGTCCTGTCGGACGTCAGCCTGACGCTTTACCGGGGCGAGTGCGCCACGATCGTAGGCGCGTCGGGTGCGGGCAAGTCGACGCTGCTGCACTGCGTCGGGACGCTCGACCTTCCCACGCGCGGTCAGATCTTCTTCGGCGGTACCGACGTCGTCACGCTGCCTCCGCCCGAGCTGGCGAAGTTCCGCAACGAGACCATCGGCTTCGTCTTCCAGTTCCATCACCTGCTTCCGGAGTTCTCCGCGCTGGAGAACGTGATGATGCCGGCCATGATCGCGCGGCTGCCCAGCAAGGAGGCGCGCGCCCGCGCCGAGGAGCTGCTCGCGGCCGTCGGCATGAGTGACCGCCTCTCGCACCGGCCCGGCGAACTCTCCGGCGGTGAGCAGCAGCGCGTGGCGATCGCACGCGCGCTCGTCATGCGTCCGCGGCTGCTGCTGGCGGACGAACCCACTGGCAACCTCGACACGCGGACCAGCCGCGAGGTTCACCAGCTGCTCTTCCGGCTGAACGAAGAGCAGAAGATCACGATGCTGATCGTCACCCACAACCGCGAGCTCGCCTCGCAGGTACCCCGCAGCATTCGCATGCAGGACGGGCGCTTGATCGCCAGTGAAACGAAGTCGGATGAGGAACTCGCCCGCGCCCGCGCGGTGGGACTGGATGACCCCGACGAGGACGAGGACCAGCACGGGGGGCACGCATGATGTGCGCTGATGCTCGGCGAGGCGTGTTGGCGCGCGTCCTCCCGTTGCTCGTGGTGGTGCTGAGCCTGCTCGGTGCCTCGGCGGCGCACGCCCGCGTCCCGCTCGCGGCGACGCAGTACGCCGCGCTGCTGCAGACGATCGCGCAGGGCGTCGGCGAAGAAGTCTACGGCCAGCCGATCGTGGAGGTTCGCTTCGAGGGCAACCGCCGCGTCGAGTCCGAAGCGATGCTGCTCGAACTCGACAGCAACGTTGGCGAACTCGTCAGCCAGCGAAAGCTCGCAGCGGACCTCAAGCGCCTGTGGGCGCTGGGCTACTTCGAAGACGTCAAGGTCGAGGGCGAGCTGCTCTCCCGCGGCGTCGTGCTCACCTACGTCGTCGTCGAGCGCCCCAGCGTTCGCAAGATCATCGTCGAGGGCAACGACGAGATCAAACTCGACGACATCAATGAGGAGCTGGACCTCGAAAAGAACGAGGTCCTCGACCTGGGCAAGGTCACCGAGAACATCGAGAAGATCAAAGCGCTGTACACCGGCAGCGGCTTCTTCTTGGCCGAGGTCAGCTACGAGCTGCGACCGGTTCCCGACGAGCCCGGCAAGGTCGACATCGCGATCGTCATCACCGAGTCGACCGAGGTCATCGTTCGGCAGATCGATTTCGTCGGCAACAAGGCGTTCACCGACGCCGAGCTGCGCAAGAACATCTCGACGCGGGTTGGGGGCTACATCGCCGTGGTCGCGCAGCGGGCCGGCGGCTTCTTCAATCGCGAGCAGTTCCAGCAGGACTACACGTTCCTGCGCAGCTTCTACGGGGACAACGGCTACCTCGACCCCAGCATCAAGGACCCAGAACTCTCGCTCAGCGCCGACCGCCGCTTCGTGTACCTGACCATCCCGGTCGACGAAGGTCCGCAGTACCGGATCGGCCAGATGCGCGCCAAAGAGGCGCTGCGCTCGGGCGAAGAGGAGCTGTACACCGAGAGCCAGCTGCAGCGCGAGATCGACCCGGTCCTCAAGGTCGGCGACATCGCGAGCACCGGCAAGATTCAGCAGATTCGCGAGACCATCGAGCGCCGCTACAAAGACTCGGGGCACGCGTACGTCAACGTCATCCCGAACACGCGTCAGGACCGGGAGAAGCTCGAGCTCTACGTCACGTACGAGGTCGACAAGGGTCCGCTGGTCTACGTCGAGCGGATCAACATCACCGGCAACGAAAAGACGGCTGAAAAGGTCATCCGTCGCGAGATGGAACTCGCCGAGGCCGACCTCTACTCGGAGTCGAAGAAGGAAGGGTCCGAGTTCCGGATCCTGCGGCTGGGGTACTTCTCGCAGGTCAACGTCTCGACCTCGCGCGGCTCGGCCGACAACAAGATCGTCATCAACGTCGAGCTCGTCGAGCAGCTCACCGGCACGTTCCAGGTTGGCGCCGGCTTCTCCACCATCGAGAACTTCGTCCTGCAGGGCCAGGTCGCCTACGACAACTTCCTCGGTCGCGGCGCGACCGTTCAGGTGGTCGCGCAGCTCTCGAGCCTGCGACGCCTGTTCAACCTGTCGTACTTCACGCGGTACTTCCTCGATAGCCGCTGGAACTTCCTCTTCAACGTCTTTAACTCGCAGAACATCTTCCCGAGCTTCCAGCGGCGCAGTACGGGCTTCCGGGTCAGCTGGGGGTATCCGATCCTGCGCGACCTGACGGTGTTCCTCGGCTACAACCTCGAGGACGTCAACGTCAGCTTCGGCTCGTTCGGATCGATCGGTGGCGTGTTTTCGCCGGGCTCGCTCGTCACGGTGCCCCAGCAGGCGCTGATCTCGAACCTGTTCGCCGACGGCATCACGTCCGCGCTCACGGCCCGCATCCAGTACGACACCCGGGACAACTTCCTGTTCCCGACGTCAGGCCAGTTTCACCAGCTTCGAGGCGAGTTCGCGAGCAAGTACTTCGGCTCGCAGAACCGCTTCAACCGCTACACGCTGGATTCGCGCTTCTACTTCCCGGTCATCCGGTCCAAGCAGCAGTTCCGCGCGTGGCTCGTGTTCAAGACCCGCCTGCAGGTGGGCTACGTGCAGAGTACCGAGCGTCGCGGCGTCCCGATCTTCGAGCGCTACTTCCCCGGCGGCATCTTTGGTGCCGGGGAGATTCGCGGCTTCCGTCTGCGAAGCCTCGGACCGAAGATTCGCGTCGCCTCGGGCCCGAACCCCACGTCCGCGCTCGTGCCGTATGAGATCGGCGGCAACCTGCTGACCGCGCTCAACACCGAGCTCGAGTTCATGATGATCCCGCCTGCGAACATCAAGGGCGTGCTCTTCTCGGACATCGGCAACGCATTCAACACCGAGTCGCTCTTCTGCGAGCAGCTCAACCCGTCCGACCTGCCCAAGTCCGACCCCTGTCAGGGCTGGCGTCTTCGCGACCTTCGGTACTCGGTCGGGTTTGGCTTCCGATGGCGTTCGCCGATCGGCCCGCTGCGCTTCGAGTGGGGCTTCCCGCTCGACCGTCAGCGCGGCACCGACTTCGACCCGCGCGCGGATGACCCGGTGGTGTTCGAGTTCTCGATCGGCAACTCGTTCTGATTTGGGGGAACCTCTCGGTTCCCTCGCTCCGGGGGCGAAGCCCCCTGGGCTCTCCCTCCAAGGCCGCCCTGTCGGGCGGCTCTCGCGTTCCGCTCGTGGGTTGGGCGCGTGGATGGTGAGGGGCGGGGAGTGCCCGCGGTGGTTGTGGGGCGTTCGGGCGGCCTTGTCGTGAAGGGCGTGGATATTTGATGGTCGGCTCCCGTCGTAGCGGGGCTCTCCCCTCAAGGCCGCCTGGTAGGGCGGCTCTCGCGTTTCGCTCGTGGTTTGTGCGCGTGGATGTTGAGGGGCGGGGAGTGTCCGCGGTGGTTGTGGGGCGTTCGGGCGGCCTTGTCGTGAAGGGCGTGGATATTTGATGGTCGGCTCCCGTCGTAGCGGGGCTCTCCCTTCAAGGCCGCCTGGTAGGGCGGCTCTCGCGTTTCGCTCGTGGTTTGTGCGCGCCGTTGGTGCGGTTCGGGGCAGGAGTGCAAGGCGGGGGGTGGTGGTACGTTGGGCTGGGGACGTGGACGGTGGTGGCGCCGAGGTGGAGCGGTTCAGAGGGGGGCAGGGTGCTTCGCCCCAGTTGCGCTAGGCGGGCGTGTCCCAGATCACCGCAGGTGGTGCGGGGTGCCGCAGTGACGCTGCACGAAGTCGCCGAAGTGGCGCAGATGGCTGTGAATGCCGTCTCAGCGCGTCGCGTCCCACACGCACGGCAGCTTGCCGCCCTGTTGACCAGCCACTAAGGTGCCCCCCATGCGTCGAGCCTTGACCCTCTGCCTCGCGACAGCCCTGTTCGCGAGTGCCGCCCCCGCGACCGCCGTCGCGGCGGTCCCCAAAATCGAGAAAGTCGCCATCGTCGACGTGCAGCGCTGTCTCATGGAGACCAAAGAAGGTCGCGCTGCCAAGAAAGACCTCGAGAAAACGTTCGCCAAAGGACAGGCCAAGCTCGACGGCAAGGCCAAGAAGCTCGAGTCCAAAGTCCGCGACCTGCAGGCCAAGGCTTCCATGCTCTCCGAGAAGGAGATCATGAAGCGGCAGCAGGAGCTGATGCGCTCGCAGGCAGAGCTCCAGCAGCTCGGCCTCGAGCTTCAGCAAGAGGTTGCGAGCAAAGAAGCTCTGCTCACGGAGAAGATCTACAACAAGGTCTCCGGCATCGTGAAGCAGATCGCGCTCGAGGAAGGCGTGCAAGTCGTGCTCGTCCGCTCCGAACTCACCGTGCTCTACGCCGCCCCCAAACTCGACCTCACCAACCGCGTCATCGTTCGCTACGACAAGCAGAACGCCAAGTGAGCACGCGCCCCCAGGATTCCATCATGGCTCGCATTCTTCCCCGTCTCACCTTCGCCACGGCCCTCATCGCTGGCGCCGTCACCACCCTCGCTCCCGTCGCGCCCGCGCGCGCCGAAGTTCCCGCGGTCAAGAAGATCGCGATGGTCGACATGCAGCGGGTGCTCAACGAAACCGTCGCCGGCAAGCGCGCCCGCAAGGAGCTGGAGTCCAGCTCCAAAGCCAAGCAGGGCAAGCTCGACAAGAAGCGCAAAAAGCTCGAGGCCGACGCGGCCAAGCTTGGCAACATGCAGGGCGAGCAGCTGATGGCGGCCCAAGAGAAGCTCCAGCAGGAATCGATGGAGCTGCAGAGCATGCTCTACGCGCTGGAGCAGGAGCTTGGCGAGCAGCACAACAAGCTGCTCGAGAAGATGTACCGGAATGCGCAGGCGATCGTGAGCAGCATGGCCAAGGACGACGGTGTGGACCTCGTCCTGGTCCGGGACCAGATGACGGTCATCTACGCCAAGGACGCGTTCGACATCACCGGCGACGTCATCAAGAAGTACAACGCCAAGCACAAGTAGCGCCCGCTACGCCGCGTATTTTGTATGCTCAGCCCGCCTTCGTACGAAGGCGGGCTTCGTCGTTTGCGAGCCCGAACAACGCCAGGCATCCGGAAACCGAGATGATCGACGCGACCGAAATCCAGTCCATCCTGCCGCACCGCTACCCGTTTCTTTTCGTCGACCGGGCGATCGAAGTTGTCCCCGACGAGACGATCGTAGCCGAGCACATGGTCTCGATGAGCAGCTCGATCCTGCAGGGGCATTTCCCCGGCAACCCCGTATTGCCCGGCGTCGTGCAGATCGAAGCCATGGCGCAGGCCGCAGTCGTGCTGGCGGCCAAGTCGGGGCGGTTCGACGCCGCAACGCACCACTGCTACTTCATCGGGATCAAAGAGGCGAAGTTCCGAGGCATCGTGGCTCCTGGAGATACCATGCAGATGCGCGTGAAGGCCGAGCGCCTGGGTCGCGTGGGTCGCTTCTCGGGCGAGTGCTACGTCGGCGATGAACTCAAGAGCAGCGCGTCGATCACCGCGGTGATCGAGCCCAAGGACAAAGCCGCCAAGTGATGCGGTGGGGCGTCATTGCTGCGGTGCTTCTCGCGGGGTGTGGCCACGACGCCGCCCGGGAACTCGACCGCGCAAGCCGTTCGCTCGGGCGTTCGGTCGGGCGGGGCGACACCAACGCGGTCGTCGGGACCGCAGCACCCGGCATGCGCGCGCAGCTCGATGGCGCCGCGCTGATGGAGAACGAAGGCGACCGCGACGCCTGGAGTGATGCGCTCGCCAAGCCGACCGGGGTCGAGCCCACGGCGATCGTCTTCTTGCGCCCAGACGTTCCGGTCACCGTCGTGCAGACCGCAGATGGCTGGCGATTTGCCGAGGACCCGAGCGACCTGTACGCCCAGGACACGCCGCGTCACGCGCTCAGAGCGTTGGTCTGGGCGAGTCGTGCGCAGCGATGGGACGTGGTCCTGCGCTTGGCGCCGATGCGCTACCGAATGGGTTTATCCGAAGACGATCTCCAAATTGCATGGACCGAAGGGGAGTACGCGCAGGTACTGACACGTGCTCGGGATGCGGTCGCGGAGCACCTCGGGGATCCCATCGTTGCTGACGTAGACGAAGCGGTCCTCGAGGTTGCGCCCGACCACCGGGTCCGTCTCGAACGCGAACGAGATCAGTGGGTTATCGTCGACTTCCTCGGAGCCGACGCCGACGACGCCACGCGCATGCGCTGAGCATTTTGTCAGTGTAGGCCAGCCAAACCCTGCAGCCTACAGCGGCAAAATGCCCCGTGGGGAACTGTCTTCGGGGCCCTTGCGTGGGCTCGCGCACGCGTTACGCTGATCGTAGATGTCTTCAACCGCTCACCGCACGCGTCCCACCCTCGATTCGCCCACGGCTCAGACCGCGGAAAAATCGACCCTGGGCGCAGTTTGTGGCGAAGTCATCGCTCCCGCGGCCGATGTCGCAGACACGGTCACGGCGATGCTCGCCATGAATCTCCTCCGGATTCCCAAGCCTCGTCCGATCCGGCGCAAACAGCGCGAATCTCAGGAAGGCGCTCGCCTCGAGCTGACGCTCGAGATGCCGCGTCACACGCCATCCCCGAAGGCCTCGGCCGAGGAGCCTGAAGTCTCCGAGGAAGAGCCGAAGCGAGGCGTGGCCGAGGTGGACTTCTACATCTAGAGCTGCGGTAAACCATTGGCCGAGCCGAACCCGGCTGCGGCTCGAACCCCGGTCACCCCGGATGCAGGGGCGTTTGGACATCAGTCCGAGCGCCCCTTTTCCGTGGGTGAAATGCTCGGCTGGTCGCGACCGTACGGCCTCGGGGCACTCGCTGCTGCGTACCCTCGCAGTCTCGTCGTCGGCGTCGCGTCCTGGTAGCGTCAGGGACGTGGCGGACCCCAAGGCCCATCCCGCAGAGGTGACGTCGGTTCAACCCGATGCGTACCCGCTGCGCCACAACGGATACCGACTCTTGGTGCTCACCGGTGAACTCCGGGGGCGTGAAATCGACGTTCTGTCGGAGGCCATCACGGTCGGGAAATCTCGCAGCTGCGACGTCGTACTCCCCGATGACTCGGTGAGCCGCGTCCACGCGGAGATTCGCCGCGAGGGCGACGCCTACCGCCTGCGTGACCGTGGCTCCACGAACGGAAGCTACGTCGGTGGCGCTCGGGTCACGGACGCGTACCTCAAGCCCGGCGACGTCCTGGGTGTCGGCAAAGTCCAGCTGCGCTTCATGCCCCGCGACGCGCGAACGGAGCTGCTGCCCTCGGAGTCCGAGCGCTTCGGCGAGGTCATCGGCAAGAGCCTCGCAATGCGCAAGATCTTCGGTGTCCTGGAGCGCGTCGCGCCGACCGACGTCACCGTGCTGCTCGAAGGCGAGACCGGGACCGGCAAGGACGTCATCGCCCGCTCGGTCCACCTGGCGTCCCCGCGACGCGAGGGTCCCTACGTGGTCGTCGACTGTGGCGCGCTGACGGCAGACCAGATCGAGATTGAGCTGTTCGGTAACGATGGCCCCCCGATCCCCGGCGGTACTCCCGTCCCCGGTGGCGGCATGCGGGCGGGCGCGCTCGAACTCGGCTCGGGCGGCACGGTGTTTCTGGACGAGGTCGGAGAGCTCCCGCGCGACCTGCAGTCGAAGCTCCTGCGCGTCCTCGAGACCAACCGGCTGCGTCGCGTCGGCGGCACCGCCGAGGTCGAGATCGACATTCGCCTGCTCGCGGCCAACCATCGTGAGCTGAAGGCGTTGGTGGATGAGGGCGAGTTCCGTGAAGACCTCTACTTCCGGCTCGCGGTCGTTTCGGCGGTCGTGCCGCCCTTGCGAGAGCGCCGAGACGACATTCCGGTGCTGATCGAGTACTTCTCGCGCCGCTTGCCGCCGGGCATGTGGAAGGCACCCGGTCCCGAGGCCATGGCGCGACTGGTCGGCTACGACTGGCCTGGCAACGTTCGCGAGCTTCGCAACGTGGTCGAGCGGAGCGCGTACCTGTCGCCGGATGGGGTGATCGACCTGGTCACGACCGGCCGGCGGACGCAGACGGGCAGTGAGGCGGTCGACTTCGACCCGACGCTCACGTTCCGCGAGCAAAAGGAGCGCGCCGTCGAGCTGTTCGAGGAAGCCTACCTACAGTGGCTGCTGCAGCGCGCCGAAGGCAACATCTCTCGCGCCGCGAGGGAAGCCGATATGGACCGCAAGTACCTGCACAAGCTGCTGCGCCGCTACGGCATCGACGCCAAGCAGTTCGCCCGACGATGAGGCTCGTCTCTCCCGCGCGCGTGCGCGGGGGAGTACCATGGACATCGATGGTGGCCTCGGACGAGGGCGCGCCGCGTAGCGATGCGTGGCTGCATGCCGGCGGAACGCTCGCGTTGACGCCGCCCGTCGTGATGGCCGTCCTCAACGTGACGCCCGACAGCTTTCACGACGGCGGCGCGCTCTACCGCGCCGGCTCCATCGACGTGCCGGCGGTCCGCGAAGCGGCAGCCCGCGCCGTCGATGCTGGCGCGGGGCTGCTCGACGTTGGCGGAGAGTCCACGCGTCCGGGCGCGGATCCGGTCGACCCCGGCGCGGAGCAGGCGCGGGTCGTCGCCGCAATCGAGGCCATCAGAGACCTTGGCGTCCCTGTCAGCTGTGACACTCGGCGTGCGTCGGTGGCTCGCGCCGCGCTCGAGGCCGGCGCCGTGATCATCAACGACGTCAGCGGTCTGGCCGACCCGCAGATGGCGTCGGTCGCCGCGGCCCACGGCGCTGGGATTGCGATTGGCCATCTGCGCGGCGTACCGAAGACGATGCAGTCGGGCATCGCATTCTCGGACTTGCTCGCCGAGATCGGTCGAGAGCTGCGCGCAGGCGTCGACGCGGCCTTGGCTGCGGGTGTCCGCTTGGAACAGGTCGTCGTCGACCCGGGAATCGGGTTCGGCAAGTCCGCGCAGCAGAGCGCGGCGCTCGTCGGGGCGTCGAGCCGCATGCGTGCGGCCACGGGGTGTCCCGTGATGATCGGTGCCTCCCGCAAGAGCTTCATCGGGGCGCTGTCGGAGGGAGGGCCACAAACGCGTCTTCCGGGGTCGCTCGCGGCCGCCGTCGTCGCGGTACAACGCGGCGCGTCGATCGTTCGGGTCCACGATGTGGCGGAGACGGTGCAGGCGCTCGCGGTGGCGGCTGCGGTCGACGCTGCGGTCACCGAGGAGGGCGCCGCGTCATGAACCCCCAAGAGTGGGTCCAAGCGCTCACGTGGCGTGACGCGCTCGACTTCGGGCTTCTCGTCGTCATCGTCTACAACCTGCTTCGGGTGGTCCGAGGCACGCGCGCGGTGCCGGTGCTCGTGGCGGTTTCGGTCTTCGGACTGCTCGCCTGGACGGTCAGCCAGCTCGACTTGATCGCCTCCGCGTCGCTGCTCAAGTACTTCTTCGAGTCGATCATCATCCTGCTCATCGTCGTCTTCCAGCAGGAGCTTCGGCGCATGCTGCTGTATCTGGGCCAGCGGCTGCTGCCCTCGAACCGCCGCGAGGCGGCAAAGTCCGCGATGGGAGAGCTCGTCGCGGGGCTGGAGCGGCTCAAGAAGGCGCGCATCGGGGCGCTCGTCGTGCTGCAGGGGGACCTCGACGTGATGGGCGTGGCCACCGGCGTAGGCGCCGAGGTCGACGCGCCGCTCAAGGCCGAGACGCTGGTGGCGCTGTGCATTCCGCATGCCGCCAACACGGCGCACGATGGGGCCATCGTCGTGGAGGACTTCCGAATGCGCCGGGCCGGCGTGATCCTGCCGCTGAGCGGGCAGACGCTCGACCCGCGCTTTGGTACGCGACACCGCGGTGCGATCGGGGTCAGCGAGGAGACCGACGCGCTCGTGCTCATCTGCTCCGAGGAGCGGGGCGAGCTTCGCATCGCGCAGCGCGGGGTCATCTCGGAGCCGCTGGAGACGACGGAGCTTCAGGCCCATGTCGAGGAGTGGCTCGCGACGCCGCGCGAAGACCCTGCGAAGGCCGAGCCCAGCCCGTCCTCGGCGAGCCTCGACCGCTCGGAGCTTTCCCAGTCCGGCCTGCTGAGCACCTCGACGATCGCGGCGCGACCCTCCGAGGAGGGGGCCAGCCGAAGTCAGACCCACATGAGCAAGGCCGCCGCCGTCACGGAGGAGGTCTGATGTCGACGGTGCTCAAGCTGCTCACCGACACCTTCTTTCGAAACCTTGGGCTCAAGGTCGTCGCGGTGATCTTGGCGGCGGTGCTGTTCGTGCTCACGCGCGACGAGGTCACCCGGACGTTCGAGGTCCCGCTTCGCGTCGTGGGCGATCCCCAGCGGGTTCTGCTGACGGAGCTGCCGCCGTCGGTCACGGTGAAGGTGCGCGGGCCGTGGACGCGGGTGAACCGGCTGCAAGACTACGACCTGGGTACGGCAGCGCTGGACCTGCGCGTCGCGACGCCGGGACCGCTCGAAGTGGATCAGGCCAGCATCGTGATGCCCTCGGGCGTGCTGCTGGCCGAGGTCCAATACCCGCATGTGGACCTGCGGTTCGAGCCGGTCATCGAGCGGGGCAAGCGAATTTCGCCGAACGTTGTCGGGGACCCGGCCGAGGGCTATCGGGTCGCGCAGGTGACCGCGACGCCTGCCGACTGGGTGGTCCGCGGCGGTCGGTCGCTCGTGCAGGGAATGGGGGCGCTGCGGACGGAGGCGCTGGACATCTCCGAGCGCACGGCCACGGTGACGCAGTCCCTGCAGGTGCTCCCGCCGGCGGGAGACCTGTCGCTGAAGACCGAGCCGGGGACCACCGCGCGCGTCTCGATTCGCGTCGAGATCGAGCCGATCGTGGAGACGCGCGAGCTCTCCGTGCCGATCGCGGTGCCCGACGGGCTCGATCCCGCGAGCAAGATCCCCAAGACGGTCTCCGTTCAAGTCTCCGGACCGCGGCTGTCGTTTGGGGCGCTCGACGACCTCGGCGTCGACTTTCCCATCGACGGCAGCGTGGTGCCGCTCGAGGGCCGGACCGACACGGGAGGCAAGGTGGTCGAGCTTCGCTTTGGCTGGTCCTCGGCGGTCCCCGTCGACGTCGCGGCGGCACTGAGCATCGATCACGGGGTCGAGACGGTCGTCTTGCCACCGCCCCCCGCACCTGCGCCTCCGCTCGATCCGCCCGCCTGATCCACCTGGCGGATGCACGTGGCCTGCTCTGGCGCCGGCCTACGCTTCGCGTGTCCCAACCCGGGCACGGGATGGTCCTGGGCGGACGCGGGTGGGCCGACATCCCGCTAGCGAGCGAGAGTCGACGACGGTACAACCAATGTATGGCGGAAGCGGGCCAATCGGCGTCCCGGCGCATGTTCGGCACGGACGGGATCCGCGGGGAGGCCAACGTCTACCCGATGACGCCCGAGGTCGCGATGCGCGTCGGCATGGCGGTCGCCTCCCACTTTGGGGGCAGCGGCCGAATCGTGGTCGGCAAGGACACCCGCCTCTCGGGCTACATGGTGGAGAGCGCGTTGGCCTCGGGGCTGGCCGCGATGGGGGCGACGGCGCTGCTCGTGGGGCCCATGCCCACGCCGGGCATTGCGTACCTGACCCACTCGATGCGCGCGTCGGCAGGCGTCGTCATCTCGGCGAGTCACAACCCCTACGGCGACAACGGCATCAAGATCTTCGGGGCGCAGGGATACAAGCTGCCCGATGAGGTCGAGGCCAAGCTCGAGGCCGACATGGCCGGTACGGCGCTCGATGAGAAGCGAGCGCGTGGCGACGCGATCGGTCGGGCGTTTCGCATCGAAGACGCGCCGGGCCGCTACATCACCCGGCTCAAGCAGGCGTTTCCCTCCGGCGACGACCTGACGGGGCTCCGCATCGTGGTCGACTGCAGCCACGGCGCGGCCTACCGCATCGCACCGACGGTGCTCGAGGAACTCGGCGCGACCGTCATCGCGCGCGGCGTCTCGCCCGACGGCACCAACATCAACGACGGCGTCGGCGCGACGCATCCGCAGGCCCTGTGTGCCGCCGTGAAAGAGGCAGGGGCCGACGTCGGTATCGCGCTCGACGGGGACGCGGACCGCTGCATCTTCTCCGACGAGAACGGCAACATCGTCGATGGGGACACGATCATGGCGATGTGTGCCCGTGACCTGCACCAGCGGGGAGACCTGCGTGGCGGGGCGGTCGTCGCGACCGTGATGTCGAACCTCGGGTTGGAGCGCAGCCTCGCGGAGCTTGGGCTCTCGCTGGTTCGGACGCCGGTCGGAGACCGCTACGTCGTCCACGCGATGCGCAGCGGCGGCTGCAACCTCGGCGGGGAGCAGTCCGGGCACCTGGTGTTCTTGGACCATGCGACGACCGGCGACGGCGTCGTCGCGGCGCTTCAGGTCCTGACGACGATGCGCCGCACGGGCACCCCGCTGTCTCGACTCGCGCGCGTGATGACGCGGGTCCCCCAGAAGCTCAGCAGCTTCAAGGTTCCCCAGAAGCTCCCGCTGGACCGCATGCCGAAGCTGCGTCGGGCGATTCGGGCGGTGGAGCGAGAGCTCGGCGACGAGGGGCGCGTGCTGGTCCGATACTCGGGAACCGAGAAGAAGATGCGCGTGATGGTCGAGTGTGTCGACGACGCGAAGCTCGGGGACTACGTCGGCCGCCTGCAGGAGACCGCGGTCGACGAGCTCGAGGCGACGGCATGAGCGTCTTGGGCATCGGCCTGGACCTGTGCCCGATCGACCGCATGAAGCAGGCAATCGACCGGCATGGCGACCGCTTCTTGCGGCGCATCTTCACGCCGGCCGAGCGGGCGTATGCCGAAGAGGCGGTCGGGGGCATGGCGCAGTCGCTGGCCGCTCGCTTTGCGGCCAAGGAAGCGGCGAGCAAGTCGATCGGCGCACCCAAGGGGATCGGCTGGCATGACGTCGAGGTCGTGCCCGCGCGCAAAGGCCTGGAGGGGCCGCGGCTGATTCTGCGCGGCCGGGCGCAAGAGGTCGCCGATGCGCGCGGCGTGAAGACGATCATGGTCAGCTTGACGCACGCCGGCGGTGTTGCTGCCGCCGTCGCCGTGGCGGTCGCATGACGGCGCCGACCGAACTGTGGAGCGCTGCTGAAGCGCTTGCAGCCGACGCGTACACGATGTCCGCGCTCGGTGTGCCTTCGGCGGTGCTGATGGAGCGCGCGTCGCTGACCGTGGCGGCCGAGGTCCAGGCCCGCGCGGGGCAGGGACCCGTGGTGTGCTTGGTCGGGCCGGGGAACAACGGCGCGGACGCACTCGCCGTGGCGCGAATCCTCGCCGGCCGAGGCATGACGTGCACGGCGTGGCTCGTGACGGAGCGCCGCAACGACGCCGCGCAGGCACAGCTCGCCATCGCCCGCGCCCACGGGGTCGCTGTCACCGGCACGTCGGAGGCGCTGCCTCAGGGCGCAACATGGGTCGACGGCCTGCTCGGCACGGGAGCCCGCGGCGTGCCGCGAGGCGAGGTCGCCGAGGCGATGGCGTGGCTTCAAAGTCGACAGGGGGCGGTCGTGGCGATCGATGCGCCCTCGGGCGTCGACGTCGACACCGGTGCTGCGGCGTCGACTTCCGTGCGGGCCGACTGCACGGTCACCTTCGTCCGCAGCAAGCTGGGTCTGCACGTCACCCCGGGTCGTGACCACGCGGGCGCGGTCGTCATCGCGGACATTGGGATCACGGCCTCGGCGGAGGGGACGAGCATCGGCACGTTGCTCACCACGCAGGGCGTTGCGGCGCAGATGCGGGCGGTGCCGGGGTTGCGCGACGCTGGCCACAAAGGACATCGCGGGCACGTGGGCGTGCTCGGTGGCAGCGCGCACACCGAAGGCGCAGTGCTCCTCGCCGGTGCGGCGGCGATGCGGGCGGGCGCGGGGCTGTGCACGCTGGTCGTTCCCGAGGGGGCTGCCGGAACGGGCGCGCGCCCTGAGCTCATGCAGGCGCCGTGGGGCGAACCGTGGGCGCCGCGGGCGAGCGTGCTGGTGGTCGGGCCGGGGCTGACGGGGCCTGTCGAGCCCGACGCGCTCGCGCGGCTCTTCCTCGAGGACCCGCGCCCGGCGGTGTGGGACGCGAGCGGGCTCGACCACGTGCCGCTGCACGTCGACGCCGCGGGGCCTCGGGTGCTGACGCCACACCCCGGCGAAGCGGCACGGCTGCTCGCGCGGGCCGATCCGGCAGCAGGATGGACGACCGCGAAGGTGCAGGCATCGCGCGTGGAGGCGGTCGTACAGCTGCAGGCTGCGACGCGGTCCACCGTTGTGCTCAAGGGGGCGGGGACGCTGCTCGCGGGCCCCGAAGGTTTGCGCGTGGCGACTGAAGGCACGGCGGCGCTTGCCACCGCGGGTTCGGGCGACGTCCTCGCTGGTGCGATCGGGGCGTGGCTGGGGCGAGGGCTCGGCGCGGACGCGGCCGCCGACGTGGCCGTGAGCGTTCACGGCCGTGCGGGCATGGTCGCCTCGTCGAAGGTGGGGACGGCGCTCGCAATGGACATCGCCGACGCGCTGCCGTGGGCCGAGCGTGCCCTCCTTGCGGGCGAGCCGGGGACCCACGATCCAGCCGTCGTAGCGGGCTGAGGTGCACGGCTGTTAGGCTTCACGCGTGCGACGGCTGTTGATGCTTGCGGCGATGGGAGCGACGCTCGTGGGCTGTCGCGCGAAGACGCAGCCGGTGCCGCCTCGGCAGGGTCCACCTGCATTCGACGATGATGACGCCGCGACGCCCGAGGCTCCGGCGACGCCGGGCGAAGATGAGGAACCGAAGCCCGCGCCCGCGGAGGCACCCGGGGGCTGTGCAGCGTCCGGCAGTCCCTGGGACGGAAAGCTGCAGGGGTGTCTCTACGAGGTCTCGGGTTGTTGCTACCCAGACGACGCCAGCGCGTGCGCGGCTGCAGGCTGCGACGCGCAGACGTGCCAGATCTTGGAGTCCGCGCCGGCGCAGGTCCGCTGCACCGTCGCGGGCTCGTGAGGCGCGGCTACGGGCCGGGCTACGGGCCTGGCTAGGGGTAGGGGAAGCCGGTGCCCACACCGCAGGCGACGGTCGGAATCTGACCGTTCTGCACCGTCTGGCACTCGTCTGGTCCGCAGCCGATGGAGCTGCAGGCCTGCTCCTTGTTCGAGAAGCAGCAGCCCGAGACGTTGTAGCCGCAGTCGTCCTGGTCGATCGAAGAAAGAAGCACGCCTCCGTCCTCGCAGGAGGTCTTTTGCAGGTCGGGCACCTCGGAGCTGCGGGGCGGACGGACCGGGTCTTCGCCCTGCGGCGCGGTGGCTCCGCTGAAGAAGCGGGCGTCGCTGCCCGAGCCGCACGTGTACGCGCGCGCGCCCGGGGTGCCCGTGGACATGCAGGCGCGCTGCGGACCGCTGAGCACGACCTCGAAGTTCTGCAGGCCGCCTTCGGGCGTGTGGTGCTGGGCGTCTTCCATCGTGCCGAAGCGCAGCGCGTCGTCGGTGGTCATCCGGGGCGCGAGTCGGCGCATGCCGATGCGCCGACCGCCGCTGTCGAGGTCGTCGTTGTCGAGGACCCACAGGTCGGGGTCGTCGCGCGGGATGAAGACCGCACCGTCGAGGTCGAGGCGCTCGGGGGGCTGGCTGTCGGCGAGCGCCATGTAGGCGCCCGAGCGCGCACCCATGGCCCACGCCTTGCCGTTGCTGCGGGTCGGCGCGGCGACCAGGCTGGCGTCGTCCTCGGGGGTGGCGAGCACCGCGAGGTAACGCGTCGCGGGATCCCACGCGGACACGGCGGTCTTGCCCAGCGACGCTTCGGACTCGAAGAAGACCGTGCCGTCGGCGCCAAAGCCGGCCATTCGCACCGAGCCCGTGGCTTCGGAGGACTGCACCACGCACGCAGAGCCCATGGTCACGTCGCGCAGCGCGAGCGAGCCCTCGGCGCTTCGGTACGCGAGGTGCGTGCCGTCGGGGGACACCGCGCGGAGTCCCGGGGTTTCGGTCATGTCCTCCCGGCCGCTGACCATCTCGCCGGAGAAGCGATCGAGCAGGGCGCCGTCGGGGATGCGGAACACCAGCGTGTCGGCGGTGTCTCCGTGACCGATGGTGATCGCCACGAAGGCGTCGTCGGGCCCCACGGCGATGCGGGTCGCGGCGCGGCCCTCCCACAGCAGGGTGGGGGCGTGATGGACGTTCGCGTGGTCCTCGTCCACCGCGATGAGGTACAGCGCTTCGGTCGAGCCGCTCTTTCGGACGCGGCCGATGATGTGCTGCTCGCCGACGGTGGCCAAGGTGAGGCTGAGGTCGTCGAGCTCGGGCGCGACGAGGTCGGCCGAGCGGGAGTTGGGGTGAAAGCGAACCATGCGGCGGTCCGCGTCCAGACCGATGACCCAGTCGCTGTTGCGAAGGGAGGCGATCAGCTCGACGGGGAGCTCTCCATCGCCGAGTCGCAGCAGCCCGTTTGCTGGGGTGAGGGCGCCGTGCGCGTCGAAGCCGTAGGTGCGCAGGGCCTGGGCGTCTCGATCGACCGCGACGACGAAGTTGCCCGCGGCCGTCACGAGCACCGCGTTCTCGCCTTTGCCCGCCAGGTCGGGCAGGGGCGTGCGGGTGAGCGCGCAGTCTTCCTCGGGGGCGTCCTCATCTGCACAGACGAAGTGCAGGACGAACGGGTCGACGCTGCCGCCAGCCATCGCGAGCACGGGGGCCCTGCGACGACTCACGACCTGGCCAGGCTCGGCATCACCGAGCTGCATCGCCGGGCACGGCGTGGAGGGGTCGCATCCCGCGACGCTCGCTCCACACAACGCGGCGAGCGCCCAAGCCCACCGCTTCGAACCCACAAAACGCACATTCGAATCGTATCATGACCTCGACGACTTGTGGCAACCTCACGCCAGTGCGAAGCGCTGGTGCCCCCAGAGCCGCCGGAACCCGGCTGAAAACCCCGTTCATGGCCGTTCTCGGCCTGCTCGGACCCCTCGTCACCGGCCTCGCATGCGAGTCCGAGCCCGCCCCCGAGGCGGAGAAACCGGCGGCGGCGACCGCCGATGCCGCGTCCGATCCCGCCGCCGCGTCGGCGCCCAAGGACGACGACCACTACACGCGGCGGATGGAAATCTGGCGCGACCGCGTCACCGAGGACCCCACGCTCGCGCAGACGGCCCGCTTCTTCGAAGCGAAGACCGAGCTGAGCGAGATTTCGAACAACGCCAAAGACGTTCACCTGCGGGCCAACGCGGCGCTGCTGCTCGGGCTTCTGTACGAAGGCCGGGGCGACCGCGCCGGGGCCATCGGGCAGTACGAGCACGCGACGAAACTGGTCAAGGACGACGCGGGTCCATACATGGCGCTGGCGCTCGCCCTCGCGGCCGAGAAGCGCTACCCGGAGGCTGCCGCCGCGCAAAAGACCGCCACCGCGCTGGACCCCGACAACCTCGAGAACTGGCTGGTGCTCGGCGAGGTGCTGGTCAAATCCGGCGATCAAAAGGCTGGCATCGCCGCCTACGTCGACTACGAGAAGCGCCGCAAGGGGCTGATCGACGGCCTCACCCTGAAGAACAAGCAGGGGGACTACCTCATCGGCGTGCAGGAGCGGGTCGGGTGCGCCGAAGCGCTGGCCTCGGCCACCGACCAGGGCACGGCCATCGCGCTGACCTACGCGTTCAAGAGCGACCCGTCTGCCGACGTGCGCGCCGCCGTGGCCTCCGTGATGGGGCTGCAGCGGCTCACGGTCTACAAGGCGGCGCTGCAGGCGGCGCTGCCCACTGTGAAGGACCCGGGCGTGAAGGAGTCCGTGGCCTGGGCGATGGCGGAGATCGACCGTTCCCCGGTCGAGCCCAAGCGGCCCGAGCTGCCGCCCGAAGTCGCCGAGGCCGCAGGCGCGGCGAAGGCTCCCGAGGCGGCTCCGGCTGAGGCCAAAGCCGAATGAGCGGCGCGGCCGTGACGGTGCGATCGCTGTCGCACCGCTACCCCGGCGCAGAGGTGGACGCGCTGCAGGACGTCTCGTTCTGCGTGAAGCCGGGGATGCGGGTGGGCCTGCTGGGGCCCAACGGCGCCGGTAAGAGCACGCTGATGCGGCTGCTGTGCGGGTACCTGCCGCTGCGCGAGGCAGGGCGGCTTGCGGTCGACGACCTCGACGTGGCGACGGACTCGCTGAAGGTGCGCACCCGGGTCGGCTACATGCCCGAGCACGTGCCGCTGTACCCCGAGCTTCGGGTCGCCGAGCATCTGTCGTTTCGCGCGTCGATCAAGCGCGTGCCTCGAGCGGGCAGAGACGCCGAGGTGAAGCGCGTGGCGGCCAAGACCGGGCTGCTCGAACGCTTGCAGCAGCCGATCAGCCAGCTCTCGCGCGGGTATCGGCAGCGGGTCGGCATCGCGGACGCCCTGCTGGGCGCGCCGCCGCTGATCGTCCTCGACGAGCCCACGGTCGGCCTCGATCCCAACCAGGTGCTCGAGATCCGCGCGATGCTTCGCGAGCTCGGCGGATCCCACACGCTGGTGTTCAGCTCGCACATCCTCGCGGAGGTCGAGGCGCTGTGCGACCGCGTCGTGATCCTCTCGCAGGGGCGCGTCGTGGTGGACGAAGCGCTCGACGACGCCCTGGCGTCGGGGCACGTGCAAGTGCGCCTGGTCGCGGATGCGTCACGCGCCCGCGCCGTGCTGGGGGCCGCGTGGGAGAGGCTGTCCATCGACGCGCCCGACCCCGAGATCGGCGAGGCGACCGAGGGCACGACGGCGCTGCGCGTGCCGCTGCCCGCCGAAGCCGACGCCGAAGACGTGTTGGGCGCGATCGGCTCGGTCTGCGCGGCGCAGGGCGTCGAGGTCCGCACGCTGGCGCTGGGCCGCACGCGTCTCGAAGAACGCTTCGCGCAGGCGACCGGCGCTCGTCGAGCCTGATTGCGCTACCTTCCCGGTCCGTGGCCGACGACCTCCTCCACGCCGCACGCGGCACGCTGGCGCTCGCCTATCGCGAGCTGCTGTCGTTGTTCGTGACGCCGCTGGCGTACGTGGTCGGCACGCTGTTCCTGCTCCTGCAGGGCTGGAACTTCTCGCTGCTGCTGCAGGTGCTCAACGACCCCCTCGCCGCGCCAGGCCCCGTCATGCAGTTCTACTTTGGCGGCAGCTTCTTCATCTTCTGGCTGCCCGTCATCTTCTTGTGCGCATCGCTGGCGATGCGCTTGCTCGCCGAGGAGCGCCGCCAGGGCACGCTCGAGGCGCTGCTGACCGCGCCGCTGAGCCCCACCACCGTGGTGTTGGGCAAGTTCCTGGGCGTGGTCGTGTTCTACGTCGCGCTGTGGTCTCCGACCGCGGTCTTCTACGTGCTGCTGCGTGGGGCCAACGTGCAGCCCGACGTCGGCCCCATCGCCGCGGGCTACCTCGGCACGTTCATGGTTGGGTGCAGCTTCTTGGCGATCGGGCTGATGATGAGCGCGATGGCCCGGTCGCAGCTGCAGGCGGCGATCTCGACGTCGGTGGCCTGCACGATCCTGCTGCTCACCGGACTGCTCGTCGACCAGGTCGAGTCGCCGGTCGTGGCGGAGGCGCTCGCCCAGACCAGCCTGCTGTCGATGATGCAGGAAATGGCGCAGGGCATCGTCGACACGCGGTGGATCGGCATGCACGCCGCCATCGTCGTGGTCTCGCTGGTCGCGTCGGTGCTGGCCGTCGACCCCCGGCGCGACCTCGACCGCGTTGTGCGGGGCATCGCGATCGCCGTGGCCGTGCTGCACGGGGCCTGGCTGGGGGGACGGCACGCGGTCCGGCAGGACTGGACGGCCTCGCAGATGTACGCGCTCTCGGACCGGGCACGCGACGTGCTCGGCGAGCTCGAGGGCCCCATCGAGGTTCGCGTGCTGGTGCCGGAGACGATCGGCGCGGGCCGGCCGAACCCGCTCGGGCAGGAGCTTCGCGAGGTGCTCGCCCGAATGAGCGAGGCCAGTGATGCCTTGCGGGTGCAGTTCCTCGACCCCGATCGGGACCGCCAAGAAGCCGAGCAGCTCGTGGCCGACTTCGGTCTCGGCGGCCGTGACCTCGCCGACGGCGTCGTGCTGATTCGGGCGGGGCAGGGCGCGGAGCTTCGGCGCGCGCACCGACTGCCGGGCGACCTGGTGACCTACGCGACCGGAGCCGACGTTCAGGCGACCGGACCGCGGGTGCAGGAGTTTCGGGGCGAGGAGGCGCTGCTCTCGGCCTTCCTGTCGGTGACCACGCCGCTGGACGTCACCGTGTGCGCGACGGCGGGGCACGGTGAGCCGCGGTTCGACAACCTCGAGCCCTTCGGCGGATACGCGCACCTCTCCGACCTGATCAAGGACGCTGGGCTGGGGTTGCGCACCGCGGACCTGGACGACGCCGACGGCCTCGCGGGGTGTGGCGTCGTGCTCGTGGGGGGGCCGTCGGGGCTGCTGCCGCCTCCGCACGTGGACGCCCTCGGGCGGTACGTCGACGCGGGCGGCTCGATGCTCGTGCTTTCGGGCGCCGTGGTGCGGCCGGGCGCGAACGGCCTGGCCGAGCACGGCCTCGAGCCGCTGCTGCGTCGCTTCGGCATCGCCTCGGGCCAGCGCATCGTCGTGGACCCCGAGCACCCCATGCCTGGCGCGGCGCCGCTGCTGGCCTTCACGATCGACCAGGGCTGGGGCTCGCACCCGGCCGTGCGGGCGCTGGTGTCCCGCGCGGTCAGCTTCGTGCTGGTGCGCGAGCTGTCGCTGGTCGACGGCGAAGACGGCTCACGCCCCGACGCGTTGGTGTACAGCGCGGAGTCGTCCTGGGCCGAGGCCGACGTCGCGGGAATCCGGGCTGGCACGCCGGCGGCGTTCGATGCCGACGACGCGCGCGGGCCGTTGGTGCTGGCCGCGGCCGGCACGCTGGGGAACGCGCGCGCCGTGGTGATCGCCTCGGACCAGTTCGCCTACAACGCGTTCTTGCGCGACGACGTCGCGTACGATCACGGGCGCGACCTCGTGCTCAACGCGCTCGGCTGGCTCACCGCCCAGGACGCGCTCCTGGGCATTCGCCCGCGCGAGCGCACGGCGGTGAAGCTGGTGCTCATGCCCGAGCAGCTGCGGCGCATGGTGTGGGTCTGTTTGTTCGGCTTGCCGGGCTTCGGCGTCGCGTTGGCCGTCTGGGTGCTCTGGAGGCGGCGACGATGAAGCTGCGGCGTGCGACCTGGGTCTGGATCGCTGCGGCGGCCGGGCTGGCGGCGGCCGTCCACGCTGGCGGGGCAGACGAGGCGGGGCCCGGGGGCTTCGTGTCCACGCGGTCCTCCGCCCGGCGGGTGTTTCCCACGCTGCCCGACGTGACGCTCGAGACCGCGACGCTCACGCTGGCGCAGGCCGACGGCACGCTCGTCGTGCTCGAACCCAGCGCCGACGGTCACGCGCTGCGGGTGGATGGCGCCATGGTCGGGCCTGCGGATCCGCGGGCGGTCGAGGGCCTCTGGGCGTCGCTGCGGATGGCGACCACGCTGCGCGCGGTCAGTGACGGGGCGGCCGTCGGCGTCAATTCGCTGGGCTCGATCGCGATCGAGGCTGGCGGCATGACGCGGACCGTTCGCGTCGGGGGGATGACTTCGGACGGCGCCGGGCGCTACGCGGAGATCGACAACCTAAGCTTCGACCCCGAGGGTCCGCAGACGCAGACGTGGGTCGTCGAGTCCGAGCTCGGCGACATCTTGGAGCAGGCACCGGAGGCCTGGCTGGCCCGGCGCGCAGTGCTGGTCGAGCCGGGCCAGGTGCTCGGGCTCTCGCTGCCGGGTGGGTCGATGACGCGGGGCGAAGACGGCCGATGGCGCGCACGGGCGGGGGAGGTGAGCGCTCTACTGTCGACCGACGCCGTGGAGGCTCGTATCGGGCGGCTCGTCGGGGCGAGGCTCTCGGTGCTGCTGCCCGAAGGCGTCTCCACGGAGCCAGCCCCGTGGGTGACGCTGCAGGGCACCGGCGCGCGGACGTGGTCACTCGCGCTCGCGGGGCCGTGTCCCGACGGCAGCGCGCGCACGGTCGTGGTACGCGGCGAGGGCTGGCCCGGGTGCATCGACGCCGCCGTGACGCGACCGTGGCCACTGCCGGGTGCCGTGGGCGACGACGCGGGCAGTCTGCTCGAACCGCGGCTGATCCCGTACGGCTATGGACGGGTCCTGCGAATCGAGCAGTCGAGTCCCAGTCGTCTCGCGCTGGCGCGCAACGCCGGCGATTGGCGGCTGAGCACCGACGCGGGAGACCGGATCATCGACGGTCCCGACGTGTTCGACTGGTACCAAACGCTGCACGAGGCCGAGGTCGCGCTGGTCCCCGAGGGCACACCCACGCCAACGTGGGCCGTCGAGGTCGAGCTGACGACCGACTCGACGCAGCGAATGGCGCTTCGCTGCGGCCCGCGAGGCCCCGGTCGGATCTGTCAGCGCGACGATGGCCCGCTGCTGCGGCTGCGGAGCGCCGGCGTGACGCTGGCAACCGACGCGGGCACCTTCGCCGACCGCGACCTGCTTCGCTTCGTCGTCGACGACGTTCGCGCGCTCGAGATCTCCAGCGCCGAGGGTCCGCGACAGAGTGTTCACTTCGACCTGGGGGTGTGGCGGCTCGATGCCCCCGCGCACCCCGAAGGCGACGCGGCGCTCAGCGACGTGCTGCTGACCGAGCTGCTCGGCGCGGCCGCTGGGGTCCGGGTGCAGCGCTGGATGCCGCGTCCGGCAGCCGCCCCCGAGCGCACGCTTCGCATCGAGCAGACGCCCGAGTCGGGTCGCGACACCGTGATGGCGCTGGACCTGTGGTCCAACCCCGACGACCCGAACGGCTGCATCGGGGGCGTGGGCGAGCAGGCGGGTCCGCTTTCGGCCGCCACGTGTGCCCGCCTGCGCGGTAACCTGCTGCACACCGATCCGGTCCAGTTTTGGCTGGAGACCGCTCGCAGCTTGGAGGTCACCTTCGAAGGGCACACCAGCCGCTTCGAGCGGACGCCCGAAGGCTTGCTCAGCGAGGACCCGGACGCGCAGGCCGACATGGCGCGGCTGCGCGCGCTCGCGAGCCGGCGCGTCGTCGGGCTGGAGTCCGTCTCGGAGCCCCAGATGCGAGAAGGGTCGAAGAGCTGGCGCATCCGCGTGCTGCCCAAGCGGGGCGAGCGTCTCGAGGCCATCGTGGGCGAGGGCTCGGTGCAGATCGAGTCGGCGGACTGGCGCTACCGACTCGCGCCTTGATGCCAAAAACGGTCGTGTATCGTTGTTCTGCGGCGATTGCCGCGGGGGAATGATGACGCGAACGACGACGATGACGTCGCTGGCGGCCGTGCTGCTGCTGGCTGGGTGTGGAGACGGTGACGCGGTCGACGGCGCGACGGAGGCAGGCAGCGCGGGCCCGATGACGACGAGCGGCCCGACGACGATGGGCTCCGGTGGGCCCGCGTCGACGGGCGCAGGGTCGAGCAGCGGTGGTGCCGATGGTGGCACCGAGACCGGCGTCGAGCCGCCCAGCGTCGATGCGGACGCGCCCGGGACGAACACGCTCGGCGTGTGGCATCCGCTCGCCTCGAGTACGTCGTCGCTCGAGGCCAGCGTGTCGTGGAGCGTCGTCGACGGCCCGGGCCCGGTCGTGTTCGATCAGCCGGCCTCGCTGGAGACCACCGCGCTGTTCTTCGTGCCGGGCCCGCACACGCTGCAGGTCGAGGTGACGACGCCCGGCGGCAGCGCGACGGCCGAGGTCGTCGTGACGGCGGAGACCGTCGAGGGCACCGCGGCCGTGTTCGCCCCCGAAGCGCGGGAGCTCGAGCCGACGCTGTCCTCCCTCGGCCTGGAGTGGGACCTGAGCGACGACCCCGAGCACGATGCCTACGGCTTGATCCGCTGGCGTACGCCCGGCGATGCACACTGGCAGCGCTCGCTCCCGTTGATGCGGATCGACTACGCGTACCTTGCCGACTCGCTGACGGGCTACAGCGGCGTCCCCAGGCCGGGCAATCCGCTGGCGTTCGACATGCTCGCCGGCAGCGCGCTGTTTCTCGAACCCGGCGTCACGTACGAGGTCGAAGTCTTGCTGGCCGACCCCTCGGGCAGCTTTGCGAGCGACAGCACAACGGTGCAGATGCGGGCGGAGCCGACGTGGCCGACCGAACCCGACGTCCATGTCGTGCCCGGCGGTGGCGGTGGCACGGGCACCGAGGCCGACCCGTATCGCGGCATTGCTGCGGCGGTTGCGAACGTGCAGCCGGGCCAGACGGTGTGGCTGCACGAAGGAGACTACGGCTCCGCGGTGTTCTCCGTCCCGGGCATGCCGGGGCAGCGGACCCGCTGGGTTGCGGCGCCTGGCGAGGTGCCCTCGTTCTCTTCGGTGCGCATCGACGGCAGTCACGTCGGCGTGTTCGGCCTGCGCCTCGTTGGCCCCGGAGACGGTGGCCCCGGGCTCGCCGCGTTCGGGGAGGCGGACGAGGACATCGTGGTGATGGGCTGCTCGTTCACCGGCTTCAACTACAGCGTGAACATCGGCGCCAGCCGCCGAAACTGGATCCTGATGGACAACGACATCGTCGGCGACGACACCATCTCGTCCTTCAGCGGGGAAGGCATCGAGCTGGGCTACACCAGCGGCCACGTCGTGGCCTACAACCGGTTCTCGAACGTTGCCGACGCCACGTCCTACCCCACGCGGCACTGCGACTTTTACAACAACGACATCATCATGTCGGTCGACGACGGCTTCGAGCCCGACTTCGGCTACGCGAACAATCGGTTCTGGTTCAACCGGGTTCGCAACGTCCACGCCAACCCGCTGAGCTTCCAGCCGCAGCTCAGTGGACCCTGGTACTTCCTGTTCAACCAGATCTACGACGTGCCCCCAAGCTACGACAACGGCATCCCCAGCCAGTCGATGCTCAAGTTCAACGGGCAGGTCGACCGCAACGTCTTCATTCACAACACCTTCGTGCGCGAGGACGGCGCGGTGAACGGGGTGAACCTGGGCAACCCGCTGTTCACGTTTTTCTCTCGCAACAACCTGTACCTGACCCGCGGCGAAGTCGTCCTGCGGGCGAGCAGCTACGGCGGCAACGAATACGTGCCGCCGATGTCGTACTACGCTCTCGACTGGCGGGCCGACCTCGATCACGATGGGTTCTCGCAGTCGAGCTTCGTGTGGCCCGATGCGACCTACGAGGATGTCGCGACGTGGGCGGCCGCGCTGGGGATCGAGCCCGCCGGCATCACGGTGCCGGTCGACGACCTCGCGCCGTTCGAC
>JBCCQM010000113.1:0-26088 GCA_039024335.1 Myxococcota bacterium
CGACGACGAGGAACAGCAGCGCCTTCGCGCCGAAGCCCCAGTCACCCGCGCCCGCGTCGTCGTCGAGAACCGACACGGGCGAGCCGAAGTCGGACGAGGGCGCAGGCGCGCCGAACGGGGTCTCGTCGGTGCTGCCGAACGGACTCGCCTCCGTGACCGGTGCGGTCGCGGACGGGGCAGCTGCGGACGGGAGCGCAAACGGATCGTCACCAAGCACGTCGGCGTCGGCGGGCTGAGGCTCGGGCGCAGCCTCAGGCTCGGGCTCAGGAGCAGCCTCTGCCGCGGGGGCAGGTTCGGGCGCCGGCTCCGGTGCTGCTTCGGGTTCAGGCTCGGGCTCCGGTTGGGGCTCCGGCTCGGGCTCGGGCTCGGGCGCAGCGTCGGCTGCGGGCTCGGGCTCCGGTTGGGGCTCTGGCGATTCCGCGGCCGCAGGCTCTGCGATGCGCGTGTCGGCATCGTCCTTCTCGATGACGCCCGTCGGAGGACCCATCCCGTCCATCCAGACCGGTCCCAGCGGGTTCGCGCCGGACGGCGACGGCTCCGACGCCGCGGGGGCGTCGGGCTCGGCGTCCGAGCCAGGTGCGGGGAACGAGACCGCGTCCTCACGCGGAATCGACGTGGTCGCCTCGTCCTCTTCGGCGGCCGCCTGCTCCGTCGCAGCCGCAGCCTCGGCTTCTTCGCGGGCGCGTTTCGCCTCCAGCTCGGCAAGCTGCAGGCGGACCTTGTCTGGATCATAGATCGCCGTCGAAGGCTCGTCGTCCCAGTCGGGGTCGTCGGCGGCTTCGACCGGGGGCGAGGCCTGCTCGTCTTCGGCGGGGAGCACCGCGACGGCCTTCTGAAGGCCGTCGATCTCGTCTTCGATCCGCTCCAGCGTTCGCTGCAGCCGGATCGACACCTTCGGATCGGTCGCCGTGTCCATCGCCATCGCGTACTGGTCGCGCTGGCGCTCGAGCGCGCGAAGGTCCTCCCGGAGCTTGGCGGGAGTCTCGGACGAAGATGTGGCGTTGCCGTCACTCATGGCGGGGATCCGCGTCTGGGCGCGTGCATGGTCGCACCACAAACCGCGCGGCCCAAGTCGGGTGCCGCGTCCTCGTTGGGTACCACGAGGGTCGCGCAGGCCGCGAATTCACCGTGCTTTCACGCAGGTGGGCACCCACACCGCTTTTTTCGGGCTCAACGGGGTCCCGTGCTAGGCGGATCGGACATGGAGTTGCTGGTCTACGTCCGCAATCATGGTGGCCGAGCCAACGGAACCACCTATGTGGGGGCCTCCGTCGGCGCCGCGCCGAGCGTGGAGATGCCGGACACCCGGGCCCCGCTCACCTCCTCCGCCGAGTTCCGCATCGACGCCGACGTGGACGACCCCATCGCGGAGCTGTGCGACGCGGTCGAGCTGGTCTTTGCCGTGATGGACCGCCCCGGACGCGCCGTCTACGTGACGCGTCCGCACTGCGCGATCCGAGTTCTGGTCGAGCCCGGCTTCGACACGCCGTCCGCCGTCGCGCACGACCTCGCCGAGATGCTGGCGATGTGCAGTCCGAAGGTCTCGCATCGCTCTGCGTACATGCCGGTCGAGCCCGCACTGGCGGCGCAGTGATCCGCCGCGCGTTCCTGCTCGGCGCCCTCGCCTTGGCCGGCTGTGCGCGTCCCGCCGTGACGCCCGCGTCGCCCACGGATCCGAACGCCATGCTGGTCGTGACGCTGATGCCCTCCGAGGACACCCCGACGGCCGTTCGCATGGAGGTCTCCAACCCCGGCGAGGCTGCCCTGGAGTTCTGTGTCTACCACACGGCCTTCGAGGGCCTGCGCAACGACATCTTCGAGGTCCAAGATGACCAGGGCGCGGCCGTGCCCTACGTCGGCATCATGGCCAAGCGCGCGCCCCCGGGCCCGGAGCACTACGCGACGATCGCTCCGCACAAGTTCCGCGTGGCCGAGGTCGACCTGACCGAGGGCTATGCGCTGGGTCCCGGCACGTACCGCGTCCGCTACAGGGGGACCGACATCAGCGGCCTGCCCGACTCCGCGTGGCTCGACCTCGTGGTCGAGTCGCCGCAGCCCTCACGGTAAAAGCCCCGCGGACGCGCGTCTCGACGGGGCTTTTCGCTGCGCCCGCGCGAGGAAGCGGTCCCCGCCGCTGCAGACGCCGACCTAGAACCGGTACTCGGCGACGAGCGGCAGCACTTCGATGCCGAAGAGGAACTCGCCGCGGCTCTCTTCGGTGCCGCCTTCGGGGACTTCACGGTGGACGAGGAAGCCCAGCGGAAGGTTGACGTCGGCGCCGACGCCGAACTCGGAGAACAGGAACACCCGCACGCCACCGCCGGGCTTGATGTTCAGCGTCCACGAACGCGTGCGGATCTGCTGCCGGTTGCCGTCACCGCCGCCGACCTTGGGCAACGCGAACATGCTCCAGCCCATCGAGCCCCGCACGAAGGGGACCAGCCACGGCCGGTCTTGAAGGAAGAACTTGTGGGTGTAGCCGGCGAAGATGTCGACGCCGACCACGCCTCCCTTGCCGCACACGCCCCCGGCGCTGAGGCCACAGGAGTCCATCCGGAAGTTCTCCCAGCCTCCGCGGTCGAAGACGAGGGCTGCCCCGATGTGGGCCCAGTGCGCACGTCGGATCTGTCGGTCGTACTGAAACGCGAACCGAGCTTTCGGCAGGTAGCCCGCGATGCCGAACTGCAGCGGCAGCTGGGCGGAGATGGCGTTTCCGCCGTAAACCAGCTCGGGCCACTCGAAGTCGCCTTTGCTGCTGCTGCCCTTGGCGCCGCCGTTGGTGCTGATCGATCCGCTCGCACCGGGGGCCGCCTGCGCCCACGTCGGGGCCGCTAGCAGGCAGAACAAGAACGTTGCCACCGTGGCGAGGGTTCTCAGCGCAGTCATCGCGGGCCCACCGTAGCAGAGCGACCGGCAATCGCCCCCAAAACGGGCGGCCGCGCCGCGTCCCGCGTGAGCTAGACCGCGGCGCGGCACGTCCGGCTCCAGGAGCCCGCTTCGCGGCGCTGTGGTACGCGTACTTCATGGCTCGCGAAGCAACGCCGTACCTCATCGACCTCGACTCGATGCTGTCCGAAGACGAGCGGATCGTATGGACGTCGGCCCGTGACTTCGGCAAGCGACGCATCGCGCCGACCATCGAAAAGCACTACGAGGAGGGCACCTTTCCCAAGGAACTGATCCCCGAGTTCGGTGAGATGGGCTTTCTCGGCGGCTCCCTCGAAGGCTACGGCTGCGCCGGCATGAACCCCGTCGCGTACGGCCTCACGATGGTCGAGCTCGAGCGGCAAGACAGCGGCATTCGCTCGTTCTGCTCCGTGCAGTCGGCGCTGGTCATGTACCCGATCCATGCCTTCGGCTCCGAAGCGCAAAAGGACCGCTGGCTTCCCGGCATGGCCAAGGGCGAGCTCATCGGCTGCTTCGGCCTCACCGAGCCCAACGCGGGCAGCGACCCCGGCTCGATGCGAACCCACGCCAAGCAGGATGGTCCCGACGGCGATTACATCCTCAATGGCCAGAAGTTCTGGATCACGAACAGCCCGCTCGCGGACGTGTGCCTCGTGTGGGCCAAGACCCTCGACCACGGCAGCGACACCCCGGTGATCCGTGGCTTCCTCGTCGAGCGCGACCGCAAGGGACTGAGCACCCCTGAGACCAAGGGCAAGCTCTCCATGCGCGCCTCGGTCACCGGAGAGATCGTCCTCGACAGCGTCCGCGTGCCCAAAGAGAACATGCTGCCGGGCATCCAAGGCCTCAAGGGACCGCTGTCCTGCCTGACGCAAGCCCGCTACGGCATCGGCTGGGGCGCCCTTGGAGCCGCGATGGATGTGTACGAGCGCGCCCGCAGCTACACGATGGATCGGGTGCAGTTCGACAAGCCGCTCGCGGGCTTCCAGCTCACGCAGCAGAAGCTGGTCGAGCTCCACAACGAGATCGGCAAGGGCCTGCTGCTCGCACACCACTTCGGTCGGCTCAAGCAAGAGGGCAAGCTGACGCCGATTCACGTCTCGATGATGAAGCGAGACAACGTCCGCATGGCGCTGGAGGCCGCTCGCACCGCGCGCTCGATGCTCGGTGGCAACGGCATCATGGGCGAGTACGGAATCATGCGGCACCTGTGCAACCTCGAGACGGTCTTCACCTACGAGGGCACACACGAAGTCCACACGCTGGCGATCGGCCGGGCACTCACCGGTCTGGCGGCATTCTCCTGAACGCCACGCATCCACAGTCGCGCCGGGCGCGCACTGGACAGGCGTCCAACCAGACGTCGCCAGTCGCCCCGGTTTTGGCCGGTGGGGTCGTACGGCCCACCGTCATCGAGTAAGCTGTCGGGCGTCCGTGGTCCACCCGGTCCAAAGTGTGATCGAGTCGCTGTACGCCGCTGGGCGATGCCCGCGGCTGCATGTGAATGCGCTGTTCGACGGCGTCAGCTGCCCCGACTTCATCCGGGAACAGTGGCGTGAGCGTCTCATCATCGACCTCGATCCGAGTTACCCGCTCGACCTCACCTTCGAGGCCGAGGGGCTTGGTGCCGACCTGTCGTTCGGCGGGTACGTCACGCGATGCTCGTTTCCCTACGGTGCCGTCTACGTCGTCGCCGACCGCTCGACGGGGCGAGGCATCGTGCTCGACCAGAACATGCCCGACTCGGTGAAGCGCACCCGGTACGGACGCGCGGGTGGTGATGCCAGCTCCGCCGCGCCGTCCAAGCCTTCGCTCCGTCCCGTCTCCGCAGCCGACGAGCCAGACCTGGAACCGGCAGCGCAGAGCGCCGGCGACGAGGACGACGCACCGACCGTCGACACGAAGGTCGACGAGGACGCGGCCACCGAAACGGCGCCCCAGCCCGAAGCCGACACCGAACAAGTGCAGAAGCGTCGCGCTGCCTTCAGAGTCATCGACGGCGGATCATGAAGCGCATCGGTCTGGGAGTCTTCCTCTTCGTTGCCACCCTCGTCGTCCTGTGGGCCATCTTCGTTCGCGCCCCCGGACCCAGCGAGCTGTGTGAGCACATCGTCGACGTGACGCTCAAGGAAGCGGCCAGCGCACAGATGAGCCGCGAGAGCGAGGCGTCGCTGGTCAGCGGTCTGCAGGAGCGCTGCGTGAAGCACAAGGTCGACAAGATTCAGCTCCGCGGTCGCGTCAAGTACGCCGAGTACGCCAAGTGCGTCATGGCGGCCCAGACGCTGTCCGACGTCGAGAGCTGCTAGTGAGCGCGACCCGCCTCCGCACGCTCATCGACGACGCGCGTGGCTGTCGAGTCTGCGCTGAAGCGCTTCCCCACGACCCGCGCCCGATGTTCTCGATCCACGAGGACGCCCGCCTGCTGCTGATCGGACAGGCGCCCGGCGCCAAGGTCCACGCGTTCGGCATGCCGTGGACCGATGCCAGCGGCAGGCGCCTCCGCGACTGGCTCGCGCTCCATCCGTCGCCGCGCAACGGCATCTGGCTGCGCCGCAATCCCTTCTTCGAGACGGATCTCGTGCCCGAGCTTCAGGCGCGGGTTCGCGGCGCGCTCGAATCCTGACGCGGGCCCTTTCCCGCTCTCGTCGATTCTGGCAGGAAGCCCCCATGCCTCGCTGGATCGAGCGCCGTGGCTACACCCTCTGCCCGCCCGAACGCGAGGCGGCCGGACACTTCGTGCGGCTGTCGCTGATGGAGCGCGCAGGCCTGGTCCCCGGGTGGTTCAACGTTCGCGAAGCCAGGGCCCGCGTTCACGCGGACGATGAGCCGCCAGAGTTGCTTTCGACCGGCCGCGCGCTGAGCTGGCGATGGCTTCGCGAGCGGGAGGCCGAGCGCCTGCTCGACGAACGTTTGAGCACGATGGAGGCGATGGGGTACACCGTCTTGGGGTCGGTGATGGGAACGCGTGGACGGTGGGATTGGCTGTACGACCTGGTGCATCGACGGCTCGCTGCGTCCGCAGCTGAACCGGGAACCACCGCCCCGTGCCCCAGTGACGCGCTGCGCGACGCGCTCTCTCGACTTGGGCTGTCGCCGGACGCCGTCCTCGAGGGCATCGCGGCCGTGCTGGGCCTGAGCGTGACGGCGCTGCAAGAGCCCGACGCCCGGGTTGCGCGCTCGACCGACCCCGAGCAGGTCGCCGTGCTGCTCCCGTTCTTGCTGCACCACGAGCGCCCCGAAGTCCGGGCGGTCGGGGAGCGCTGGTTCGCCTTGCCGGCCGTGCTCTACCAGCTACCCGCCGACACCCTGATGCACTGGCTCGAGTCCGACACCGCGGTCGCGCGGCTGCTTGCCGAGCGCCTCGAAGACGAAGGCCCAGCCCTCCTCGGCCCCGATCGACTGCACCAGCTCGGACGCGGCGCGCCCTCGGCCGTTCGCGACGCCGCCAAGCGCTGGAGCGCCCGCCTGGGCTGAACGCGACGCGCTACTCGTCCGGGCAATGACAGGGCGTGTCGTTGCAGACCAAGGTGTGGCCCGCGAGCTCGGGCCCTCCGCATCCTCCGCTGCCGCACCAGCCCGCGCCGAGGCAGCCGATGTACTGGTCCGCCGGCTCGTCGTCGCAGGCCTCGAGCCGAGCGCCGCAGAACGGCTCAGGCAGGTCTTCGAGTACGCAGCCCTCGCCCCACTGCTGACCTGGCTGGATGCAGACCTGGTCGACCGTGCATTCGCTGTCGCCACATGGGACAGGCCCGTCGGGGAGTGCGACTCTCGTGTCGCGCTCGCTGTCTCCCCCCGGGCCGGAGCCGTACTGCGGAAAACACCCAGGAAGCGCCGCCAACGCGGCGCAGAACGCCCATCCGCGTGAACGCACCGCCCTTGGTCTCCGCCCGAAGCCACCCATCGGGGCGAGAGGGGTGCAGCCGCCGTGCCAGCTCAGCGAGCGAGGACCCGCAGGTCGGAGATGTTCACGCGGTTGAAGACGCCGTCGGACCCGCCGAGGCCGCCGGTGTAGGCCTCGAAGTGCGAGAAGCTCGACATGTTGACCGCGTCGTCGTCGCCTTCGATCGTGACCCGGTACTCGACGCCCGCGGTCAGGTCGGCCTCGGCGAAGCTGGACAGCGCCCAGATCGACCAGTCGCCCAGATGCGGCATGATCAAGATCTCGCGAGCGACCTCGTCACCGCTGACGACCTCCTCCACGACGACGCGCTTCACCGCACAGGTGATGCCCGTGCTGACCGGTCCCGCACCGTTGCCGTAGCCGACCTGGAACAGGTGCGTCCCGCTTTGGCTCGGGGTGAAGCTCGGCACGGTGAGCGTGTGTCCGTCGTCGCCCCACGCTTCGTAGTGGAACCGGCCGTGGTTGGTGGAGCCGACTCCGCCTTCGTTGACCATCGATGAAGCGCCGATCAGGGTCACCCGCGTGGACCCGGGGCCCCACCAGCACTGCGGCGTGGAGTGCTGCGAGTGGGTGCCGCTGCTGGTGAAGGTGAGCTCGGCGACGTAGCAGGGCGTGGCGCTGCCGTTCGCGTCGAAGTCGGGGTCGGTCCACGACGTGGTAGAGCCCGGCAGCGCGTCGGCGACGACCTCGCCATCGCGATAGATCCGCCACGTGACGTCGCTGGCCTCGGTCGTCGCGAGGTCGAGCGTCACCTGGCCGCCGGCCCCGCTCACGCCGGTGATCTGCGGCGTGCGAGGGCTGAACACGTCCTGCCAGTTGGCGTCGGTGGTCTCGGTGATGTCCCCGTCGTCGCCCGCGCCCGCGGTGAGGCGCACGTAGACGCAGTCGCCGTCTTCGAGGCCTTCGAGCAGGTCTCCCTCGATCTCGGTCTCGCCGACGAACATCGCGTCGACCTGCAGCGCGCCCGTACCCGCGTCTTCAGGCAGCGCAAGCACCACGTTGATGCTTCGGCCGCGGTAGCGGAAGTCGTTGAGCACGATCTCGTTGGTCCCGGCGAACAGCGACGTCCGCAGACCTGCCGGCACGAAGGGCCGCACGTGCAGCCCGTCCTCTTCCGCCTGAAGACCGAACAGGGTGTGATGCACCATCGAGACATAGGCCGCGACGCTCCACAGCTGCCGCTGCGAGTTCACGACCGGACCGCTCGAGGGCCCCTCGTCGACCCACGGCGCCCCGGAGGCAGCTTCGAAGTTCTCCATGTTCGAGAGGTTCACCGCCGCGCCACGAATCAGCGCGCGCATCATCTTCTCGGCGACCGTTGCGTTGCCGGCCTTGGCGGCCGCCCGGAGCCAGTACGCGGTGACGAACGGCCACTCGCCGCGGTTGTGGTAGATGGGGATGTTCTGCAGCTGCGGCCACGCGACGGGGGCACCCGGACCGTAGTGCGGATAGCCGGCCACGATCTGCGCGGCTTGGGCCTCGGTCGCCACGTCGAAGAGCACCGCGAACGACGACCCGAGCAGGTCGAAGCGACGCACCGGCGCGACATCGAGGCCGGTCGTGATGAACGTGGAGAACTGCCCTTCGTCTTCGAGCCAGAAGTGGTCGCGAATCGCAGTACGCAGCGCGTCCGCCCAGCCCTCGAAGCGGTCGCGCCTCTTCGCGTCGCCAGCCTCGTCGGCGAGCGAGGCGGCGACCCGCATCGCCCGGTAATGCAGCAGGTTCGTCGACAACGCCTTGCTCATGCCGATGTGGACCACGTCGCCCGCGGTCCACTCGGGGTAGGTCTGCTCTCGCCAGTCGAGGAAGGACTGCTCTCCGTAGTACAGGCCGTCAGCGGGGTCGTAGACGATGCCCCGGTCGTGATCGAGGGTGTTGGTCAGGGCCTCAAGCGTGCGGGCTGCAAACGCATCCCGCTCCTCACCGTCGAGCTGAGCGAGCAGCTCCCAGGCGCCCACGGCCCACGACACCCGGTCGCTCGAGACCGGGTAGCTTCCGCCCGTACCGGTGTCCTGGACGATCTGCAGGTCGCCCCCACCCCGCCGCTCGCTGAGCTTGAAGTCGAGCGAGTTTCGGGCGCGCATGGGGTCGAGCCCCGCGAGGCCCAGGTCCACCGCATAGGCGGTGTCGCGCGTCCACACGTAGTTCCACTTGCGCCCGGTCTCGAAGCACCCACCGCACGGAACCTCGGCGCCATTGTTGAACGCGAAGTCCTGGATCGACTCCACGCTGTTCTCGCGCGTCTCCTCGAGCGAGAGGGTGTACAGCGCGTCGAAGAGGTCGTGACCCGAGCGCAGCGTGGCGTCGTCGCTCTGCTCGATCAGGATGCGCGGATTGTTCGGCAGATTGTCGACGAGCGACGCCGTCGTGCTCAGCGTGTACGTCCGGCGCTCTGCCTCGGGGTCGTCGATGGTGACCGACGCGTTGCCGTTGGCGTCGTTCCATCCGTCGGTGCCCGTGCGATCGGCCTGCGGGGCTGCGGGACACGACGGCCCCACCGGGGTCCCGGTGCTGGAGCTCGAGCTGTCCTCGGCGCCGCTGGGATCGGTCTCCGAGGTGTCGGAGCTGCCGACCGAGGTGATGCCGGTGGTCGGGTCCGTGCTCGCGGTGCTCGTGGACGCGACCGACGTTGCGTCTTCGGTTCCGGCGCCGTCGGTGTCGGCAGGTCCGCTGCCATCATCGCCGCAGCCTCCGACCAACCACGCACCCATGAGCACGAGGCCCGCTCCCCAACGACCACCAAGACCAGACATCGCCGTGTTGTGCAGGCAGCTGCTCGCCGTGTCAACGGCGCCGGCCTCGCGACGACGCGCTGGTGCAACTATCCGCGTACGAGGGCGACCAGCGTGAAGTCGTCGGCGAGCCGGCCGGTCCGTAGGCGACTCGCTTCGAGCGCGCGCCCGATCCCCACCGACGGGCTGCGCCCCTCGACCAGGGCTTCGAGCGCGTCCGCGCAGCCGTATTCAGGGACCCCGTCCGACCCCACGAGCACGGTCGAGGCGCGCTCTGCCGAGAACGAGACGGGGTGGGCATCCCCGCTGCCCAGCCGCGGACGGCGACGCTGGGCTTCGGTGAGCAACATCGCTCCCTCGAGGCCCAGGGCAAGCGCCCAGCTGTCGCCGACGCTTGCCCCCTCGATGCCGCCCTCGGCGTCGACGGTCAGCGCGACGGCTGTGGTCTCGCCTGCGCTTCCGTCTTCGTGCAAACGTGCGTCGACGGCGACGAGGACGTCACGCCAGACCACGGCGGCGTCCGCTTCGAACGCCGCCGCCAGCGCGCGCACGGTGGACTCGGCCGCTCGCGCTGCGCCACCCATTCCACCGGCACCGTCGGCGACAATGATCGCGGTGGAGGAGTCGCCCACGCACACGCGCACGCGATCATGTCCTCGACCACGGACGGGCTCGCTGCCGATCGCGTATCGCATCAGCCTTCATCCTGGATGCTTTCGAGCATCTGGGCGCTGGAGAACACCAGACCGGGCACCCGCACCCCGCGGTGCTGAGGGATCCGCCAGCGGTACGGATCGATCTGTTCAAAAGAAGCGCTCATCGCAACCGGCGAGGGTTAGCACCGTCTGATCGGGTGGGCGAGGTGATTGTGGAGTTGAACGCCGCGAACCACGTCGAAGTTGATAGGCTGGAGTCCGACGTCGTGAGTCTCGCGCCTGCTGAAATCGTGCTCGAAGACCAGCGCTCGGTCGCCACGTTTCTGGCCGCGCGTCTGGCTCAGGCACGCACGCAGCCATCCGTGAACGCCATGCACGACCTCGTGCTGGCCCTGCAGGTCGGGCACCGCCGCGCCCAGCGAGCGCTGAGCCTGGTGTTCGACGGCACCGAGGACGTTCGCCTCAAGCGCGACATTCTCGAGCGCTACGCCGTGCTCGACCGCATGCTCGAAGACCTCGAGCAAGACCACGCGGGCACGCAACCGGGCGACTTCGTCGGTCGTGCCGAGTCGCTCGCCGCCGCCATCGATGAGGGTTTCACCACCGCGCATGCGCACATGGACCAGGTGCGTGACGCCCAGCCCGAAGTGCATCACCTCGAGATCACGCGACCGGCCCAGCCTCGCGACCCCGAGGGCAGCACCACCGAGGTGTGGTTCGGCGACAACGGGTTCGACGAAGACGCGCCGACCCGCCGCTTCCTCGCTACGGGGCCGACCCGTCGGGGTCATTGACCCGGTCGATGACCTCCGCGGTCATCGTGCCGCACCCCGTCGTCGCGACGGTCCAAGACGTCTCCGACGGATCAATCGTCCCATCCGGTCCCATGAAGCGCCCGTCTGCGAGCTGGATGTAGTGGTGATGCTGAAGGTTGAGGCGGTCCCCGGGCACCCACAACGCTCGGGACACGTGACCGGCTGATGGACAGTCCGCGCCACCTGACGCGTCGGTCCACCGCAGATCGACCCGGTACCCCGGTGCGACTCTGCCGAGGCGCAACGCACAGCCATCATTCGGGTCCGCAGGACGCCCATCCGGACACGTCACCCCGTCGAGTTCGTCCGGAGTCCACGCGGCCCACAGACCCGCATCCGTGTCGGCACCCGTGAAGTCCGCCCCGAGAATCGTGCTCCCATCGAATGCACCCTTCGGCGTCACGAACTTGCCGTAGCGCAGAGTGAGTACGGCTCCGCGAAAATCGGCGCCGTCGAGCTTGGCGTTGCGGAACGTCGACCCGGTCACGGAGGATCCCGCAAAGCTCGCGCCGCGGAGGTCGGCACCGTCGAAGTTGGCCCGATGAATCCCCTCTCGTTCGAACCGACGCCCACGAAGGTCGTTGGACGTTGCGTCGAGGCGCTCTCGCACCGACTCCTGCACCATGGACCTCCGGTGGTCGAACATGCCGCGGTGAAAGGCTCGCCCGGGGCCGGTCATCCAGCCATCCCCCTCGTTCGGCATCGGCACGACCAGCACGCTCGCCGCGGCGAGCATGATGACGGCGCCCTGCATGAGCCACCCGCGGCCCCGCCCCAAGTGTGAACGGCCGGCGTTCTCGTCGCCCAGCGCGGTCGCCAGGATCGGCACCGGCAAGAAGCACTGGATCGCCGCGGTCGTTGCGAGCGTGACGCTCACGCTCGACGCGAGGCCGAGCGTGCCCTCGAGCGCAAAGTAGGCGATCGCAATGTTGGCAACGAGATTGAGAAACAGCGCCCACGTGCGCAGCCGATAGACGCCCCACACGGCGATGCCCATCACGGTCGCCGCGAGGATCGTCGGGCCGGCGTACGCCACGGTGCCCTGAAGCGTCCAGCCCATCATGCCGATGCGCAGCTGCATCAAGGCGGAGAAGGCCAACGTCTGCGCGTCGGCAAACGCCATGATCAGCGCGAGCAGCAGCTGCCCGCGGAAGCGGACCGGAGCGAAGGGGTGATCAGGGTCGTGGGCATCGAGGCCGCGCTCCCCGACGGAGCGCAGCGCCACCGCGCACGCGACCGCAATGACCGCGCCGGTCGCTCGCTCGACGACGCCGGGGAAGTTCAGCGCGATCAGCAAGCCGACGATGAGGTTCGACCACCAGACGGCGCGACACAGGATCTGTGCGCCCAGCCGGCGCTGAGAGAGCAGTCGCAGCGCCCAGGCGAGCACCGCCGCCGGCAGCAAGGTCGCGACCGACATGCGGAACACCGCCCCGGCATGCACCACCATCTGCATCTCCACGATGACGGGGCGGACCGTCAGCACCACGAAGCCCAGCGCCGCGGTCAGCGTTGCCATCGAGGCCAAGCGTCGACGCCCCGCGGGCAGGCTCAGCCGACGCGCCGTCTCCTGCTTCTCGCGAAGGGTGGCCAGCGGCGCAGGCTCGACCGTTCGGGACCGCATCTGTTCGAGTGCATCTTCGTAGCTCATCGACTCTCGTCCTTTCCTTCGAACGCTTTACGCACCAGCGCCTCCGCTCGCTTGGCCCGGTACGACACCGTGGCCTGCCGCGCGCCCAAGATGCTCGCGGCCTCCTCCAGCGACAGCTGCTCCACCACCCGCAGCACGAAGGCATCACGAAGCTTGGGTGCGAGCGTGCCCAACACCTCATCGAGCTTTTCCACCGCGCGACGAGACGCCACGGCGCCTTCCACCGAGGGTGCCGCGTCCGCGCTCACCTGCGCGAGCCGGCGCTGTCCGGATGCCTCTCGGCGGCGATGCTTTCGACGATCCCGCAGATGGTTGAAGGCGATGCCGTGCAGCCACGTCGAGAACGACGATCGTCCGCGAAAGCGGCCGAGCCGATCGAACGCGGTGATGAAGGCGTCCTGGGCCACGTCGCGCGCCAGCTCGGCATCACCACAGACATGGGTGAGGCGCCGGGTGAGCGTGGCCGCATGAACCCGATACAGGTCCGCCTGCGCGGCCGCGTCCCCCGTCGCTGCACGTGCGACCGGGTCGTCCGGCACGACCGCCGGGGATCCAGGAGAAGTGGTTGTGGCCAAAGCGGTCACGTTCGAGAGTCCGTGGACCCAGCGACGTGAAATTCAAAAGCGCGGCCAAAGAAAGATCAAACGTCCAGCACCACGCGGGCCTCAACCCGGTCCGCGGTCCGGTGGACGCCCCACACCTCCCAGAGCAGCCCGCCGTACGTCGATGGCCTCCGGCGCCACGTCACGCCGGTCCGTTCGAGGCACGGGTGGCGCCCTCGTCCAGCATCTGTACGACGGCCTCGGCAGCGGCCAGCAGCATGGCCGGCTCATCGCGGCCCCAGAGCTTCAGGGCCACGTCGGCGGTGTGCTCGATCGACTCGCAGCCAGCGTCAGCCGTGGAACACCCGTTCACGTGGGTGAAAATGCGACATTTTTGGACGTCGTCACCAGACGGTCTACCGAGGAGGCACGATGCTCTCGCTGCTTCTCGCGTGTACCACGGCCGCCGCCCTGACCTCCGCCGTCGAGGCCCAGCCGGTCCCGAACAACCCGGTACACGTGCGGACGATCGCCTGGTCGATCTTCGGCGTGGACCAGACGGTGCGCGTGACGTCCAACGACGACCGCCCGTGGGAGCTGTCGCTGGAGAACGCGCCCGACGTCTGGTTGCGCAGCATCGTCGGCCCGTTCTTCTCCACGGTCGAGTTCAACGACGCCGACGCGAACGGCGAACATCACACCGCGCAGATCGTCACCCGCATCGACAGCGCAATCGCCTTCGACCTGGTGAACTGGATCGACCACTCCCGCCAATCCGGCCCCGTGCTCGCGCAGCTTCTCTCGGGCCCACGATGCTCGATGGAGGCGGCCTGCGAGACCGAAGCGCCTCAATGGCCCGAGCAGCCGCAGTGTCCATCGCTCGAAGCGATCGAGTCCTGGGACGGCGGCATGATGGAGCTGTCGCGGATGCTCGTCGACACCGGCTGCTTCACGGACGCCCAGGTCGGCATCCAGGCCAGCGCGTTTTGGATCGACGGCTGGGATGGCGAGTCGGTCACCCTGGCCGTGCAGCGGGAGCACTGCCTCGATGCCGACGCTGCCTCGTGCCGCGGTGAGGTCAGCTTCGTGTCGATGAACCCGCCCAAGTCGTGGCGCCCGTGGCTCTCGGACGCCAAGGAACGACACGGGCACCTGCCACGCCTCGCTCCGGCACCGGCCGAGCCGACGGAGGAGCCCACCGAGGCTCCTGCCGCACCGCCCACCGAGCGGCCCCTTCCCTCGCTCGCCCAGCGCTGAGCGACGGGCGCTACTCGACGCGCACGCAGACCTGACTGACGCTGCCCTCGTCGAGCGCGGCGTTGTCCTGAAAGCTGAACTCCCAGGCGCCGCCGGCTGCGTCGCCATCGAACGCGGTGAGCGACTCGGTGGGCAGCGTCGCCGCGCCCGACGTCGAGGCGGCGCAAGCGATGGCCGCACCGTCGTCGTCGAAGCTCAGCTCCATGTTGTCCTCGACCCCGCACTCTTCGTTGTAGACGCGCACCGTCGTCCCGCTGTGGGTGACGTCGATGGTGAGGTCGCCGATGAACGTGTGCGTCAACGTGACGCTCACGGTGACGTTGCTGACCGTGCCTCCCGGCGGCACGGTCGGGGTGACGGTGACGGGCGCGCCGTTGTCCGGGATCGCGAGGTTGGTGTTCTCGCAGACCTCGACCGGGTCCATCGTGGGCTCGGTGCAGCCGCTCCTGTCGAGCACGCAGAGCTCGGAGCAGGCCAGTGAGCCCCCCGTGAAGTCACCCGCCTCTTCGCAGGTGGTCCCGCCGAAATCGTCGCCGTCGCACTGCTCGCCCTCTTCGAGTACGCCGTTGCCGCACTCCACGCCGTCCCCGCTCGACGCCTCGCCGACGGCACCGCCGCTGCTCGAAGAGTCTGCCGCGGTCGTGGCCTCTCCCGTGGTGGAGGGGTCCGGCTCGCTCGTTGGGTCGGTGGTGACCTCGCTCGGGTCGGGGTCGGTCGTTCCGCTGGTCGGCGGAAACGCGGTGACGCCCGTGGTCAGCGACCCCGTATCGCCGCCGCCGCTCGTTTCGTCCCCGCCAGCGGGCGGCGCGACGGGGTCTCCAAACGAGGTCCCGTCCTCGAACTCGCCCACCGAACAGGCGCAGCAAAGTGCCAAAGCACCCGTCGCGAATCGCCCAAAGCCAACCCGACCCATGCGCGGATGATACGCGGTCGGCACCGCCTCGGGTCAAGGCGTGAACGGGCGCGCCGCGCTCAGGCGAACAGGTCTGCGTCTCCGTTGCTCCACACGAGCAACGTGGTCGGCAGCTGCGCCAGCAGCGGGTCCATGTTCCCGAGGTAACCCGGGAAGTCCTCGAGGTCACCGGAGCTCAAACCGAGCATCACCAGGTCTGCGGTTCCTGCCGAGTGCTCCGGAATGAAACGGGACGGCGGCTCGGCAGTTGCAAATACATGCACTTCAGCTTCGATCCGCGCGTTCGCGAGCAGCTTGTCGAGGTGCTGGCGCGCTTCGGTCTCGGCAGAGGCCTCGGGCACTGCGCGGAAAATCCGAATCTTCGCGGTTCGCCACGCGCGATCTTGCTTCATCAGGTAGGCGAGCAGCGCCATCAGGCTGCCGTTGCGAGAGCCTCGCCACCACAGGTCGATGACCCGCTGCGTCTTGTCGAGCGCGAGCTCGCCCGGCTTGAGCAGCAGGGTGTTGTAGTCGAACGCGCGCAGGATCGCCGCGGTGCGCTGGAAGCGTTGCCGGCCCTCGACGTCGAGGGCGTCGGGAATGCACGTCAGCAGCGTGTTCGGGCGGAGGCCCGACATCGCGTAGCTCTGCAAGAAGGTGATGAAGCCGTCGTTGTAGTCGTCGACGACGACCACCTCGCCGAACGCGACCATGTCCAGGGACTTGAAGTGACGCGCAAGCTCGTCGCGACGGCGCTTTCGATACGCGAGCCGCTCGTGAACATCCGGATCGCCCGACGCATGAATCTCGGCCACCGTGTACAGGCCGCGACGCGCCTCGAGCCAGCTGCCCATCTGCACGAGCCGTCGCTCCCGAAGTGGGTCGGGGCTGATCGCAGCGAGGATGGGCCGCCAGTTCTTCGGGTGGAACTTCGCCGTCTCCAGGTAGAGCAGGTTGTTGCGGGTGCTCTGGAAGATGTAGCCGGCCTTGGCATCGCCCCAGTTGGTCTGGATGTCGCGCTTCTTCAGATAGAAGTAGATGATCGCCGTGATCGCGAACGCAACCATGGCGTAGCGCTGGTTGATCTCCAGCATCACGACCAAGCACGCGACGGCGCCCGCCAGGCCGGTGCCCCAGTGGAACCAGCGGAAGGTGGGACGGAAGCTTGGGTTGGCGCTGCGGCTCTCGACGAAGGCCGAGAGGTTGATCATCCCGTAGGCGATCAAGAAGAACATCGAGATGATCTCGGCGACCGCGTTCAGGTCGCCGGCCCAGATCACCGCGACCGCGATGATGAGGCTGAGCACCGTGGCGCGGCGGGGCTCGTTGGCGGGCCCCGACCCCTTGCCGAAGTACTCGAAGGACTTCATCAGCTTGTCCTGCCCCATGGCCTGCAGGATTCGCGGGGCACCCAGGAAGCTGCCGAGCGCCGAGCTCAGGGTTGCCGCAAACACGCCCAGGACGATCAGCGGCCCGAAGATGCTCATCTCCTGCAGCGCCCCGAAGGGGTCAGCCTTGAGCGCTTCGCGGGAGGTGCTGCCCGCGACCAGGAAGATCTGAACCGCGTACACGGTCGCGGTGAAGAAGATCGCGATGAGCGTGCCGGTTGGAATCGACTTGCCCGCGTCCTTGAGGTCGCCGGACATGTTCGCGCCCGCGGTAATCCCCGTGGCGGCGGGGAAGAAGATCGCGAACATCACCATGAAGGTGAGCGTCTTCTCGCGGTCGGCCGCGACCGGCTCGTAGTCGCCGACCATGTTCGCCTCGAGCAGGCTGGCGTCGAAGTTGAGCACCCCGCCGATGAGGAAGGCGACGACCGAAAGCAGCAGCACGGCCAAGACGACGTACTGCGCCTTGAGGGCAACGTCGGCCCCCTTGAAGGTCAGCGCGAACAGGCCCGTGACGATGACCGACGAAGCGATCTCGGGCACGTGCGCCGCGACCATGGACTCGACCAGGCCGGCGCTGACGAGATTGCCCAGCACGTCGAATACGGCTTCGGTGAAGCCGATCGTATAGAAGGCAATGCTGACCGCCTGCGCGACGAACAGCGTGATCCCGATGCTGCCGCCGAAGTCGGGACCCAGCACGCGGGAGATCATGAAGTAGACGCCACCGACGCGGACGTCGAGGTTGGTCGCGATCGCCGACAAGCTCAGCGTCGTGAGCGTGGTGATCAGCTTTGCGATCAGCAGGATGACCAGCGCCGAGACCAAGCCCGCGTACCCGACGACATAGCCGGTCCGCATGAACATAATCACGCCCAGAATGGTCAGGACGACCGGCGTGAACACGCCGCCGAACGTGCCGAACTGGTTCGTTCCGCCCTCGTCGGCGGCCGCGGACGCAGCGGGAGCATCCGGGGACGCCGCGGCGGGCGGGGCAGCCTCGCCCGGAGGCGGCGCGGCGGGCTGCTGCGCCACGGCGGGTGCGTACCCAGGCGGTGGCGCCGGCACGCCCGGCGCCATCGGTTGCGGAGCGGCCACCGGCGGGGCGATTCCCGGTGACGGAGGCTGGGGCGGGGGCATGCTGCCCGAGCCCGCTCCCGGAGGTGGGTCGTGCTGGTTCACGGCAGCCGGAGCGAGGATGATACCCCGCTGCGGATCGCTGGCAACCCAGCGCGCGGACTACGGATTTCGGCGGTAGATCGACAGAGATCCCGTCGATTCGACGATCGACCATGCGCCTGACGCAACCTGCTCCTGCAGCCACGTCCGCTGGTCACGGCGCAGATCCCCACGAAACACGATCATCAGCTCGACCGGCCGTTCGGGCGGGAACGCATACACCGCGGGACGCTGTGCGACGTGCGGCCCGACGCGGCCGGTCACGGCCATCGACGTGCCGTCGGGGATTCCCTCCAACGCGCCGCGCAACCACGCGACGCGCTCCCCCGCAGCCTCGGAGAGCGTGCGCCGCGGCGTTCGGAATCCGGCCCGGAAGCTCTCGTTGTCGTGCAGTCCGCCGTACGCGAACGACAGGGCGAGCGACCCCGCGAACACGCCGTGAACGAGCGCCCGCCGCCGAGTCGCGATGGGGCCGAAGCCGCGGGTCCACACCAGCAGCGCACTGGCCCCCGCCGGCGCCAACCCGAACACGATCGGCAGCAGCAGCGAGGTGTAGTGGAAGTAAGGATTCGAGACGTGCTTGCTCGTCGCGAGCACGGAGAACGCAACGGTCACGCCGAGCAGCGGCCACCGGCGCCGGGCGAGCGCCGGCAGCAACAGCACGCCCACGCCCTGCATGCCCACATAGACGACCTTGCCGTAGCTCAGCGCGTGCGACAGCACGAAGCTGGGGTCGAACAGGGACGACACCACGAGCCCGGTCAAGCCGCCGCCGCCGCGCGCAGCAAGATCCGCGTAGCGGGAGACGTGTGACGTGGTCTGACCCATCGCCAGGTTGAGCCCGACCAAGAACGCGATGGCGATGCCGCCAACGAGCGCGGCCCGACGTGCGCGCCCGTCGAGCCAGAGCGTGGCGGCGTAGGCCAGCAGCACGAAGGCCATGTCCTCGCGCAGCATCAGCAGCGCGAGCACGCACAGGAGAAACGCCGGACGAAGCCGTCGCGTACGCCCCCACACGAACATCCACAGCACCAGCGGCGGCGTGAACGACAGCGGGTGAAAGTCCCACAGCGCGTTCGCATGCACCGAGGGGTGCAGCAGGTAGGCGGCCGCGAAGACCACCCCGCCGGCTTCGCCGAGATGACGGCGCGCCAGGAGATATGCAGGGACGGCGCCGGCACACAGCCACATCGCCTGCAGCGCGAGCAGCCCCTTCGCGGTGAGGCCCATCTTCATGAGGGCCGCAAACACGACGAGCATCAGCGATACGTGCTCGTCGAGGATGGACCCCGTCGGGACCAGCGTGCAGACGAACCAGCGCCCCTGTGAGGTGTTCCAAATCGCGTTGACGAACAGGCCCAGGTCGTAGGTGTTCGTCTGCATCGAGTCATGGCGCACCCACGCGATCGAGCTGAGCCAGCCGCCGACGAGCAGCGCGGCGGCGAGGATCACCCACGGCGTGGCCCGGCGGCGCCGCATCGGCGCAGGCACGGGGCCCGCGAGGCGCGACGACGCGACGGTGAGCGCGAACGCGGCAATGCTCCCCAGCGCGAGGCCACCGCGGGTCGAGACCAAGTCGGTGTCCGCCAGCAGCACCAAGACGGGCGCGGTCAGCAGCGGGAGCGCGCGTCGATTCCACGCCGACAGCGCGTCCCAGCGTTTACGACGGCGCATCCAAAGGAACGCGACGAACCCCACCAGCAACGCGCTGGCGACCGCGAAGCGCACCGCCCGGCCGATGCCGTCGGGAAGGTCGGGGCCGTCGAACAATCGCGCCGCCGCCACGCCCGGCATGACCGCGACGAGCACGGCCCACGCCAGCGACACGACGCGCGCAGGGATGGCCCGACCGGTCACGACGCTACAACACGAACAGGTAGAGGATCGCGACGACCGCTGCGACGCCGACGACGACCACGACGGGCACCACGGAGCCCTCCTCGGTGTCGAGCGCCTGCGTCGGCGCCACCGCGGGAAGCGTCGGCGCATCGTCGGTGAGCGTGACGGTGAGATACAGATCGCCAGCCCCCTTGGGACCGCGACCGCCTGCACCGCGGAGGCGCAGCGTCGCCCCGTCGGCAAAGCCCTCGGGCAGCCGAAGGGTGACCGCGTCGAGCGACTCCCCAGGCTGTGGCGCGCGCTCCACCTCGCCGCCTTGATGGGGCAGCGAAGGCGGCAGCGGCACGCGCGCGCCGTTGGGATCACCCAAGCTCGACGTCGGCACCGTCACGCGCGCCCGCAGGTCGGGACCTCGGCCCTCCCCCTCGGGCACGTCGTCGTAGATGCTTCCGATCGAGCTCATGGGTGGCTGCGTCAGGCGGGCGGAGTGACGCCTTCGGGCGCCTTGCCGAACTTGTCGATGCAGCCACGCAGCAGCGCGGGCAGCTCTTTCTTGAGCTCCGTGCCCGCGGTCGCCAGCGCGTTTTGCTGACAGGCCGCAACCTCGAGCGAGCCCTGCTTGGTGCACTGGGCAACGGTCATCGGGAGCTGGGTGGACTTGGCGTTGTTCCACTTCTCGACGGTCTCGCCCTCGTAGTGGCGATTCATGAAGCCGTCCTGCGCCTCGCCCACGGCCTTGCAGGCGGCGGCAAGCTTCTTGGGCATCTTCTCGGGGAGGACGAGCACGGCGTCGATCGCCGCTTGCTTCTTCTTCTCTTCGTCTTCCTTGGCCTTTGCCTCGGCCTCGCGCTTCTTGCGACGCTCTTCGATGCGCGCCTTCTTCTCTTCTTCTTCCTTGGCCTTCGCATCGGCGGCGGGATCGGCTTTCTTCTCGGCCGAGCCGCCATCACAGGCGGTCAGGCTCCAACACAGGGTCGCGGCGATGAGCAGAGCAGGCGTACGCATGAGATCCGTGAGCGGGAGCATGGCACGGCGGTGGCGCGGCTGGGAAGCCGGGCTCAGCGGGCGAGGTCCGTGAAGCCCGCCAGCAGCGCTTGACCGACCTCTTCGAGGGCCGAAGCCGACGACGGAACGGCCCCGGTCATGTGGATGAAACCGTGAACCTGGTCACCGAAGCAGCGCTCGCGGACCGATACGCCCGCGGCCCGCAGTGCCTCGGCGTACGCGTGCCCCTCGTCGCGAAGCGGGTCGAAGCCGGCGGTCGCAACGTAGGCAGGCGCGAGCCCGGAGAGGTCGTCGACGTGCAGCACCGCAACTTTGGCGTCCTTCGGATCGCCGTCGCGAAGGTAGATGCGATGGAACCACGCGACCGTGTCGTCGTTGAGCAGGAAGCCCCGGGCGAACGCGGTCCGGGAGGCCGTCGAGGCCACGGGATCCGTCATCGGGTAGATGAGAAGCTGGAACCCGGGCCCGCCCGCGTCGTCGTCGCGCGTCTGCTGACTCACCGCGGCCGCGAGGTTTCCCCCCATCGAGTCGCCGCCTACCGCGACGCGCCCGTCCGCGTTCCACAGCTCGGGGTGGTCACGCACCCACCGGAACGCCGCGACGCAGTCGTCGACACCGGCCGGAAAGGGTCCCTCGGGAGCCAACGCGTAGTCGACCGACACGACCACGCACTCCGCGGCGCGACACAGCACGCGACACGGGACGTCATGCGTGTCGAGGTCGCCAACCACGCCGCCGCCACCGTGGAAGTACACGAGCACGGGCGCCTGCTCATGGACGCCTGGCGGCCAATACACCCGCAGCGGGACGATGCCGCGCGGTCCGTCGAACTCGGTCTCGTCCACCCGGCGCACCTTGGGTGGCTCGGGGTCCAGAAGCTGCGGAAACCGACGGAACTGCTCTCGCCCCCCCTCGACGCCGAACGCATGCAGTCCCTCACCGCCGCTGCTTCGCTCGATCAAGCGGATGGCGAACCGCACGCGCGGGTCCAGCACGTTGCCATCGGCCTCCACATGCAGCCGGTCACCGAGTCGGTCGAGCCACGTCGACGGCATGCGCACGAGTTTCCGACCGATGGCGAGTTCCAACTTCGAGCGCAGCGACACGACCAAAGTGTGCCGGGTCGCGTGCGCGTCGGGGAAGAGATCTCGAACGCCTCGATCGCGGACGACGATCTTTGACGTGACGAACGCGGTGAAGATCCGCTATTGATGTGTGGGGTCTGTACCGAGGCCCTGAGGCAACTGCCGAAAAACTCGAAGGGGAAGAGACATCCGTCCCTCCCCCCTCGTATGAGCCCGGCATCACCACCGAGCTCGATGACCGATAGTCCGGCGCACCGAATGAAGGAGCGGTGCGCCACAAAGGGCTATCGGTCTTTTTCGGCGAGCATGCCGATCATGTCGACGCAGCGGGTGGAGTAGCCCCACTCGTTGTCGTACCAGCTGACGATCTTGAAGAACTGGTCGTTGAGCTGGATCGCCGCGGTTGCGTCGTAGATGCTGCTGTGCGGGTCGGAGATGAAGTCCGACGAGACGACGGGCTCCTCCGTGTAGCCGAGCACGCCGGACATCGGACCCTCGGCGGCGGCCTTCATCGCAGCGTTGATCTCGGCCAGGCTGGTCTTCTTGTCGGTGCGGAACGTGAGGTCGACGACCGAGACGTCCGCGGTCGGCACGCGGAACGCCATGCCGGTGAGCTTGCCCTGCAGCTCGGGAATGCACAGGCCGACGGCCTTTGCGGCACCGGTGCTGGCCGGGATGATGTTGGTGTAGGCGTTCCGACCGCCGCGAAAGTCCTTCTTGGTCGGACCGTCCTGCGTGGGCTGCGTCGCGGTGGCCGCGTGCACGGTGGTCATCAGACCCTCGGCGAGACCGAAGCTGTCGTTGATGACCTTGGCGATCGGCGCCAGGCAGTTGGTCGTGCACGAAGCGTTCGAGAGCACCGTGTGCGCCGACGGGTCGTACTTCTCGTGGTTGACCTTGTAGGCGAAGGTGGGGACCTGGTCGGGCGTCTTCGTGGGCGCCGAGATCAGGACGCGCTTGCAGCCCGCCTGCACGTGCTTCTGAGCATCGTCGAACTTCGTGAACAGACCGGTCGACTCGAGCACGTAGTCGACGCCGAGGTCTTTCCACGGAAGCGCAGCGGGGTCGCGCTCGCTGAGGCACTTGGTGTTCTTGCCATCGACGGCGAACCCGTCGTCGGTGAGCTCGACCGACTTGCTGAAGCGACCGTGGGTCGAGTCGTACTTGAGCAGGTAGGCAAGGTTGGGGGCTGCCACGAGGTCGTTCACCGCGACGACTTCGATGTCACCGCGCATGGCGGCGATGCGATAGACGAGACGACCGATGCGTCCGAACCCGTTGATGGCGATTTTGGTGGTCATTGCAGCTGCCTTCCCTTTGGGGATGGCGGCTTCGTACACCGCAGCGGAAGGTGGATCAAACGCTGGGGCTGCAACGCCTCGGTCCCGAATCGAAACCGCCAGCTTCCGCGTGCGCGTTTGCCGAGTGCGGGAGATCTCACCGACGCCGATTCGCTAACCGATCCAAACTATTGGATTCACCGCGGCCGGTTTTGACGTCCAGCAAACGTGGATCGACCATGGTACGCAATTGATCGATGCCATTGGACTCGGCTCCTCTTTCCGGCACCGTCTACATCCCCGATACCTCGTCGCTCGTCGAGAACCCCGATTCGCTCGACCGGCTGCTCACCGATGGCAACGTCGTGGTGCTCCTGCACCAGGTCATCGAAGAGCTCGGCCGGCTGCAAGCGAGCCGGAACAAGTCCGACGGCGTGCGTGCTGCTGCGCGCACGGTCATGCGAAAGATCCTGACGTATCGAAGCGACGGCCGGATCTCCCACGACCTCAGCGAGCTGCTCTCGGGCGGTTCGAGCATGGAGACGGCGCCCGATGGCAAGAAGGGGACGCTCGCGTGGGAGCCCGAGGGCGACACCATGGCGCCGTACGATGCGACCACCGGGGACAACCTGATCGTCGCCGGTGCGCGGCGGGTGCAAGAACTCGCCGAGACGTCTGCGCCGGGCAAGTACTCCGTCCACGTCGTTTCCGAGGACAGCAACGTCCTGCTCAAGTGCGACGCGGTCGGGTTGCGGGGCGAGGCGCTGCGCTACGGCAAGCTCGAGCTGCGCAGCCCCAAAGAAGTCTACAAGGGCTACCTCAAAGCCGAGGTCGAGCCGGAGCTGCTGCAGACCTTCCTCGAAAGCGGCGACCCGCACGAGCGGTCCATTTCGTTCGACGCCCTCCCCTCGGAGCTGACCGAGCGCCTCCTGTGGAACACCGGCGTGATTCTGACCGCCGGCGAGACGGAGATCATCATGCGCGCCGACCTCGGCGCGCGTGAGCTGCAGGATCTTCGGTTCGCGCTGTACTGGGACCGCAAGCGGTTGACGTACTGCCCGCGCCCGATCCTCGGCATGACCCCGCGTGACCCGCTGCAGTGCTTCGCGATGGAGTTCATGCTCGACCCCGCGGTTCAGCTCGTCGTTCTCGACGGCCCTGCCGGCTCCGGCAAGACCCGCTTGATGGTCGCCGCGGCTCTGTACCAGCTCCTCGGACAGCCCACCGCCATGCGGTTCTCGAGAGGCTCGGCCCTGCAGCACACCAACCGGTTCGAGAACGGGATGTTCCTGCTCCGGCCCGAGCACCCTTCGAGCAACTATGAGCTCGGATACCTGCCCGGCGACTTCAACGAGAAGGTCTCGCCCTGGCTCGAGCCGTTCATGCAGCACATGCGCGCGCTGAGCTCACTGAACGACCACGACTTCACGGCCGAGCTCGAGCATCGCAACATGATGCACATGCTCTCGACCTCGCTCCTGCGCGGTCTCGACATCGAAAGCTCCATCGTGCTCGTCGACGAGCTGCAAAACGGCGACCGCCACCTGGCGAAGACGTTGATGAGCCGATTCTGCGAGACCTCGAAAGTGGTGCTGGTCGGTTGCCTGGACCCCGTACAGATCGACAACCCCTACGTCGACTGGCGCTCCAACGCCCTCACCCGCGTCAAGCAGACGTACAAGGGCTTTGGGTCCGTCGTCGCGCAGATCAGCCTCGAGAACAACTATCGCGGGCCGATCTCGAAGAAGGCCGACGAGCTGTAGAGAGCGCGCGCACGGGCGAGGGCGCGGGGCAATCTGCTACAGTCCTCCTCAGGACCTGGACGTGGACGGCGAGGGGTTGCCGCAGACCGAACCGGAGCAACGCTCCGCTTCACCGACACCGCGCATGCACGCGGTCACGCTGTGCTGCGCCGAGAGCGTCGCGACGGTTGTCTCGGAGGTCGCACGCTCGCTGGAGGGGCTTGGCTTCCGCACCGGCATCGTGACCGGCTCGGATGCTCGGGCCGCGCTCATGGAGCGCGACCGGAGCCACGAAGGACCCATGATCTACGTCGTGTGCGTGCAGGGCACGCTGAAGGACACGGTGCTTGGACCGCTTCGCCAGGCGCTGGCAACCCACGGCGGCCCCAACGAGCATTTGTTCGTCGCCGTACTCGACCTGAGCCTGCCGCTGTCCATGGTGGGCCAAGTCCGCCGGTTTGCCGAGGCGCTCGAGCGCATGCCCGGCGATGACCGTCGCGACCCGCTGCACGAGCGACGACAGTGGCGAGAGCACTCCGGCAACCACCTCCTCGACGAGTCCGACACCCGGTCCTACCGCGCCGTTGCGCGCGCGGAAGGAGCACCGCGGACGGCCTCGGCGGCCGGCGCCCGCCCGATCGTCACCGCTCGAAAGCCAGCGCGCATCGAACCGACCCGGAAGTACCGTGCGGTCACCGGGCCCGTCCCCACCGTTCGTGAAGACTCCGGGCCGAAGGGCGGAGGCAAGCGCGTCCAGACGGTGCCGCCGAAGACGACCCGCCGGCGCATCCACGTGCCCGGGCTGGAAACGCGCACCGTGGTGGAGGACGGCGACGCGCAACCTGTCGCGCGATTCGGAGCCAACATCGCCGACACGCCCCCCCGTTCGGGACTGTGGGTGTTCGCCATGGTCGTGCTGCTCGTCAGCGCCGCCGGTGTGGCCAGCTACGCGCTCGGTGCCCTGGACGGGGTGCTGCCGGCGAACTACCAGGCACGTCCGGACGCTTCGGGTCCGCAGGTGGCCGCCGCATCTGCGTCCAAGACCGCGCAAGAAGAGCCCGTCCTCGCGCGTTCGAAAGACGTCGAACCTGAGCCTGCCGCCGAGCCACCGCCTGCGCCGGAGCCGGAGCCGGAGCCCGAGCCCGCTGCCGAGCCGGAGCCTGCCGCCGAGCCTCAGCCGGAACCCACCGCCGAGCCACAACCGGAGCCGGAGCCCG